>CAYSOW010000029.1:0-20192 GCA_964432715.1 uncultured Bacteroides sp.
TTAATCCAAGTATCGCACACAATACATAAGCCATCAATAATGTGATGACTACACAAAGAATTTTTTGTTTCATACTATTTAATTTAAAAGTTTAACCTCCTTTTTCGATTTCTTCAAACGAATATAGAAATTCCTAGATGGAGCATCATCTATATATCCAAATCCATCAAGATATATTTTAAAAGACCCAGTGATAACATGTTTTCCCTTTCCTACCTTAAATGCATTGATCGGTATAAACATAGTCACATCCTTTGTATAATAGGGGCCCAAACCTGATAACTCCTGAGGGAAGAAAGAATATTCATCATTCATGAAAGTCCTATCCTTATAACGATCATTCACAAGGATTCTCTTTCCAGACTCACTAAAACCGCCAATCAAGAAAGCTTTCATTCCACGACGAGCGCCACCAATTGTCACTCGAAGCGAAACAGCCACACATTGTTCCCCCATAAGAACCGTTTCACCTAGATTTCTTACATTGGTAACAGATGCTGAAAACTCAGGCATCATTCGTTGATTAATTCTTATCTTTCTCAGAGCACTACCACTCCTCAAAAAGAAAACCGCCTTTCGATCAGCATGTGTTCTGTTTGGTTCAACAACAGCAAGGAGTGAATTAGGATTTCTGCCCCACGTTAAATGTACCCAGTCGTAATTCAACAAGGGGTCTATCTCCAATTTTTTCCAGTTTGTATTGACAGTATACGACAAAGAAGCACTGGTATAGTCAACAGTCTGTTCATTATCATGCGGTTCACCATTAATCAGCACGTAAGATGTTTCCTTTTTCCCAGTAGTTTCCAAGGGGGTATGTGAAGACCCAGATTGACTTCTTGGGGAAGAAACCGTTTGAGGATGTCTCACCGCCTGTTCCTTCTGTTGTTTTTCCTTAAGTTTCTGCCTTTGCCTTTCTTTTTGTCTTTGTTTCTCTTCCTGCTTTTGTTTTTTCAATTGTTCAATCTGCGCTCGATCCAAAGTGACAGCATTTTGTGCGTACGTAGGAAGGCTAATCGTCATCATGAGCGCAACAATCCCTACAAAGCATTTGATTAGATTATTCGATAATCTTGATTTCTCCATCTTGATACTGACAAACTTTTCGAAGTTCATAATGATCCCCCCAACTAGGTCTATTATCTTTAAAGGTTCCTTCATAAGTACTCTTATCTTCAATGTTGTAATAGGTGCCCTTTTCCCATTCGCCATCCACCATCTTACCATAGAAGAACGAGCCATTCTTATAAAGCAGCATAGCAATGCTATCTTGTCTACTTCCATTCTTAAACCCACCCACATAATAGCGACGATGTTGGGAGTCATTCTCGGGATAAATGGCAACGCCTATCCCATCAGGCTTATGATTACTATTCAAAGGGCCATAGTACACGAACTCTCCGGTTTGATATTTCGTCACTTCAGACGGATTGATAACCTTGTTCCATATAATAACGAAGAGAGCCAATGCCACAAATCCCAAGAGACTTACCCACTTCATATTACGCTGTTCATTCTTTGCCTTACGTAGCTGAGAAGACAAATCTACACAGCGACGTTCCAAAGCCTCCTTCTCTTCAATTACACGTCCCAAGATTTTTGAATAAGAATTGAGTGTTTCCGTATTATACCCTTCTTGCTTATACACATAAGTATAGGCATAATCGGAAGTAGCCCGCGAGATTTCATTCAAATCATCCTTCAGAGTAAAATTCTTAACCGAGTCCTTTGAACGTCCATAGTTAATCGGCGGAAGCTTTACGGTCTCCATCTTTTCAAAAGAGATTCGTATTGCCTCTGCCAACAAAGATATTTGCTCCGTATTCATGTAGAGTCTTTTCACGCGAGTGGTAATAGACCCTTTTTCATTAAACTCGACCAAATCCCCTCTCTCCACCAAACCGGTAAACAGATTTTCAAAGACCGAGAACATCTTGTCTATATGTTTAAAAAGCAGACCATTCACGACTGCACATATTCCAAGGTACTTGTCATCTTCCAGCTTTCGTATATAAGCATAGTACATCACATCCCCCTCTCTATGAATAGCAATCTGCGTTGGCGCTTTCGCTCTACGATAGAACTCTTTGAAGTAATCATTCGTATAATCTGTGGGATATTGGTTATAGCCACTCTCAAACTCTCCAAATATGTAAACCGATAGGTTCATACAATCATTCCAGATTAAAGATTATTTTTTTATTTTCATTATCAATCGAATATGAGGAGACGCGATTTAAGATTTCGTTACCCAATAACAAAGGAGCCATAGTATTAGAAGAGACCGTAGCCCTCACATTATTGCATACTATCTTACCTCCTACAATAACCTCTTTCAAGTTGATAACCATATCCTCAACAATGCTACCATCTGCAATTTGAGCCTGCTCAGTTCCAAGAACATCCTCACCGGTCAAGCGTCCCTTGTTATACAAATAATTGGCTTCTGCAATCGAGATTAGCGTAGAGGAGCATCCCGTATCAAAAATCATTTCAAGTCCAACTCCATTTACGCTCACGTTCACGTATTTAACGCCACCAACCTCTCTATATGGGACTTCAACCTCTCCACCACTACCATACGAGGTTTCCTCATCATCGTCATAGAACACAGGTTTCTGTTTCGTCTCGGAACAAGAGCACGAGACGAAACAGATTGCAGCAACGAATTGCAACCACAAAACAATTATACTTCTCATCATCCTTGTTTTTTAAATTTAGGGCCTTCCTCTTTTTGAGTAGTTGAATCCGTTTTGTTCTCTACTTTTATTGAATCCCTCTTGACCACTACCGGCTTCACGACCTTCTCTGTTGGAGGGTTCACATTTTTTTCATTCGCTGAGGGACTTAATTGTTCCGGGTCAGAAAAGATTTTCCAATAAATTGCGAACAACAATATTGCCACCAAAATCAACGTATTGAGAATAAGCAATACGAATTTAACATCTTTCATGAGTCCGGTTGCTCCTTGTGTTTGCAACTTTTCACTTTGTTCATTTGCAACTTTACAAACCCCATCTTTCAAGCTATCAGAAGCGTCTTCTTGTTTTTTTGAGCCAAAAAAATTCGTGTTCTGACACTGATTCCTTAGCTTTTCTAATTCATCTTCATATTTTTTCGACTTCTTCTGCTCCTCCGTCAACGCTGCAGACAACCTCGAATTCTCAGATGTTAAAGCTTTGACCTCAGACTCCAAATTTTTTATTTGTTGACCAAGGTCTGCTGATATCCGTTCCCGTTCAGTTTGTGAATCCGTTTTCATCTGAACGATTTTCCCCTCCAAGGCCTCACACTCTTTGCTATGCGAAGTTTCTTGCTGTTGCAACTTTTGTTTACAATTCACCTCGCAACGATTTATTTCTGCAAGTTTCTCCGATTCCGCTTTAGCAATTCGGTTTTTACAAGAATCTTGTATTTCTGCTATCTGCTTCGATGGGAAAAGAATAGAAACAGCAAACGAACGATAATTCCGGATGAGCTCTTGCGACCTCATATTCGTACATTCGTACAAATAGATACCTTTAGAATATCTTTCATTCGAAGCATTACCGACCGGCAACTGAATAATATCTTGAGATGTAGAAAACAGGCTTATTGACTTTATAATCTGCTGTTCCAATTCCTTTAGGTCACTCTCTATTTGCGAGAAACTACCAACCATAAATTGATAACCGGACCCTTCTCCTTTGACACACATCCCTACAACAATCTTCAGAAAAGAAGCTTTCAGAAGATTGTACATATTGATAACATCCGCATAGAATGCGTTTATTTTTATGGTAAGTGCCAAATAAGAGCCGGCGCGTCCGTCTTTATCAAGAACATTCTGGCCAATTACAAATGTATAAAAATACGCACCATTAAATTTGCCAACATACATAGACTCCTCCACACTATACTTTTCACTGTAGAAAAGATTAATGTAGACTTCGTCTTCCTGCGTGACGCCCCACATCTTTTGTCCATTAGGTACCCCATGAACTAGGAGCTTGATATTTACAGCCATGATCTTATCCTTTTATATTTTTAAGTAGAAGATTCCATAACATTCTCGGATAGATCTCATGCCCTTCCGTATAAGTAAATCCGCTTGAAGAACGATTATAGAATCCTGTTTGGAACGGTACAAAATCACAGTTATACTTTTTAAAGTACTTAGTAACCGGATTCTGATTCTCAAAGTAAGCAAAGATTCTCGGGTACTCGTTCTCAACCTGACGAATTGCCTGAGGAACATTCACCTGACCTGGGCCATAAACCAAACCACTCTTATCTACCTTATTATATAGGAAGACCGTCTTATCTCTCACGTACATCGACTTCTTCAAATCACCAATCTTCGTCACATAATTTGCACGAGGAGTGGCATCACTCCAATTCGGCTCAACAAATATGGTCCAGATTTTTCTATTATTAGACCGTATAATCGCATTCACATAAGTAGGGAAAGGAGTGTTAGGATCCCCATTGAAATAATACTCACCAGGAGCTTCCAGTATCTGACAGAGAGGCTTTCCATTCTTTCTAACCGCTACCAGCATGAAACTAATTCTATTAGTACTCGTTGCAGCATCATTATTATTAATCATTGCGTTAAAGCCATCACACATCTCCTGATAGTGTACATCCGTTGAAGGACGGAAGCTGCGAATAGGTTCGACTGTATATCCCTGAGAAATAAGATATCGAGTCAACCGAATCAAAGTCATCGTTTTACCACACGCAGGAGGGCCGAATAGTATCACTATCGGTGTACTTCCATCAGTAATCGTGACGACGATTTTATTAGGATCATTTTGTTCCTCACTGCTCAGTCCATTCGCAGAACCCTTTTGTGCAACATTATTTTGTTCTGTCGCAAAAGTATCTTCAGCAGGGACAGTATTCTCAGTTCCCTGCTGTTCATCCATATTATTAACCTCTATTGCCATAACTATGTTCTGTTTGTTTTATGCTCTTTTTTTAAACGCAATATCAAAGAAGATAAAGGCAGCTAAATCCACCAAAATAGAAACAAGTATCCAAAATGCGAAACTCATTCCTCCATGTTTTCCAGTCAAGAAATCAATCCAAACGTCATATACGCTGAGCAATCTTTTTATCTTATTTTCCGGATTGGGTGCCGTATAATTCTTCCGATCAGCCTCACTCTTAAAATCGACATGCTCTTCGTAATTTTTGATAGTTACATATCCATCGTCCAGACGTTCACAAACGACTTTAACATCCTGTGCGTCGGTCAAAGAAATCTGTTTATTCTTTATAGATTTCTCCACAACCTCAAGATTCTTATATTTTTTCTCCGCTACTCTACGATACTCATCGTTAGGATCAGTCATTTCTTTTATAATGTTCTGCCATTTACTTTCCAGCAGAATATATATTTTGTTCTTGTACGCTTCATACAATTTCTGACGGTCTTGAACTGAATTTCCCTTATAGGTCAATGGCTCAATCTTTACAACGCCGAGGATATCAGCAAAATCATTCAAAATAGACTTTGCCTTGGGTCCATATCCAGGATTTGCATCGTTTTCAATCTCTGCCTTCAACTCTCCCAACTTAACATCAACACGATTTTGCACCTCTGCGCATTTCAATCGTATTTTATCTTCCGTCACAACATTGTCCTTAATCTGTGCGAGATAACTCTTTGTAGTGGAGATATCTTGAGTAGCCTCTTGCTGAATAAGATTACGAAAGAAAAAAGTATGCGTATTTGTCGGCATACTACAAAATAGCCAGAACACCAACACGATGATAATTCCACCTATTAGCGTTGCACCTCTTTTTTCCATGTAGATGTCTTGATTCAAGCTATCAACAACCATTTTACTTCCCCATGAAGCTATAAAGAAGAAACCGATTGTTACAACCCAGCATAGAACAGATGGTAAATCGGGAAGTAATAAATGTAATGATTCAGCCGTTGCCCAGCAACTTACAGCAGCAAATGCCAAGAATGCAACAACCGAAAAAATCTTTAAGAACTGATTGTCGTTCATAATGAAGATTTAATTCCACCCGGCTACCATAGTAGAAATTAGAATTTAAGTTCACTTATATACAAAAAACGTGGAGCCGCTGTCGCTCGCTCCACTTGCTGAGGCCCTGGAATGCCCATTCCGTCGAAACGAGCAACAGTCAGCCCCACTGATATATGTATACAGTCCACCTTAGGCAGACGGCACAAACAACCAAGGGGCGTTCCGTTGCTTTGTTTTTGACGAAATTGAAATTTTCCAGGTTTCAGCAAGTCAAAACCAAAGCGCAGTAACGCCTTTTATCTATAAGTATCTTCCTTTTCACTTCTTACACAAAACCGCAGGTACTATATACCCTTAGATTTTGGCATGCGATAAGATAAGACGAAACAAAAATAGAAAATATGATTTAAACAAGCAAATAAAAACTAAAAATATTGAATCAAATAAGATTCCACGATTCGTCCAACAACTTATCATTTCATCAACCACCCCACTCCAGCCCAATATCCATCGGCATTTGGTGCCGCTTCACGGGCGCGCGTCCCTGGTTTTAAGGGGCATGGGAACCACTTTTTATCCGTATGATTGGGCACATTTACACGGATAAATGAGGAAAATCATACGGTTCTTCCGCCCAAATCATACTAAAGAATGGGCACATTCGTCAGTATGTTTGTGCTCACACGTCCTTATGATTTTGAAAATCATTCAATAGTTTTTGAAGATGGATGCCGAGAGGTAAAAACGGGCAATGTTAGTGTAGAATTATAGACGTTTTCATATTAGACTTAACATACAATGTAAAGGATTCTTAAGCGTTAACATCACCGGATGCACACATTGTGCTCACCTTGGTTAACCCCCACCACCCATCCTCATCATTGTTTAATATTTCAACCATCGAATGAGAGATAAAAACGAGATCTGGAGGATGGAAGCTATATTCGAGCCCATTTTTATCATTCTCCCGATGGAAAGAAGGAAATTCCTCGATGGAATCGATACTTTTTGCAAAATGGAAGCAGAAATGGAAGGAGCAAATCACTCAAAAGACCGGTCTTTTTCCATCAAAATACAGTCTAATCATATACCCCACCTCCACTTGTAGTTTACCATATATAACACACTGAACACTAATTCATTTGATATGAAGACACATATTTCCACTCGTCCTTTCACTTTCCTTCCATGCTTCCATCTACAGTGATTCAAGAGTACGTCATCACTGTAATTTATTTTCAGACATTTTCATTACCCATCATCAGCCTCATCAGCTCATAATACAACGGGCGCCACAAATACCAAACGTTATCATCTTATACAAAAGAGGTGGTATCTGTAGATTAGTTCATGTAATATTTTGTGATTTAAATCAGCAAGTTAAACTTACAATACTTTAATAAAATCACATTCACCCAATTGCGCAATCGTTGATTGCGCAATTGGAGCTACACCCTCTTTTACCATCACAAGCTCTTGATAACTGGAGAGAATAGATTCATAGCCTAAGCCTTATCATCATACAATTTACTCAATGCACTGAGTATTTTTACTCAGTGCATTGAGTAAATTGTAAAAACAACAGTAAACAGATTGATTGTCATTTAGTTACAACACTACACTAAAAAAGTAAACGAGTTCCGTTGAGCAGAATAAAACGCACCACACAAAGTCAAATATAAAGCGAACAATCGTCTATCAGCGACACTCGACGCAGTCTCACACAACGGTGCAAGTCGTATTTATACACATTTAACGGAAATATTTGTCAAAACAAAAGATATTCATTATCTTTGCTACCATAATTTTAGAAACAAGCATCATGTTATTGTCAGCCAAATTTGAGAACATTTACTCGTTTAACGAGGAGGCACGCATTTTGTTCACAGCTAGCAAAAGCGATCAATTGCCGTTGCAAGTGTCACGTGCGGAAAAACGGGATGATATTTCCGTACTACGCATGGGATTAATTTATGGTGCCAATGCTTCAGGCAAATCAAACATCGTAAAATGTTTGGCTATTATCAAAGCATTTGCTTTGAATGGTTGGAGCAATAGGAAATACAACTACTTCAAAATGACGGATGAGCCACAAGAGCGTTCGAGCATCGAATTGGAGTTCAAAGTGGATAATCAATTCTTTGCTTATGGCATTGCTTTCTCAAAGGGAGGATTGCTTGAGGAATGGCTGTATAAGACCGGGAGCCGTAATGACACCCTGATTTTTGAGCGCAAGCGTTCCGCTGACAATTGGGAAAATACCATTGCACCGCAATATCTGAAAGGGGAGGATGGACAGTTCCTGAAATTTTTAATTGATGGAACTCCGACCAAAGGGACGTTCTTAAGTGAATACATCAGGCGTAACGGAAAAGGGATTGAGGCAATCAAATTGGCACATAAATGGTTTGAACATCTGAATATTATCTTCCCGGATACTCATAGGACTGACTTTCCTTTTCGTGTCGTGAACGATGCCCAGTTCAGAAGTGTCATGCGCGAGTTGCTGAACTATTTTGGAACGGGCATCTCCGACTTACGTCGCGTTGAATCGAAGCCTGAGGAATTAGGTATTCCTGACGAAATCAGGCAAAAAATTGAGGAGAGTCTTGAAGGCAAAGGGGAAAAGATGGGTGTAGTGATTCACAATGGCGACCGCTTCATCTTTGCAGAAAAAGATAAATCCATGAATTTGAAATGGTACGAGATGAAGACAATCCATAGAAAGGATGATAGCGACTCGGACTATGTTTTTGAGATGTTCGAAGAGTCCGATGGTACATCACGTTTGTTTGATTTCATACCGATGCTTATCGATATGCGTGCTAACGATGCGGTCTATGTGATTGATGAAGTTGATAGGAGTTTACATCCAATGTTGACTTTAAAATTATTAGAAATGTTCAACAGTATGCTCAGGAGCGATTCACAGATGCAGTTAATTTGCACCACTCACGAATCAAATCTTCTTTCTACAGCGCCCATCCGTCAGGACGAGGTTTGGTTTGTGGAAAAAGACAAGAAGGGCGAGAGTCATTTGTCTTCACTCTGCGAGTACAAACCGAGAGAGAATATACAAAAAGGTTATTTGAATGGCCGTTATGGAGCGATTCCGTTCTTTGGCGAGCTTAATAATATTCACTGGGAAGATGCGGAATAGGAATAGTTTAATGCGCGAACGTCACTTGGCTTTTCGTGACGCACGTCTCATCGTTATAGCTTCTGAAGGCAAAGACACGGAACGAATCTATTTCATGGCATTGGCCAAGGAATACACAAATCCACGTGTTCACGTGCATATTCTAAACAGGAATGAACAGGAACTGAATAATTCAAGTCCAGAACATGTGTTGAAGCAGTTGAATGACTACAAGAGTCAGTATGAGCTGGAGGCTGACGATGAACTTTGGCTAGTAGTGGACAAAGACCGTTGGACAGATGCTATGTTATCTCGCGTTGCCAAGGAATGCACGCAGGATGAATTTATGCACATGGCTCTGAGTAATCCATGTTTTGAATTGTGGCTGCTGTTACATTTGGAAGACGCAACAGTACTGACGCCTGAAGAGCAGAGACTATGGATGGAGAACCGCCGAAAGTCTAAGAACGCAGATCCATATCTAAAGGTACGTTTGCGTAAGGATATGGGGGCTTATCACGAGTCGTCTTATGATGCTCAAATGCTGATAACACATGTGAATGAAGCGATAGAGCGAGCAAGATTATTAGATAAAGATTCAACTGACCGTTGGCCGCAAGCACTTGGCACACGAGTCTACTTGTTAGCCGAGAGTGTAATGAATAGGTAAACTCAACCGATTGTTCTAGACATCCATTCCATCTAGAGCAATCGGTTGAGTGCTTTTAATCCTCATTTTTCCATCTTCCAACCTCACTCCTTCACCGGCGTCAGCGTAAAGCTAAACGTGCGGTCGGCATAGGGGAGGCGGTACTGCGGGAGGGGGAGCTCACCCCAGCTATTCACACAGCCCATACCCATCTGTTGCTGGTCGATGCAGAGGTTTGTCACATCGTCGGGAGTCAGCTCGCCGAAGTGGGTTTGCGACTTCACGGGACCGCCGTCAAGGGTGGCTATCGTGTAGTGCAACGCGGAAGCGGAGAAGGGTTGCTCGGCTTTAATCTCCAGGCCACGGTGGGCGGCATTGAGGACGCGCCACCAGCGGAGGTCACTCTTCGTGCCGGTCTCCTGCGGACGGATATAGGGATAGGCCTGCTCCGTTACAGTCTGCCGATAGAGACCGAGGTCGGTGGCGTGGTTACGGTCGGCGTAGTTCTCCACCGGACCGCGGCCGTAGTACTCCACGGTCTCGAAGTTGCTCGGCATGGGGAGTTGTACGCCGAAGCGGAACATCGGGGCCACCTCTGCCTGCGCATCTGCCGTCAACTGCTGCGTCACTTTCACCGCACCTACATTATTAATGGTGTAAGTGAGTTGCAACGTCCCTTTCACCTCGGGAATCTCATACGATGCCACCACCATCACCTGCGCTTGCTCGCTCTTGGCTTCCAAAGATTTCAGTTGCAGCGTCGGATTCTTCCACACTTGATACTTCTCCTGCAACCGTGCACCATAGTCGTTATCGGTCGGCGCGCGCCAGAAGTTGGGGGTCAGTGCCTCGCCCTCTTTCAGAAAGTCGAGCCCTTGCACCTCGTACTTGTTCATCCAGCCCGATTTGCGGTTGAACTCGATGCGGAACTCCTCGCCGTCAATGCGAAGACAGCGACTGTAGTTGGTCACTACCTGCGGAGCCACTGCCGGACGGTTCACGGAGGTGACATTTGCCAGTTCCAATGCCGGGGCTTGGTAGGGTTGCAGCGTGAGCTGATCCTTTGCCACCGGGAAGCCGGCTGCCAGCAGGCCTTCCGGACGTTTCAGCTTGTAGGTCACATTCAGCAGGCGCTCTGCTTGGGGAGAGACAGCCGGAGCCAGCGGCAGGGTGAGCTCTACGGTCTGCTGCGGTGCCACCTGCAAATCCTCTACGCGACCGGTTTGCACGGGGTGTCCGTCCTCCAGCACTTGCCACTCCAGGTAGTAGGCGGAGAGGTCGCGGAAGAAGTTTTCGTTCTGGATGGAGATGACTCCTTTCGACAGGTCGACGGGGCGGGTCCAGATGTTCTGATAATAGTAGCCCACCTCATACATGTGGGGGTTGGGGATGCGGTCGGGACTGATGAGTCCGTTGTCGCAAAAGTTCTGGTCGGAGCCGTCGTAGGCGTTAAAGTCGCCGCCATAAGCGAAGATCTCCGCGCCGTTCTTGCCTTTCCAGCGAATCGACTGGTCGACAAAGTCCCAGATGAAGCCGCCTTGCAACTTGGGGTACTTGCGGTAGAGGTCCCAATACTCCTTGAATCCGCCTACGGAGTTGCCCATGGCGTGGGCATATTCGCACTGTATCAGGGGGCGGTCGGTGGCGGGGTTTTGGGCGTAGCGCTCGCATCCGGCGTAGTCGAGGTACATCGGACAGTAGATGTCGGAGTGTTTCAGGTCGTCGGAGCGCTCGTACTGGCACGGGCGACTCGGGTCTGTCTGTTTAATCCAGTCGTAGCAGGCCCAGAAGTTGGGACCGTCGCCGGCTTCGTTACCCAGCGACCAGAAGATGATGGCGGGGTGGTTGAAGTTGCGCTGCACATTGCGTTGGTTGCGCTGCAGGTGGGCTTTCCGGTAGGAATCCACTTTGGCGAGTGTGGCTTTGCCGTAGCCCATGCCGTGCGACTCAACATTGGCTTCTGCCACCAGGTAGATGCCGTACTCGTCGCAAAGGTCGTACCAGTAGTTGTCATCGGGATAGTGACAGGTGCGCACGGCGTTGATGTTGAATTGCTTCATGATTTGCAGGTCCTGACGCATCCGCTCGCGACTCACCACATAGCCGCCGTCGGGGTCGAGTTCGTGACGGTCGACGCCCTTGAAGAGCACCGCCTGGCCGTTCACCAGCACCTGTCCGTTCTTCAGTTCTATCTTGCGGAAGCCCACTTTCACGGGAATCACCTCCCCACTCCCCTTCATCGTGGCGAGCAGCGTATATAAATAAGGTGTCTCTGCGCTCCATAGCTGCGGATGAGCCAGCGCCAGTTGCACCCGTCCGCTGCGGGTGGCGGTGGTCGATGCCACGGAAGTGCCTTGGCGGTCGAGGAGTTGCAGCGTCACTGCCCCACTTCCCTTCAAGGTCAGGTCGATGGCCAGGGAACCGTTCTCATACGTAGCGTCCAGGTCGGGCGTCACGCGAATATCTTCGATGCGCTGCTTACTGCGGGCGTAGAAGTAGCAGTCGCGCCCCACTCCCGAGAAGCGGAAGAAGTCCTGATCTTCCAGATAGGTACCGTCGCAGCAGCGGAACACCTGAAAGGCCACGAGGTTCGACTGTCCGGGCTTCAGGTAGGGCGTCACGTCAAACTCCGCCTCCAGTTTACTGTCCTCGCTATAGCCCACGAAGTGGCCGTTCACCCAGAGGTAGATGTTGGAGGTGACGGAGCCGAAGTGGGCCATGACCTCCTTGCCTTTCCAGTCGGCGGGAATGACGAACGAGCGGCGATAGGAGCCTACGTGGTTCTCCTCGGTGGGCACCACGGGGGGATTGTTCTTAAAATGTCCTTTCCAGGGGTAGCCGGTATTGATATAGATGGGGTCGCCGTAGCCGTTGAGTTCCCATACGGCGGGCACGGGGAGCCGGTCCCAAGCGGCATCGTTGAAGCCGGTTTTCCAGAAGTCGACGGGGCGTCCTTCGGCATGGCGGCTCCAGAGGAACTTCCACGGGCCGTTCATCGAGAGGTAGTTGGACGACTCCTCCGCAAGGCCTTTGCG
This sequence comes from uncultured Bacteroides sp., assembly GCA_964432715.1. Taxonomy (GTDB): domain Bacteria; phylum Bacteroidota; class Bacteroidia; order Bacteroidales; family Bacteroidaceae; genus Phocaeicola_A. The sequence continues at coordinate 12,811 of CAYSOW010000029.1, forward strand.
GGCGGCGGCTTCGGTTTCATAAGCAAAATAGTGGGTGTGCATGGGGGCGCGGTTCACTTCATTCACCTCGGGGTCTTGCCACTCGCGAAAGGTTTGTGCCTGCGCGGGGGTCAGGAGGGTGAAAAGGAGGCTGAGGGAGAGGCTCCGCCACAGGGAGGCACTCCAGCGGTTGTGCGGTGTTTTCATTTGCATTTCAGGGATGAGTTGAACAAAAGAACCGGGCCTCGGCACTCCTTGCAGGGGCAGGGAACGCCGGGCCCGGTGATATTTTAAGCTTTATTTCTTACAGGGGCAAATCGGTTTGATTTGTTTGAAGAAATCGTTGCCTTTGTCGTCCACCAGGATGAAGGCGGGGAAGTTTTCTACCTGGATTTTCCAGATGGCTTCCATGCCGAGTTCGGGGTACTCTACGCACTCGATGCTCTTGATGTTGTTCTGTGCCAGGATGGCTGCAGGACCACCGATGGAGCCGAGGTAGAAACCGCCGTACTTCTTGCAGGCGTCGGTCACCTGCTGGCTGCGGTTACCCTTGGCCAACATGATCATGCTGCCGCCGTGACTTTGGAAGAGGTCGACGTAGGGGTCCATACGACCGGCGGTCGTGGGGCCCATTGAACCACAGGCCATGCCTTGCGGGGTCTTCGCGGGACCGGCATAGTAGATGGGGTGGTCTTTGATGTATTGCGGCAACTCTTCGCCACGGTCCAAACGCTCTTTCAGTTTGGCGTGGGCGATGTCACGACCTACGATGATGGTGCCGTTCAGCGAGAGACGGGTAGATACGGGGTATTTGGAGAGTTCTTTCAGGATCTCTGCCATCGGACGGTTCAGGTCGATTTTCACTACATCGCCTTCGCCTGCCTGACGCAACTCTGCCGGAATCAGTTCGCCCGGATTGCTGTCGAGTTTCTCAATCCAGATACCGTCTTTGTTGATTTTACACTTGATGTTACGGTCGGCCGAGCATGATACGCCCAGACCTACGGGGCAAGAGGCGCCGTGACGCGGCAAGCGGATGATGCGTACGTCGTGTGCATAATATTTACCACCGAACTGTGCGCCCAGACCGATGCGGTGTGCCTCTTCGAGCACTTGCTTCTCCAGCTCTACGTCGCGGAAGGCACGTCCGCCTTCGCTGCCGGTTGTCGGCAATTCGTCGTAGTAGTGGGTAGAGGCCAGTTTCACGGTGAGGAGGTTCTTCTCGGCTGAAGTACCACCGATGACGAAGGCGATGTGGTACGGGGGACAAGCCGCGGTGCCCAGGGTCTTCATCTTCTCCACCAGGAAGGGGACCAATGTAGCCGGGTTCAGGATGGCTTTGGTCTCTTGATAGAGGTAGGTTTTGTTGGCAGAGCCACCACCTTTGGTGACGCAGAGGAATTTGTACTCCATGCCTTCCGTTGCCTCGATGTCAATCTGTGCCGGGAGGTTGCACTTCGTGTTCACCTCGTCATACATGGTGAGCGGTGCGTTCTGTGAGTAGCGCAGGTTCTCCTCGGTGTAGGTTTTGAACACACCTTTAGAGAGTGCCTCTTCGTCGCAGTAGCCGGTCCACACCTGCTGACCCTTCTCGCCGTGGATAATGGCGGTACCGGTGTCTTGGCAGAAAGGCAATACGCCTTTGCTGGCTACCTCTGCGTTACGCAGGAAGGTGAGTGCCACGTACTTGTCGTTGGCACTGGCTTCCGGGTCGCTCAGGATCTTTGCCACCTGCAGGTTGTGTGAACGACGCAACATGAACGATACATCGCGGAAGGCCGCGTTCGCCATGGCGGTCAGACCTTCTTGGGCCACCTTCAGCACGGGTGTGCCTTCAAACTCGCCGACTGATACATAATCTTTTGTCAGCAAATAATACTCTGTTTTGTCCTCTCCCAGTTGGAAAGGAGCCTCATACTTAAACTGAGTTGCCATATGATTTATAATAAGTTAGTTATTTCTTTCTTTTCTTGAAAGCTGCAATTTCCGCCAGCTTCTTCTTTTTAAACCGATCCAGATCTTTCTTGGCATCTTCTGCGAGATCGATATGTTCGCTCGTATCGCCTTCTTTATCCAGATCATTCTTTAAATGGTACACGTACTCATCCAAGGACTTCGGATAATGTGCTTGTAGATCTGCAGATATTTCGTCGGTAAAATCACAAGCGGCCATCATCCATCCGCAGAAGAAGTGAGGGTAATAACTTTTCATCTTTTCGATGAATGCTTTAATGTCACCCACCGTACAGCCATCTCCTTCTTTATACCACTTCAGGCTATAGGCCGTGCAAAGTGATTTCGGAACATACAGGCCGAACAAGTCAATCCATGACTCTGAGAAGAGATCCAACGAATCCGTAGCTTCCTTTACTTTCGCATCCGCCTCCAAAGTTCCGTTAATCAACTCGTCCACGACAGAAACGAATTTCGGTTTTTCCGGAGCGGTCTTAACTTTAGTGTGTACCAGTCGAAATCCGGCCTCTGTTTTCCACGAACGGATAGAATATTCAGCGAAAAAGAGACTGATCATTAAGCAATAACGATTATACCCCTTACGAGCCGCCTCCAGACTAATTTCAACACCGTTTTCTTGATATTTCTTTTTAGACTCGACGATTTTTCTCGTATTATATCGACCCCATACAGCATCTAGATACAAATCCGGCGAGAAGATCAAATCTTTCTCGATATAGTCGTTCGGATGCGCCACATGGCGACCGTCGCGCTCTTTCCATTTCTGCAAATCGCGATAGGTGCCGTAAGTTGTTACATTCGCGCCGGGTACCACCTTCACCGTGTTTCCTTCACAGAAGAAATAGGAGAAGGGGAACTCCTTCAGCTGCTTAGAGGTGTTGGCCAGTTTGCCGGATACCATCGTAAAGGCCGGTATCTGGGCCGGCCATACCAAGTGGGCGTTCGAGGCGCTCTTGAAGCCGCGTCCTGCCGTTCCTGCATGAATCGGGCCCAGCTTGTAGGCATGGTTGCTCATGTTGGTGCCGGAGCCCAGGTTGCAGAACGACAACTGGCAACCGATGAGCAGCGTGCTTTTATGGTGACTGACGGTGTAGGGACCTGCCAAGACGGAACATGCCTCGCCGTTGTCCATGTAGCAATTACAGAAGAAGGCGGAGCTGGTGGCTGAGAAACCCAGTCCGATGTGGGCGGCCTGACCGATGTAGCAGTGGTCTACCTTGGCGCCGTCCAGCACTTCGGCCTCTTCGGCCAGGAGGGAGAACTTCACGATACAGTCGGAGCCGATGACCGTCGGATACTCGGCGATACTGTCTACGGTTACATCTTCCAGCAGGGCGGCGTACTCCACACGGGTTCCTTCGCCCAACCAGACGTTACGCAGCACCTTTGTTCCTACGATGCGGGCGCCTTTGCCCACGTGGCAACGGGTACAGTCTTCGGGCTTTGGTACCACTTCGGAAAAATCCACATCCTCTGCGTGCATATAATCGGCCACGTAGAAAGCTGCTTCGTTGGCCGACAAGCCGCGGTAGAGATAGAGGTTCGGATTTTCGGCTTTCTCGCTGAGCACGTTGATGCCCACTCCCTGTCCGTAGGTGGTGGGGCCCACCAGTTCCATGACGCCCACCTGCGAGAGGTAGCACTCGTCCTCCAAATCCACCTTCGAGAGGTAGCTGCCGATATTCTCAATCAGGCATCGGTTGCCCACGGTGACGTCGTGCAGCTCGGCATTACGGATGCCGCAAGGGCGCGACAGGGAGTTGTTCACTTGCAGCGTGCCTTCCAGGACGCCCAGACGGATTTCTCCAAAGAAGCGCACATTTTGCAATGATTTATAATCAAACGGATCGGCCACCAGGACTTTACTCCAGTCCTCGGCCCAACATCCACGTTCTTCGAGACTCTCAATCTCATTCGATTGTAACGATCGATACTTTTTCATTAGGTTCTTATATAATGGGGTTAAAACTCTCCTTCGTCATAGGTTTGATACAAGAAGTCGTTGTACGGGTACTTCTGCACGTGCAACTGCTTGATCTTTGCGTAGAAGAGTGATTTCAGTTCGTCAATATGTATTTTCTGGCGGGCAGAGATAAAGATGCACTGATCGTTCATCTTGGCCATCCAGGTCTGCATCAGTTCGTCCAGGGAGATGTTCTCCTTGGTGCGCGGCGCCAAATCATCGGCGTCCTTCTCCACGTAGGTGTAGGCATCCATTTTATTGAAGACCAGCAAACTCGGCTTCTCGCTGCAGCCCAGGTCGGCAAGGGTCTTCTCCACCACCTGTATCTGCTCTTCGAAGTCGGGGTGCGAGATGTCCACCACGTGCACCAGCAGGTCGGCTTCGCGCACCTCGTCCAGCGTCGACTTGAATGAATCAACGAGGTCGGTGGGCAACTTGCGGATGAATCCTACGGTGTCAGAGAGCAGGAAGGGCAGGTTCTCGATGATGACCTTGCGCACGGTGGTGTCAAGGGTGGCGAAGAGTTTGTTCTCGGCGAACACTTCGCTCTTGGCCAGGAGGTTCATCAGGGTCGATTTGCCCACATTGGTGTAACCCACCAGTGCCACACGTATCAGGCGACCGCGGTTCTTGCGCTGCGTCGATTTCTGCTTGTCGATTTCTGCCAGCTGCTGCTTCAGGAGCGACATACGGTTCAAGATGATACGGCGGTCCATCTCCAGCTGGGTCTCACCCGGGCCACGAAGACCTACCGAGCCACCTTTACCGCTACCGGAGCCGGAGCCACCACCCTGACGTTCCAAGTGGGTCCAGAGTCGCTGCAGACGCGGCAACATATACTTGTACTGCGCCAGCTCCACCTGCGTCTTCGCGTTGGCGGTCTGTGCACGCATCGCGAAGATGTCCAGGATGAGCGAGGTACGATCCAGAATCTTCACCTTCAGCTCCGCCTCGATGTTACGAATCTGCTTAGCCGAAAGTTCATCATCAAAAATCACCATACCTATCTCCGTCTCGGGGTCTTCCTCGCGTTCGGCGATATAATCATGTATCTCCTGCAACTTACCCTTACCCAGGTAGGTCACGGAGTTGGCCTGATCCATCTTCTGTGTAAAACGTTTTACCACTTCAGCCCCGGCCGTCTCGGCCAAGAACGCCAGTTCGTCCAAATATTCATTGGTCTTACGTTCGTCCTGTTGCTTGGTTATCAAACCGACCAATACGGCTCTCTCGGTTTGAGCTTCGGATATTACAAATTCTTTCATGCGCTATAAAGTCTGCTTAATCTTTAATAAGGTAGGGCAAAGATACAACAATTTGATTAAAAATCGGTTTCCATACACGATTATTAAAAATATTCATGTACTTTTGTGGTAGAAATTAGTATAGAAACATGGTAGCATCAGAGATACAACAGGTAAAGATGAAATTCGGGATTATCGGTAATTCCGAAGGACTGAATCGTGCCATCGATATAGCTATACAAGTGGCACCCACGGATTTGTCGGTTTTAATTACCGGCGAGAGTGGTGTAGGAAAGGAGAACTTTCCGAAGATTATTCATCAGAACAGCAGCCGTAGACACGGTTCATATATTGCGGTCAACTGTGGAGCGATTCCGGAAGGTACCATCGACTCTGAGTTGTTCGGTCATGAGAAGGGGGCTTTCACGGGCGCCATCGGGGAACGTAAGGGTTACTTCGGTGAGGCGAACGGGGGCACTATTTTCTTGGATGAGGTGGGCGAATTGCCTATCTCTACGCAGGCGCGTCTCTTGCGTGTGCTGGAGTCGGGCGAGTTTATGAAGGTGGGCTCTTCGAAGGTGGAGAAGACCAATGTGCGCATCGTGGCGGCCACGAATGTCAACTTGGCAAAGGCCATCAGCGAGGGGCGTTTCCGCGAGGATCTCTACTATCGTCTGAGTACGGTGCCTATCAAGGTGCCGCCTTTGCGCGACCGTAAGGAGGATATTTTCTTGCTGTTCCGTAAGTTTGCTTCTGAGTTTGCCGAGCGTAACCATATGCCGGTGATTCAGCTGACGGAGGAGGCGAGGAAGATTCTGACGGCGTATCCTTGGCCGGGTAACATCCGTGAGCTGAAGAACATCACGGAGCAGATTTCGATTATTGAGCGTACGCGCGAGATTACGGGGGAGATTATACAGCACTATATTCCGCTGCAGCAGGATGCGCGCTTCCCGACGTTGGTGGGCCACAAGCAGCAGTCGTCGGGCAATAGCTTCGAGAGTGAGCGGGAGATTTTGTATAAGATTCTCTTTGATATGCGTAACGATGTGACGGAGCTGAAGAAGTTGGTGCATGAGATTATGAATGAGCGACCGATTCCGGTGAACCCGGCGCCGGCTCCTACGCAGATTTATCCTACGGCTCCGCAGAATGAGGTGGAGCTGGTGGACGAGAAGCATCAGGCGCCGAAAGAGGAGGAGGACGATGAGGAGTTGCAGGATGCGGCGGAGTTGATTGAGGAGCCGATTTCTATTGGTGATGCCGAGAAGGAGTTGATTCGCAGGGCGTTGGCGCGCCATCACGGCAAGCGGAAAGGGGCGGCGAAGGATTTGAGTATCTCCGAACGAACGCTTTACAGGAAAATTAAAGAATATGGATTGGATGAAGAAGAATAATTGGAAGTTGGGTTTATCGAAGTGGTTCTTGGCGCTGATGGGGGTACTGTTGTGTATCTCTTGCTCTATCTCGTATAAGTTCAACGGTGCTTCTATCAATTATGATAAGGTGAAGACCATCACCATCGCTACCTTCGAGAACCGTGCGCTCTATCAGTATGGTCCGATGGCGTCGATGTTTAACACGCAGCTGCAGGATACGTATGCGCAGCAGACGCGCTTGCAGTTTGTCAGAAGGGGCGGCGACTTGGACATCTCGGGTGAGATTACGGGGTACGACCAGTATAACAAGTCGGTCTCTGCCGAGGGTTACTCGGCGCTCGTGGAGCTGAAGATGACGGTGAAGGTGAAGTTCGTGAATAATACGAATCACTCGGAGGACTTTGAACAGTCGTTCTCTGCCACACAGACTTACGACTCGTCCTTGCAGCTGAGTTCGGTGCAGGAGGAGTTGGTGACGAATATGATTAAGGATATTACCGACCAGATTTTTAATGCGACGGTAGCCAACTGGTAAAGTTTATATATGACTACACAATTTCACGACTGGGTAGCTCATCCGGAGCTGCTGGACAAGGAGACGCTTTTCGAGCTGCGTACGCTCTTGGCGCGTTATCCTTATTTTCAGGCGGCGCGGATTCTCTATCTGAAGAATTTATATATCCTTCATGACCCTTCCTTCGGCGAGGAGATGCAGAAGGCGGCGCTGTTTATCACGGACAAACGGTCGCTCTTCTACTTTGTCGAAGGGGATCGCTATACGGTGCAGCCGCAGGGGAAGACTTCTACGGCTTTGCAGGCGGGTTCCGGCGCGGCTGGAAGTGG
>CAYSOW010000029.1:20292-22104 GCA_964432715.1 uncultured Bacteroides sp.
GCCACGGCTTCGCTTTCCAACGATTACCTCTCGTACACGTTGCGTGAGGAGGAGTTGCCGCAGCAGCCGGAGGGTACGGACGCGGCGCCGATGCGTGGGCAGGAGTTGATTGACGAGTTCATTGAGAAGGCGGACGAGGGGGAGACTTTCCGCATCGCTGCCGCTCCGACGGAGACGCCGGAGGAAACACCTGCCGAAAGTCAGAATGAGGAGGAAGAAGAGAGCTATTTCACAGAGACTTTGGCCAAAATCTATATAAAACAAAGAAGATATGAGAAAGCTTTGGAAATAATTAAAAAATTAAGTTTGAAATATCCAAAAAAAAATAGTTACTTTGCAGACCAGATTAGATTTTTGGAAAAACTGATTATTAACTCTAAATCAAAATAAAAAAGATGTATCTAGTTTTACTTGTCTTGATTGTCATCGCGGCTGTTTTGATGTGCTTCATTGTATTGATTCAAAACTCAAAAGGCGGCGGTTTGGCTTCCGGTTTTTCTGCGTCCAACCAGATTATGGGTGTGCGTAAAACAACCGACGTATTGGAGAAAACCACTTGGAGCTTGGCGGCTATCATGGTGGTATTGAGTGTAGCTTCTGCTTACTCTTTGCCTTCTGCCGGTCAAAGTGACTCCACTCTGATTGAGGACATTCAGAAAGAGAATAAGGAGAACCCGCAAACTCTTCCGGGTTTTGACGCTTCTCAGGTACCTGCTACCAGCGCTGAGGGTGCTGCACAGAACGCTGCTGCTGCCGCTGCTGCTGAGGGTGCTGATGCGAATGCAACTGCTCCGGCAGAGACTCCGGCTGAATAATTTCTCTGAAGAAGTCCACTCACTAGAGATTTCGGACCGCTGGGTCCATAACGAATAAAGCGAATAGAGCGCTGGGAACTTTCCTCACGCTCTATTCGCTTCGTTGTTATATGCGGTCATTATCTTTGTCTACAACTATGATTCTAAGAGGGCTTCGGGATAGGAGATATCTACGAGGAAGAGGGCATTCCCCGGTACCGAAGAGCCTGCTTTGCAGCGATCTTGCTGCTCGATGACACGACAGAACTCTTCCACACTCATCTTTCCTCGGCCCACTTCCAGGAGGGTTCCTACCACGGCGCGCACCATATTGCGCAGGAAGCGGTCGGCTTGAATGGTGAACTCCCAGACGCCGGGTTCTTTCTCGCGCCACTCGGCTTTCATGATCTTGCAGTTGTTGGTCTTTACATCCGTATGTACTTTACTGAAGCTGGTGAAGTCGGTGTAGCGGAAGAGACACTTTGCGGCCTCGTTCATCCGTTCGACGTCCAGCGAGCGAATTCCTACCAGGCGGTAGGCATAGGCGCGCAGGAAAGGCGATTTCTTCGTGGTGATGGTATAGATATAGGTGCGCGAGGTGGCACTGAAGCGTGCATGTGCCTCCGGCTTCACCGGCACCACTTTGTAGACTGAGATATCGGGCGGCAGCAGTCGGTTCAGTTTGTCGGTCAGTCGTTCTGTCTCTATCGGCTCCTCTGCATCGAAGTGCGCCACCATCAGCGAGGCGTGTACACCTGCATCTGTGCGACCGGCGCCTACTACCTCTACCTCACGGCGCAACAAGGTTGCGAGGGCGCTCATCAGCGTTCCTTGCACACTCACTCCGTTGGGCTGCACTTGCCAGCCATGATAGGCGGTTCCGTCGTACGCCAAATAAATAAAGTAGCGTTGCATCATTTCGTCTCTTTTTACGTTCTGGTTTGCTTTTACGCAAAGTTACGAAATCTTTCCCACGGGGACAATGATTGGCTGGAGTTTCTTTATCGTATGGGTTGGG
>CAYSOW010000030.1:0-20752 GCA_964432715.1 uncultured Bacteroides sp.
CCGTCTCCTTATTGTCTTAAGAAATCGTGCTTGTCATGGCATTTCCATCTCAGCCAATAGTGGAAGTCCCAGAGCGGCTGCAAGAAGTCGTAGAAGAGCAGCGAGAAGCTGAATCTACGCTCGTTCAAGTCCTTGGCAATATGCGCAAAGGTACGCCACTGAAAGACGAGGCGAAGCACCCACAGCAGCAGTGCCACGATGCCTACCGTCCAGTGCTGATAGTAGATGGCATGTGCCCAGAGCGCGATACACTCCAACAGGAACAGCAAGCGGAAGAAGGGCTCTACGCTCAGCAATTTCTTCAAGAAACCCTTGTAGAGATGCGAAGTGGCATAATGCTCCAGTTTCTCGCCCGTCCACACTTTCTTCGTGGCAGGCATCTCCATGCGCATCACGCTGCGTGCACTATACTCCACTCGGGTGTTCTTGCGTGTAGCCACCTCGTTCACAAACAAATCGTCCTCACCGCGCTTCATGTTCAGATAGGTAGAGAACCCTTTCTGCTCGTAGAAGAGCGACTTGCGATAGGCCAGGTTGGTGCCGGAGCCGGCATAGGGACAACCCACTACAGCCGCACCGAGAAACTGCATCGAGTGCCACAAGCGGTCGAAGGTGATCTTCCGTGCCCAACAACCCTTCTGAGCTTCAAAGTTGCTATAACCCAACACCACGTCCGTACCCTCCTGAAAGTGGCGTGCCAGCGACTTCAGCCACTCCTTGGAAGTGGGGTAGCAGTAGGCCTCGGTAAACACCAGCCAGTCATACTTGGACGCACGGATACCCAGCACCTGCGACAACTTCTTCCGGCTCACATAGCGCGTGTCTTGCGGCGTGAAGGTGTGGTAGAGGTGGGGATACTTCTGTTGCAGCAACTTCAGCACCTCCTCCGTGTTGTCGGTAGAGCCGTCGTTCACCACAATCACCTCAAACTGCGGATAGTCCTGTTCCAGCAACAGCGGTAAATGCTTCTCCAGCGACAAGCCCATATCCTTGGCCGTCACGATGATTGACAGGGGAGGATAGGCTCCCTCCGCCTCCTCGGTCGCCGCAGCCTCCTCCTTCTTCAATCGTCTGTGCAAACGACTGTAGAAGAGTCCGTAGTAGAGACATTCTATAAAAAAGAATGCTCCTAATGCAAGCAAAAGGAGACATTCCAGTGTATTCAGAAAAAACATAGAATCTTTTTCGTAAATAACGTTTTTAAATCAACTCATCCGAGGTGTAACCCTTGGGGAGCGGACGGCAGTTGTAGCCGGAAGCCATAATCTCACCGTAAGCACCTGCCGAGCGCAATGCAAAGTAGTCGCCGCGATGAGCCTTGTTGAGGTCGATGGCCTTGCCGAATACATCCGATGATTCACAGATGGGACCCACCACATCGTATGCCTCTTGCGCCTCTTCCGAGGTAAGATTCTCAATCTTGTGATATGCCTGGTAGAGCGCCGGACGAATCAAGTCGGTCATACCTGCATCCACAATGGCAAACTGCTTGTGTGTACCCTGCTTCACGTAGAGCACCTTGGTAATCAAGCTACCACACTGACCCACGATGGCGCGTCCCAACTCGAAGTGGAGCGTCTGGCTGGATTGCAGTTTCAGGTGTTTGTGATACGTGGCAAAGTAGTCGGCAAAGTTAGGAATCGGCTGACGATTGGGGTGCTGATAGTCGATGCCCAAGCCACCGCCCACGTTGATGTGGTCCACCAGGATGCCCTGACGGCCCAACTTCTCCTGCAGCTCGTTGATGCGGTTACAGAGCGCCACAAAGTCGCCCATATCCAGAATCTGCGAACCGATGTGGAAGTGGAGACCGATGAACTGCACGTTTGCCAGTTGTTTCGCCAGTGCAATCACCTCATCCATATCCTCCATGCTGATGCCGAACTTGTTCTCCGCCAAACCGGTTGTGATGTTGGCATGGGTATGCGCACCCACGTTCGGGTTGATACGCAAAGCCACACGTGCCACTTTACCCTTGGCAGCTGCCAGCTCGTTGATAATCTCCAGCTCCGGAATAGACTCCACATTGAAGCAGAAGATATCGTAGTCCAGGCCCAAATTGATTTCCCAATCAGCCTTACCCACGCCGGCATAAACAATCTTGTTGCTCGGGAAGCCCGCCTTGATGGCAGCCTTAATCTCGCCACCGCTCACACAGTCGGCACCCAGTCCTTTCTCACGGATGATGCGGAGCACCTGCTCGTTGGCATTCGCCTTCACCGCATAGTGCACGCAGAAGCGCTCATACTTGCCCGCCTCGCGGTTCACCGTCTCCAGCGTCTCGCGCAGCAAGTTGGCATCATAATAGTAGAAGGGCGTCTGTATCCCTTTAAATTTCTCGATAGGAAAAATCGTACTCATATAAATAAGGAGCTCGAATTAGTGATTAAACAAAACATCACTCAATGACTGCAACGCACGTTTCTTGTCGGATTCTTTGATCAAGAACGAAATGTTATAGTTGCTGCCACCGTAAGAAATCATGCGAACGGGAATCTCCTTCATGGCCATCATAGCCTGCGTCTCAAAGCCAACATTCTCCCAAGAGAGGTCGCCCACCACGCAGATGATACACATATCGTCATCCACCGTCACCGTACCATATTTCTTCAAGTCGTTTACAATCTCCTGCAAGTGTTTCGTGTTGTCAATTGACATCGATACACCCACCTCCGAGGTACAAACCATATCAATGGGCGTCTGATAGCTCTCGAAGATCTCGAACACCTTACGCAAGAAACCGTGAGCCAACAGCATACGGCTGGATTTAATCTTGATAGCCGTGATGTTATCTTTGGCAGCCACCGCCTTAATCTTGCCGTGCTCCGTCTCGTTAGAGATCATCGTGCCCGGAGCTGACGGGTCCATCGTGTTCAGCAAGCGCACCGGAATGTGTGCATACTTAGCCGGCTGTACGCAAGTGGGGTGCAGAATCTTCGCACCGAAGTAAGCCAGTTCTGCAGCCTCTTCGAAGTGAAGCTGACGCACCGGAGAAGTCTTCTCCACCACGCGCGGGTCATTGTCGTGCATACCGTCGATATCGGTCCAGATTTGAATCTCAGAAGCACCCACAGCCGCACCAATCAAAGAAGCGGTATAGTCGCTGCCACCACGCTGCAGGTTGTCAATCTCACCATACGCATTGCGGCAGATAAAGCCCTGAGTGATATAGATTTCAGCATCCGGATGCTGCTCAAGCTGCAACTTCAGTTTCTCTTTGATGTAAGCCGGATCCGGCTCTGCATTCTTATCCGTACGCATATATTCGAGGGCAGAAATCAACACCGCGTTCACACCCTGCTCCTGCAAGTAGTTGGTCACCATGTTGGTAGAGATAATCTCGCCCTGAGCCAGAATCACCTTCTCCTCAAACAGCGTAAACAACTCCTTCGTGTACGAACGAATGAAGTCGAACTCCTCGCGGATGAAGTCCAAAGTCTTCTGCTTATATTCATCGGTAGAGAAGAGCTCTGCCACGTGACCGCGGTACTTCAACTCCAGCTTATTGATAATATCGTTGGCGCCTTCCGGATTCTTCTTGTAGAGATAATCCGAAATCTCCACCAATGTATTGGTAGTTCCCGACATCGCCGAGAGAACAACAATCTTTTTCTCACCATCGGTAATTAATTTGGCCACATCCTTCATTCTCTGCGCCGATCCGACAGATGTACCTCCAAACTTTAAAACTTTCATTTCGTCTGCGTATTATTAGTTATTATTCTTTTCTTTATTGATAAAATTCCTGCGTCACGTCGTGGATGTGATGATCTTCGCAACGGTACACAATGCCCGGGTAATCCCTTACCAGCTGCAGGTTGTGGGTGGTCATCACCACAGCCGTTCCCTTGGTGCTGATGTGTCGTAAGAGCTCCACGATGTGGTGTCCCGTCTCCTCATCCAGATTGCCCGTCGGCTCGTCCGCCAGCACAATCGTCGGATTGTTCAGGATGGCGCGTGCCAGCACGATACGTTGCTGCTCGCCGCCCGAGAGCTCATGCGGGAACTTGTAGCCCTTTGACTCCATGCCCACCAGCTCCAGCACCTCCTCAATGCGGTTGTCAATCTCCAGCTTATTCTTCCAGCCGGTAGCCTTCAGCACAAACTTCAGATTGTCCGTCACCGTGCGGTCCGTCAGCAGTTGGAAATCCTGGAACACAATCCCCAGTTTCCGTCTCAGCGCAGGAATATATTTCCGTTTGATGGTTCGCATGTCGTACTCCAACACCTCCGCCTTCTCGCCCGCCGCAATATCCAGCTCGCCGTAGAAGGTCTTCAGCAGACTACTCTTTCCGGAGCCCACTTTACCAATGAGATAAACGAACTCACTCTCGCTCAGCTGGAAGTTCACGTCCGTGAGCACCTGATGCTCCTGCTGAAAAATCTCAACGTGTTGGTAATCAATCAACCTGCTCATCCCCTCGTCTTTATTTATGTCTTTTCTTCAGTTCTTTTGCCAGGTCCTCAATGCGCAAGCCTTTGGAAGTAAGCAACACAATCAAGTGGTAAATCAAGTCGGAAGCCTCATAGATCAGACGGTCGTCTGTACCGTTTGTAGCCTCAATCACCGTCTCTACCGCCTCTTCGCCCACCTTCTGAGCCATACGGTTCACGCCCTCTTTGAAGAGCGAAGTGGTATAAGATTTCTCCGGCATCTCCTCGTAACGTTTGCAGATGAAGTCCTGCAGATAAGAGAGGAAGTTGATATCCGCCTCGTTCTCCTCGCCCCAGCAAGTATCGCTACCCGTGTGGCAAACGGGACCGTTCGGATGCACCTTAATCAGCAATGTATCGTGGTCGCAATCCTCAGCGATGCTGATGACATCGAGGAAGTGACCGCTCTCTTCACCTTTCGTCCACAGACGATTCTTCGTTCTGCTATAGAAAGTAACTTTACCTATTTCCAACGTCTTTTTATAAGCCTCTTCATTCATGAAACCCAACATCAACACCTTGCGTGTTACATTGTCCTGAATGATTGCGGGAATCAATCCGCCCATTTTTTGAAAATCTAATTCCATGCTTAATATTCAATTACGATTAAGATTATTTTCTAATGTTTATTTGACAACTGCAAAGATACTGTTTTAATTCGGATATTTTAATTTCTCCGAAGTGAAAAACACTGGCCGCCAAAGCAGCGTCTGCTTTGCCCAGGGTGAAAGCATCTCTGAAATGTTCCATATTTCCTGCGCCGCCCGAAGCTATCACAGGGATAGTCAGCAGGTTAGAGAGTTCCGCCAGCGCCTCGTTGGCATAGCCGGTCTTCACACCGTCATGGTCCATGCTGGTGAAAAGAATTTCTCCTGCGCCGCGATTATTGGCCTCCTTCGCCCAGTCGAAGAGCATCCGGTCGGTCTCCACACGTCCGCCGTTCAGGTAGCACTTCCATCCTGCCGGCGTCTGTCGGGCGTCGATAGCCACCACGCACACCTGCGAACCGAAGTGTGAAGCAATCTCATCAATCAGGTTCGGATTCTTGATGGCCGAAGAGTTGATGGAGACTTTATCCGCCCCCGCGTTCAGCAGACGCTCCACATCCGCCAGCTCATGGATGCCGCCACCCACCGTAAACGGAATGCTCAGGTTGGCCGCCACACGCTTCACCAGGTCGGTAAAAGTCTTGCGTCCCTCAAAACTGGCCGTGATATCCAGGTAGACCAGCTCGTCCGCACCCTGCTCGCTGTACATACGTCCCAGCTCCACCGGGTCGCCCGCCTGACGCAGATTGACAAAGTTGGTACCCTTCACCGTCTGTCCGTCCTTGATATCCAGACAAGGTATAATTCGTTTTGCTAACATGACTCGTCGTTTTCGTTCAAATCTTCAATCAATGCATTCAGCGCCTTCAGCGTGATGCGTCCCTCATAGAGCGCCTTGCCGAAGACCACCGCCGGAACACCTGCCGCCTGCAGCGCCTTGATGTCCTCAATGGAACTTACGCCACCGCTGGCTATCAGGTAGAGCCCCGGGAACTGCGCCATCACTTTCTTATACAGGTCGATGGAAGGTCCCTGCAACATGCCGTCGCGACTGATGTCCGTGCAAAGCACCTTCTGCACACCGGCTTTGTGATAATGCTCCAGGAAAGGAATCAACTGCTGATTGCTCTCCTCCTTCCAGCCGTGGATAGAGATAAACTCATCCTTCACGTCGGCGCCCAGAATAATCTGCTCCTCGCCAAACTTCTGCAGCCATGACATAAACAACTCCGGTTTGCTCACCGCAATACTGCCCACCGTCACCATCTGCGCACCGTTTTCAAAAGCAATCACCATATCCTCGTCACTCTTCAGTCCGCCACCGAAATCAATAGAGAGCGAAGTGCGCGAAGCAATCTGCTCCAGTACGTGATAGTTGACCACATGGTTCGATTTAGCACCGTCCAAGTCAATCAGATGCAGCCGATGAATGCCATACGACTCCATCTCCTTAGCCACCTCCAAAGGGTTCTCATTATAGACGATCTTGCGGTCGTAGTCGCCTTGCGACAGACGCACACATTTACCGTCAATGATATCTATAGCCGGGATGATTTCTATCATAATTTCAAAGTTTTAAAAAGTTGGTAAGAATCCGTTCGCCCACGCTGCCACTCTTTTCCGGGTGGAATTGTGTGGCGTAAAAGTTATCCTTCTGCAGCGCAGCGCTGAAAGGGTGAATGTAGTCGGTCACTCCAATCGTCTCCTTGCAGAGCGGCACATAATAACTATGTACAAAGTAGACAAACTCCTCCTTGGTAAATCCGTCGAACAGCGCCGGTTGTTTGTTCACCGCGCTCGCCTCCACGCCTCTCTCGCGGAAGATTTGATCATCCGTAATCAGTTGGGTAGGGCAGAGGGTATTCCAGCCCATGTGGGGCACCTTATCATCATGCTGTTGCGGAAGGAAGCGTTTCACGTTGACGTCAAACACGCCCAGGCAGTCCACCTCTCCCTCTTCGGAGTGATTGCAGAGCAGTTGCATGCCCAAGCAGATGCCCAGCACCGGTTGTTTCAGCGAGAGAATCACTCGGTCCAGTCCGCTGTGCCGAAGATACTCCATCGTGTTGGCCGCTTCGCCCACGCCCGGAAAAATCACCTTATCCGCCGCTCTCAGCTCGTCCGGATTGGCCGTCAGGAGTGCTTCCACTCCCAGTCTTCGTAAGGCATAATCCACCGAATAGACATTCCCCGCATTATATTTTACAATGGCAACTTTCATTGTTTCTGATAATCGTCTTATTGTTTATAATAAATATGGTTGCAAAAGTAGAAAAAAAATGCGATTCTGCTTACGTTTCTAATAAAAATCAATGAAATATTCTGAATTTATTTGCAACTACGAGCAAAGGGAGGGACTGCGTTGGTGGGTTGTTGCAGTTGCACTACCTCTCCCTTTCTCCGTACACGCGTGTGATAATATTATCTGTGGAATCCACAATAGGAAGAATGTTAATGAATAAAAAAACTATCCGGCGTAACTATGCATTCCTCCCAAGAGAAGATTTACGCCGAAGTAGGTGGTAAGCACCGTGAGGAAGGCAATGGCCAGGTAACGATGGAATACGGCGGGACGCCGAAAGAAGGGGAGGGAACCTTGATGCAACGGAAGGGCATAGATCATTAATGTGATGAGCGCCCACACCTCTTTGGGGTCCCAGCCCCAGTAACGTCCCCAGGAAACGTTTGCCCATACGGCACCTACAAAGATTCCGGCGGTGAGTAGCGCCATGGAGGGGAAGAGCAGAGCGTGGTTGACTCGGGTGAGAGAAGCTTGCCAATGCGGTTTGCTGCGTCCGGTACAGAGCGCCACGATGCTCAGTATACAGGTGGTGAGGAGCATGAGATAGGCGGCTGAGACAAGCGAGACGTGACCGACAAACCAGCCGGAACGTAACACCGGCATCAGGGTGGCATTCTTGGAACGGAACACCCACCAGATAATCAACAGCATGGCCAGATAGGTGAGCAACACCACCACGGGAAGGCGTTTCCCGCTGAGACGACGGAAGTGCTCTCTCTTGCTCAGTAGCAACCAAAGCAACGAAACGGCCAGCAAACCATATCCCGAATAGGTCAGCGGAATACCCCACGGGTCGCAGTTCAGTGAAAGCCAGCTGCCACGCTCATCGTCGTCATACGACGACTGATAGAGGCGGATACCACGCTCGTTGAGGATGTGATTCATCGAAATGCGATGCGCCTTTCCATCCACCTTGATGTCACTGATGTAGTCTGCGGCACAATCGCTTACGGGATCGTAGGCAATGTGAAAACTATCCAGCTGTAAGGTGAAGGGGAGTTGATGATACCGACTTGTTTTCTCTGAGAGATATTCCCTGACCGGCTCGCCCTGAGGCAGATGTACCAGTCCCTTGCGGGCGGTGACAAAAGTGACACACGCACCGACCAGAATCAGTATAAAAGAGAGGTGAAGCAAGGTCACCCCGAAATGTTTCCAACGACGGTGGGTGGCAAAGACAGCCAGCGTGCCGACTGCCAAAACGCCCCACCATATGCAAAACCAAACACTATGATAAATATACGCCTCTGCGAAATCCGATCCGTAGAGGCGCTCCAGGAGGGTGGCGATGGCCAGCACCACCACCATTCCCAGATATAAACCTATGAGCACTCGTTTCATAAATAGACTGCGATAAACATGAATCAAAAAATGGAGCTTATAAAGGAGTAAACGCAGGCAGACTGTCGCTCTTCACTGCCATACATTCCATCTCAATGAGCCAGCCCGGACGACACACCGGGGCCAACAGAATTACTTTGGGGGTGTGAGGGAAGCGACTGTCGAACATCTGCTTCACAACGGCATAGTCGGCCACATCACGCAGATAGATTGCCATCTGTCCCACGTGACTGAAGTCACACTGTGCCTCGCTCAGCAATGCCTCTACATTCTCCCACATGCGTTCCGTCTGTCGACGAATGTCACCGGGAAACATCACCTCCCCTTTGTTGTTGATGCTGGCAGTGCCCGAGATAAACACCTGTCGACGGTCGCCATACTTCACGCAAGTGCCACGCTCAAAACTTACCCCATACTCATAAGTGGGATTGAGGTAATCGGGCGCATAGAGATACTGCACCTGCTCGGGGCGGATACCCTTCACGGCATACGTATCCATCTGTACAAAGACATTGGGATCCGCATGACGTCCGCAGATGCCCGTGCTGGCAATAAAATGCGTGTCGGGCGTCAGATGATGCTCTTGAAACACTTCATTGCGGGCCTTTACCACACTACCGTAGTTCACATCAATATTTTGCACGTAAATCCAGGTGCGGATGCAATGGTCGGCCAGGTTACAACCCTCCTTTTGCAGGCGGTCGGCATAATGTTCAAAGAGTCCCACCATCTGCATCCAGGCCGTGGAGCCCTCAACGGGAGCATTGCCTCCCCACAAATGGTGATAGGCGCCGTGAGAGACTTTGCAAAGCGCCCCTTTCGGAGCAGGCTCCACTTTCACGTCAGTCATCAGATAGACCCACAGGGCCACCTTGGTGCCGTCCAGCGGCGCTTGTTGCACGATAGAGACCGCCCCGCACACATCCGCGAAGGTGGCTTGTAAGGTTTCGGTTTGGTTGGCAGCGTCGCTCAGGTAGAAGCGATGGAAGACCGGATGTGCTTGCGGAAGCTTCTCTTCCACCAGTTGACGATAGGACTCGCGCAGGGCCGAGAGTTGCTCGGTCCATGTGCGGGTGGGGTCGGTACCATGCAGCACTGCATGATATTCCGTGATGCCTTGAGCGGCTTGTTGCTTGAAGATTTCTGTATATACAGCTTCTTGTTTGTTATTCATAAAAAAGAGAAATCAAAAAAATAATTATTCTGCGGCGCCGGCGTTAATCCAGCTATCTATCAGACTGAGTACGTTGGCATCGAGCACCTCCTTGGAGTGGTCGTACCCCCAGGTGGAGGTAAGTGAGGAGCCCAATACGCGGGTGAGCACACTCTCTTCGGCATCACCGGGCACCACCAGCGTGCCCCCGTCCACCTTCTTAGAGGCGTGGTTCACCAGACCGTTGTAGCTCTTGCCCTCCGTCAGATTCAGCCCGGCAGCGGCAAAGTTGCTACCTCCGTGACAGTGAGCACAAGTGGTGTTAAACACCGTCTGCTGGATGCAACTGTACATGCTGACGTTCAGTGCCCCCACGTTCATCGTGGCCGTCTGTTGGGTGAAGTCAATCTCTTGAAAGGTTGCCACCCGTTGGCGCAAGCGATTGATGACGCAGAGCGCCACCGTGGTAACATTCTCCGGAATCTGACTCAAGGTGAGTCCCTCGGCCGTGGTTACGGGCTTGGAGATGATGGCGTAATCATTGTCGTCCTCAAATCCGGCCAGCGCTACACTCATACCGTCGGCCCATCCGTCCCATCCGCTCAAAGTGCCCTCCAAGGTTACAGAGCGATCGTTGACGTCCGCATCCGTGCTGTTGCTCTCCACCACGGCACCGTCGTCACAAGAGGTGAGTCCGCACAACGGTGCGAGGGTCAGCGCTGAGAGCAGTAAGTAAAAGGAATATTTCTTCATTTTGATGTGGTTTCTTTCCATCTTTTGTTTCTTCTGCTTATTTTTTTCAGTTTAAAGGGGTGGTATCTTCGGTTAGAACGCATATTGCAGCAAGACCGTAGCTGAGTGCATTGCAACTCCCAGGTCGTCATTGTCGCGATCCAGCTGAGTGGCGTGACCGGTACGTCCGATGTACTGATACATGGCCTGCAACTTCAGGTTGCAACCCTTGAAGAAGTAGTTCACACCCACGGCCGGCATGTTCAGCATACCGTCGGTGGTAGAACCGTTACGATCGAAAAAGTCGTAGCGCAGCGCCGCTTGCAGACGAGGAGCCACAAAGTAGCCGGCTTGCGCATAGCCACCCCAGTAGTTGTAACTCTCGCTAATCTTCTGGCGGTCAGTAAAGCCCACATTCATATAATAGAACTCGGCCCCCAGATAGAGTTTACGTTTCAGCATTGCAAACTCCAGTCCGGCGCGAAAGTCGTTGGTACTCTCACTCTCGCTCTCCACGTTGATGCTGGTGGAAGCCGCAATCATGTACTTGTCCTCATTCAGACGGTTGGGGTTGCCCTGAGTGGCAGGCATCACCCCTTTCGGCATCAGTGAGAGACGACCGGCATAGAGCAGCGAAGGAATGTGCCAATCGTCGCTCAGCGTCTTTCCTGCGGTGTTTACCGAAGCACCTGTGCCATTGAAGATACCCACTTCATAACCCCACTTCTTGGCCAACAGACCGTGCACCTCCACGCCGAGGTCGAAGCCGGTACCGATGTGGGGTGTCACTGCGTTGAGTGAGTAGGGCAGAATGGTGCTGGCGGTCAGTGAGGTGGGCAACTGGGGCAACAAGGTCTCGCCCAAGGTAGTCAGATAGGCATGACTGAACGGTGTCTTGAATTTACCCACACGCACTGCCAGCTGTTCCTTCAGCTTGACGTCGAACCAAGCCTGCTGCAGCAAGGCTCCGCCACTGGAGGCTGCATTGATGGCCAGGTTGAAGGTCACCTTGTCGAACGCTTTTCCCTGAAATCCCAGCACAGCGTAAGGAATGGCGAAACCCGAGTTGGCCACATTGTCCTGGTTGTAGGCTTTGTCCAATCCCTCGTCGTCATAGTAATTCACAGTGGCCGACGTCTGCACCAGCAGGTAAGGACGGAACACAAAGTCGCCCTTCGGACTGGTAACGGTGAATCCCTCTTTTCCATCCAGCGATACGATACCGTTTTCGCTGTTCTCTTCGTGTTGCGCCAGGGCCGTAAGAGGTAGCAGGCCCATCAGCGCGATGGATAATATCTTTTTCATATGCGTTGTTGATTGTTTCATGTTTGCTTTTAATTGCTTCATGTGAATGCATGTTTTTAGAGTCACTAGAGAGAGTTCAGGAAGGTGAGGAGTGCCTCGCGCTCTTCCTTGCTCATCTTTTTAAATAGATTTTTGGATGCTTCGCCTTCGCCTCCGTGCCACAGAATGGCCTCCGTCAGGTTGCGGGCGCGACCGTCGTGCAGGAAGTAGGTGTGACCGTTCACCTTCTCTTGCAGACCGATGCCCCAGAGCGGTGTGGTACGCCATTCGTTGCCACGTGCCAGGCCGCTTACATAGTTGTCATTCAGTCCCACGCCCATAATCTCGCTGCCCATATCGTGGAGCAGAAAGTCGGAGTAGGGGTGGATGGTCTGATTACCCAACCAGGGCAACTCGGTGCCGTTGAGCAGCGTTGCTCCGCGCGGACGGGTGTGCAGGGTGGTGGTGTGACAGAGGTGACACTTGGCCTTGTAGAACATCTGTTCGCCCTTCTGAACGGTGGCATTGTTGACGCGACGACGAGCCGGAACGCCCAGACAATGCATGTAAAGGTCCACATTCTCCATCTCCTCGGTGGTCACGTCAAGTTGTTCATAGCTCAGTCCCATCATGCTGCCCTGTGACATCTGAATCTGTCCCTCGCAAATCTCCTCGGGATAGCGACTGTTGGTGACACCCATATCGCTGGAGAATCCCAACTCTACCGTCAAGTCGGCATGTTGTGCCTTGTTGCCGCTCAGTCCCAACTGCTTCACACCCCGTTCGGTGATGTAGTTGGCGCGTCCGCTGATGCCATACTCCGGATAGTTGCTCTTGGCAGCCAACTGCTCTATCTCGTCGCGATCGAGAGCCATCATCTGTCCCATGCCCACATGTCGGAGCGGGATGCGCACTGTGCAGAACAAATCTTCGGGACGGATGCTGTCAGCATACCACTCCACAATCTGATACTCCGGCACACAGAGTTCATACTCCTCGCCGTCGGGGAATTTCCCCTGCTCATAGCGGAAACTTACCTTCAGTTTTCCCTCGGCTTGAACGCCGTAGATTGACTGGTCGTGCAATACGCGCCCGTAATCCTGGAAGAAGGCTCCGTTCTTACGAGTGATGTACACCAGCATGGCCGAGAAGCCATAGCTGCCGCTTCCTCCTTCGCTCCAGATGCCCGGTTTGGTACGTCCTGCATTTCGGTGACAACTGCCGCAGGAGTAGCCTGCATACACCGGACCGAGTCCGCCTCCGTAGTCGTTCGTACTGGTGCGCACGTTGTCATAGAGCTTGTCACCGCGGTTGAAACGCAGCTTCAAGTCACTCGACAGCCAGTCGGCATCCGTGTCATAGGCGAACGAAGAGGTGCTGAAGATGGTGGAAGTACCGGCTGATAAAGCATAGCCGGTAGGTACCTCCATATCCAGTACGTCTAAAGCATCACTGTCTGAGCATGCAGTGAGCACGCCCAGACAGATAGAAAGGAGGGAATAGTTTAAAATTCCTTTCATAGATAATCGCTTTATTTTGATTCTATAGAAAATTGATGCTGATAGAAAATGATTTTAAAGGTGAACTTGAATTAGTTGATTCTGAACTCCTTGAAGATCTTTGCATAGCTGTCGCCACCTTCATAACTACTGTTCCAGCAGTCGTACAAGGTGCTGGCATCGCTCTTCAGCAAGTAAG
The DNA here is from genome assembly GCA_964432715.1 of uncultured Bacteroides sp. Classification (GTDB taxonomy): domain Bacteria; phylum Bacteroidota; class Bacteroidia; order Bacteroidales; family Bacteroidaceae; genus Phocaeicola_A. The sequence continues at coordinate 13,493 of CAYSOW010000030.1, forward strand.
CCACCTGCACCATGTAGTTACCCCAGCTCTTGGCGTTGGCCGAAGTGTAGTCCAGATCGGCAGCTGCAGTGCTGTTACCATCGTTTAAGGTACGCGGGTTACCATTCTTGAACAAGAGGAACTCCAGTGTGTGAAAACCGCGAACGCCTTGTTTAGCCTCGATGGCATCGTCATCGTCACCGTCGCTCCAAGTCAGGTTGTCATAGTTACCTGAGTTCAGAATTTTTACAATCTCATCCTGGTCCAAAGGCCAGCTATCCATGTTGGGGTCGAGACCGAGTGCATCTACCGGACCGAAGAGGAAGGCCTCGCTGGTCTCCCACGGCTCGCGAGCTGCCAACCAAGCGTTGCAAGCTTTCGTGAAGTTTGCGTCAGAGGGTGAAGCTGCCAGGGTCTGAACTGCGTTGTAGAGCGCCTCGTTCTTCTCCTTCAAATCTTTGTAGGTGGGCAGCACAACGACATCCACATAGTTATTGATGATGGGTGAGAGCTGGTCATCCTGGTTCACCGAAGAGTGGTTCTGCAGATAGCTCTTCAAGTTATTCAATACATCCTCCAGATCGGCACAAGCACTCATTGCCGTCAGTGCCTCACTGCTGTTGATGTGGTTACGGAAAGGCTGCGGAATAGAGAGAATGGCGTTCTTGGCCGACTCAATCGCGCTGCGTACATTGGTGTCGAGTGTAGCGTTGTTGGCTGCCATCAGCGAGGCCAAAGAGGATTTTGCTACACTGCCGTCGCGTGAACCATAATAGGCGTTGCGAATGGAAAGGATATTGTTGGAGTAGTCGTCACGTGAGTGCCAGCTATACCAAGACTCCACCGCGTATAAAGCCTCGGTGGTCTTACCACTTACATATAAGTCGTACGGGTCGCCAATCTTAGACGTACCTACCTCGCTGGCGATATCAATACAGCCATCAATCAGCTGCTCAATGCACACCAAGCTCTCGCCTGCCACTTCTTGATCTTCCAGACCCTCGTTCTTGTCATCGCTGCAACCTGCCAGGCACAGCATACCGGCCAAAGCACCGGCCATTAAGTAATTCAGTTTCATTTTGTAAATTGAGATATTTGTTATGTAATTTATTTCTTGATAAACCAACCGATGTAAGCCAGACCGATGGAGAACTCGTTCTCACTGTTGTATTTGCTGGTGCCGAAGATCTTGCGGGTACCAATCTGACGGGTGGCATAATCTGCCTTCACCACCAAGTTGGGCAGTGCTCGCCAGTTGACGCCGCCGCTCCATTTGCTCACCTGGCAACGGGCATCCATGGTCTGACCGCTATCTCCGCTCTCCTGAGAGTTGAAGTATTCGTAGCGCACGTAGGGCCAGAAATTCTTGATGTTATAGCCTCCCTCAATGCCGTAAGCCAGTGCGTTCTTGGCCACCTTACGCATAGATCCGCTGTGATAGCCCGATTTGTTGCTCAGCACCACACTGCTTACACCTGCCGCATGGCCCAGATAGCCATAGATCACGTTGGCACGCACCGCCCAACGCTTGCTCAGGTATTGTGCGTCACCGCTCAAGATGCTGACCGGCGCCTTACCTACCTTGGTATATTTGTAAGTCTTGTCGGCATTGGCACCTGTGTCGTCACAGTAGTAAGCCGAAGCGCCCACGCGCAGATGGGGGACACCTACATAGTCAATGCGTCCCACGTAGGCCGGAGAGGAGAAGTTGTCCTCTTCAAAAAGACCCTGCTTACCGTCGGCCACCCAACCATCGCGACCGAATCCATCCGCATTCAGTCCGGTGACTACCATGGCCTGATAGTTGAAAGCGGCATATCCTTTGCCCAGCGAACCGAAGAACTCCAGTCCCGTTTCGTGCCAGGTAGAAGGAATGATTGTGGTTTCTCCCTCCGGACGTTTCGTTCCGAAGAAAAAGATAGGCTCGTGGTGAGAGTTGGTCAGGCCCACCGGTACAATCATGTGTCCGGCGCGGATATTGAACCCCGGGTGAATCAGTCGGGTGATGTGAAACTGCTCCAGCGCCACTTCACCTCCGCTCTCCATTTCCGTTTCATACTCTCCGTTCTCAGAGCTCTCCAGTTCGGTTTCTACACCCACGCCGCCCCCTTCGAACTCAATTTCCATGCTGAAGATCCACTTCGGAGTAAACTTGTAGTCGAGTGCCAGCACAGCACGTGGAATAGCGATGGTGTTACGGTTCTCGCGCGAGTTGCCTGCCGACAGTCCGCTGAAGCGGTTGGTGCCGTAGTCCATGAACGAAGCGACCATCTCGCCATATCCGCCGAAGCGGAACTTCTCATATCCATCGGCCGTTTCGCCTTGTGTGGTGGCGGGACTGGCAGCGGTGCGCTCTTGAGCAAACGCAGAAGCTGTCGCCATCATCGTCATCGCACAGATTGTTAAAATCTTCTGATACTTCATTATCTATTATAGCTTTAAAAATGGAATACTTTGTCAGTTGTTTTCACGCTGCAAAATTAGCAGGAAGCAACATGCACGTCAATCGCCTGATTTAGTGAATTTAAGCGGGTGGGGTGGTGATGGAATGGGTAGGATGTGAATTGTGAATTACCCTGAATAGATGTAAAAATACCTACTATTGGTGATTGTACAACTCCTATAGAGCCCGTAATTTTGCGTCGAATAAAAAACTAAAGTTTGAAGGATATGCCAATACGATATAACGAAAGCGAAAAGATGTGTGACCTGATTTGTAATGAACCCGCTCTTTTACAGATGATGTGTCGCTTCGGAATCCCCTTGGGGGTGGCGGATAAAACGGTGGGCGAGGTCTGTCGGGAGAACGAGGTGGACCCAACCACCTTTCTGGCGGTGGCCAACTACATGACGCAGGGACGTGACACGGTGGAGTTCTTTATAGATAAGGTGTCAGTGAAGGCGCTCATCGCCTATTTGAGTCAAGCACACGCTTTCTTCCTCAATTTCCAGTTGCCCAACATTCGTCGTAAGTTGCTCGATGCAGTGGATTGCTCGCGAGAGAATGAGGTGGCTTATCTCATTCTTCGCTTCTATGACGAGTATATGGCGGAGGTGCGACGCCACATGCAGCATGAGAATAACCGGATCTTTACTTATGTGAACCGCCTTTTGCTGGGCGAATTGACCCCCGATTATCAGATTAGTGAGTTTGCGCGCAGTCATGTGGAGATTGACACCAAACTGATGGAACTGAAAAACATCGTGATTAAATATTGTACGCGCAATGAGAGTCGCGAACTGTTGGCGGAGGTGCTTTTCGATATCTTCAACTGTGAGACCGATCTGCGCATGCATTGTGCCGTGGAGGATGATCTGTTTGTGCCGGCGGTGCAACGCCTCGAAAAGGAACTGGCGGAACGTGTGCAGCAGGGAGAACCTCTGAATGCGCAAGAGGATGGTGCACGCTCCGTCACGCAAGAGGCTATTTCCGACCGTGAGAAGGAGATCGTTCGCTGCATCGTCTGCGGGCTGACCAACAAGGAGATTGCGGCTCGGCTGTTTATCTCTATCAATACGGTGCTTACGCATCGCAAGAATATTACTCGCAAACTGAATATTCACTCGGTGAGTGGACTTACCATCTATGCCATTGTCAATAAATTGGTGCGTATGGAGGAGGTGAAGTGCTGATTCCTGCTTGATCGTTTCCGGGAGGATGACTGTCATGGCATTCACCGGATGGATAGAGTGGGAGTTTGTGCTTTGAATGTCTTTATTAAACTCCATTAAATTATTGCTTGATATTTGCTCGTACGGATTAAAATTTTATCACACGCGTGTACGGAGAAAGGGAGGGGTAGTGCAACTGCAACAGGAAAATTTTGTTTATCTTTGCGGATGTAATGATTATCTGGAACCCATGGCACGGCTGTCATAAGGTGAGCGAAGGTTGCGCTCATTGTTATATGTACTTTCTCGATGCGAAACGCGGAATCGATACGTCGAAGGTGTTTCGTACCGACAACTTTGACATGCCCATTCAGCGGCGTCGTGACGGGCGTTACCGCCTTCCTGCGGGGATGCAACTCTTTGTGGGGCTCTCTACCGACTTCTTCGTGGAGGAGGCGGACGAGTGGCGCGAAGAGGCGTGGCGCATCATCCGCCAACGGTCGGACATTGCTTTCCGACTACTGACGAAGCGGGCGCAGCGCATACGTGCCTGCTTGCCGAAAGATTGGGGCGAGGGATATGAGAACGTATTGCTCAGTGTGACGGCCGAGAATCAGCGTCGGGCGGACGAACGCCTGCCGATACTGCTGGAGACACCTGCGCGCCACAAAGGCTTTATGAGTGCCCCGATGATAGGCGAAGTGAATGCCGAGACCTACTTGGCGAGCGGTCAGATAGAGGAGGTGCTCTGCGGCGGCGAGAACTACGACGGAGCTCGGCCTTGCCATTATGAGTGGGTGAAACTGCTCAGCGACCAGTGCCGGGCGCATGGGGTAACGTTCGACTTCATCGAGACGGGCTCTGTGTTTGTCAAAGCGGGACGCACCTATCGCATCCCCGACAAGCGTCAGCAATCATTACAGGCCTATAAGTCGGGCTTGAGCTACCAAGGACCGCCCATCCATTTCCGGCTGCAGAACCCGGAGCCTACGCTCTTCACGGCAGCCCACTATCAGCCGCATTTTCGTGCCCACTGTGCCACTTGCGGCAGTCGCATGACCTGCAACGGCTGTTCCGACTGCGGGGCTTGTGAGAAGTAATAAGAAGGTGAAAAGTAAAACAAAATATTGTATGCTATGAACGAAGAAACAGCCCTCCGAACCTATCAGTTCCTGGACGCCCACGGCATTCCCTACGAGCGTCTGGACCATCCCGCTGCCTACACCATGGAAGAGTGTGCCGCGGTGGAAGTGCAACTGGGAGCCCCCATTTGCAAGAATCTCTTCCTCTGCAACCGTCAGCAGACGCAGTTCTACCTGCTCATGTTGCCGGGCGATAAAGTGTTCAAGACCAAGTACCTCTCCGCGCAACTCGGTTGTGCACGCCTCTCCTTTGCCGACGAAGCGCACATGGTGAGCCTGCTCGGCATTCATCCCGGTGCCGTGTCGCCCATGGGACTGATGAATGATGTGGAGCAGAAAGTACTGCTGGTGGTCGATCAAGACCTACTGACGCAGGAGTACATCGGTTGTCACCCCTGCGTCAATACGGCCTCCCTGCGCCTCTCTCTAAGAGATTTGCTCGATCGGTTTGTCCCTGCCACCGCCCACGAATATCGCGTGGTAGAGCTGATAGGAGAGTGATTACAGTTGTCTGGAACCGTCCTCGTTCATCCCGGGACGGGAACAATCAGTATTAGTTCTTGAAACTATGAATCGGAGCAGGGATACGTCCCTTACGGTTCACGAAAGCACTACAGTCGAAACGGTTCACCGGCATCACGGGAGCGTAGCCCAGCAAGCCACCAAACTCCACGGTATCGCCCACCGTCTTGCCCACCACCGGAATGATGCGCACAGCCGTCGTCTTCTGGTTCACCATACCGATGGCACTCTCGTCAGCAATGATACCCGAGATGGTTGTGGCAGGCGTATCGCCCGGAATGGCAATCATGTCCAGACCCACCGAGCAGACACAAGTCATCGCCTCCAGCTTCTCGATGTTCAGTGCACCACACTCCACCGCGTTAATCATTCCCTGATCCTCGCTCACCGGAATAAAAGCACCGCTCAGTCCGCCCACGTAAGAAGAAGCCATCACGCCACCCTTCTTCACCTGGTCGTTCAGCAATGCCAAAGCCGCCGTAGTACCCGGTGCACCGGCACGCTCCAAGCCAATCTCCTGCAGAATATCGGCCACACTATCGCCAATGGCAGGCGTAGGAGCCAAAGAAAGGTCGATGATGCCGAAAGGAATGCCCAGACGAGCCGAAGCCTCCTGCGCCACCAACTGTCCCACACGGGTAATCTTGAACGCCGTGCGCTTAATCGTCTCACAGAGCTCCTCAAAGTCGGCCCCCCGTTTCGTGCTCAACACATGTTTCACCACGCCCGGACCACTGACGCCTACATTAATAATAGCATCCGCTTCAGAGACACCATGGAAAGCACCCGCCATAAACGGATTATCGTCCGGCGCATTGCAAAGCACCACCAACTTAGCACAACCCAGCGAGTCACGCTCCTTTGTAGCCTCCGCCGTCTGCTTCACCACCTCGCCCATCAGGCGCACCGCATCCATGTTGATGCCGGTCTTGGTGGAGCCCACATTCACCGAGCTACAGATGCGCTCCGTCTCAGCCAAAGCCTGCGGAATAGAGCGAATCAGCAACTCATCGCTCGCCGTCATACCCTTTGACACGATGGCCGAATAGCCACCCAGGAAATTGATGCCCACCTCCAGCGCAGCGCGATCCAAGGCATGCGCAATCTTGACATAATCCTGCGGTGTATGACAAGCCGCACCGCCCACCAGAGAGATCGGCGTAATGCTCACACGTTTATTGACAATAGGAATACCATATTCCCGAGAAATATCTTCGCCCGTCTTCACCAAGTTGTGCGCCAGCGTAGTAATCTTGCGATAAATCTTCTCGCACACCCGGTCGACATCGTTATCCACGCAGTCCATCAGATTGATACCCATCGTGATGGTACGCACGTCCAGGTTCTCCTCCTCAATCATCTGGTTGGTCTCCAGCACCTCATTCAGATTAATCATACTTTTACCTCCTTACTGAATATACCTTACTTATTACACCTTACTTACTTAAGAATTAAATGCGGTGCATCTTGTCGAAGATAGCCTCATGCTGACACTTAATCTGCACGCCCATCTGCGTACCCACTTCCGCCAGTTCGTTGGCCACCTGATCAAACGGTTTCTCCACCTGAGCGAAGTCCACAATCATCATCATGTTGAAGTATTCTTGTACAATGGTTTGAGAGATATCCAGAATGTTAGCCTTGTTGTCGGCCAGGTAAGTACACACCTTGGCGATGATGCCCACAGCATCTTTGCCCACTACCGTAATGATTGTTTTTTGCATCATATTCTGTTTTTTAGTTCATAGTTCAAAGTTTATCGCTGACAGTTTGCTGACTGCCGTTTTGATGGCGCAAAGATATATAAAATATGGGGTAATCTATAAAAAAGCGCTACTTTTCTACAAAAAGCGCCTTTTCGTCTTGCTGAAACGAGGGAGAGAGAAGAGTAAAACCCCTGCTGGCAGGGCGATGCCGGTAATTTCCATCTGATATATTTTAAAATACGGGAATTCCTTCGTATCTTTGTGGCAGAGTATAAATCACAATATTAGGATACACAATA
>CAYSOW010000030.1:20852-21950 GCA_964432715.1 uncultured Bacteroides sp.
TCAGCTAATTCGTGTAAACAGAGAGAAGAGGGCACCGTAGTACTTGAAGCCCTCACGTGTGCATCTTACCGTGTCCTCTTCATCTATCACGATGAATCCATGACTGAGACCGAAAGAGAGCTGTGCCGCATAGCGTACTTTCGCGTCTTCACCTAATATCTCAGACAGACGTGTCAGCGAGAAAGAACCATGATAGGCCCCGATGGAAATATATTTTGAAGCTAATTCCGTGGCGGGCAAGCGATAGGTATATTCTTCATCATAAGTGGTCCGAGAAAACAATTTGCCAATATCTGCCACATTCTTACCCATGTTGTATGAGATGCCATCACTACACATACTTTGAGCCGACAGACCAAACCCTTTGTAGGCAGTGCCATCAATCATGCGGTGACGCAGATAGGATGATACTCCCTGATCGTTCTGATTTTTAGTAAACGTGTTCTGCCCAAACCGTGCGTGATATCCAAGCGCACAGAGCTGACGAAATAGAAAAGTGTAGCCCTCATAAAGAGTCTCTTTGTCCCATTCCATAAGCTCACCTGTCATGTTCGTGCGCAATTCGTAGAGTGTCACCTGCTCGGGATTAAGACGCCTGATGGCTTCGACATCAAACGGAAGTGTTTCCAACGTTTGTCCCCTCAGACCGTACATCAGATCGAGATTGATTTTTCTGATACCAGCCTGATGAAGAAGATTCATCTTGTCTGCTAACAGCTCCATGCGTGCAGACATACGATGATTCTCCTGCAGCACATTTGAGCATGATGATTGCAATCCTAAAGAGACTCGATTTATCCCTGCTTCATGAATCATTTCTGCTTTGGCTGCGGTAATGGTGGCGAAGGAGGCTTCAATACTTGGTTCATAATCTTCGCTTAGACAAAGCCGGTTGGCTGTCTGCCTGTATATCTGCATCAGATGGCGGAAGTTGTTCTCACTTAGTGCCGTCGGAGTACCACCTCCTATGTCGAAACCATTGAGCTGAATATCTTTATGTTGAGCTATGAAACGATGGATGTCATGCGCTACAGTAGTAAGATACAAACGCTGTGCTTCTTCGTCAGGACACAACATCCTGCTATACTCGCAGAAAGA
>CAYSOW010000031.1:0-17759 GCA_964432715.1 uncultured Bacteroides sp.
GCATCATGGCCTGCGTCAGCTCGAAGTTGTCGATGGGGAACTGGTCGGTATCCCATCCGTTCTGGTAGTCACCGCGGTTGGCATCGATAGAACCCAACATACCGTTGTCTACAGCTACAGCCAACTCATGCTCGAAGGTGTGACCGGCCAAAGTAGCGTGGTTCACCTCGATATTTACTTTGAAGTCCTTCTCCAAACCGTGTGCTTTCAAGAAGCCAACTACAGTCTCCGTATCCACATCATACTGATGTTTAGAGGGCTCCATTGGTTTCGGCTCAATCAAGAAAGTACCTTTGAAACCTTTGGCGCGAGCATAGTCACGAGCCAAGGTTAATACCTGAGCCAAGTGCTCTTTCTCACGTTTCTGATCGGTGTTGAGCAAGCTCATATAGCCCTCACGACCGCCCCAGAACACGTAGTTGGTACCACCCAACTCGATGGTAGCGTCGATGGCATTCTTAATCTGAACGGCAGCACGAGCCACAACGTCGAAGTCGGGGTTGGTGGCAGCACCGTTCATATAACGAGCGTGACCGAAGACATTGGCCGTACCCCACAACAGTTTGATACCGGTCTGAGCCATTTTCTCTTTGGCATAAGCTACGATGGCTTTCAAGTTAGCCTCATACTCCTCGATGGTGTCAGCCTCCTGAACCAAGTCGACATCGTGGAAGCAGAAATATTCGATACCCATCTTCTGCATGAACTCGAAGCCTGCGTCCATCTTGTTCTTTGCAGCCTGAATCTTGTCGGGGTCACCGTTCCAGGGGAATTTCTTTGTACCGCCACCGAACTGGTCGCCACCCTCAGCGCACAAAGTGTGCCACCAAGCCATCGCGAATTTCAACCACTCTTTCATCGGTTTGCCCAGGATGACTTTCTCTGCATCGTAGTAACGGAATGCCAAAGGATTTTTACTCTCTTTGCCTTCAAATTTAATTTTTCCTATTCCGGGAAAATACTCTTTTGTTGCCATATTCAAAATGTCTTTTAAAATGATACGTTTATATGATAATGTTTTACTCTTTATGAATGTTCTTTACAGTGCTCTTTTGAAGCATTACAAGTAGCTCTTCCAACGCTCGTAAGCATCCTGGTAAGCGGCAAGGTTCTTCACGTCGGGCTCAATCACCTGCAAGCGGGTGAGTGACTCGAAGGCCTCGTCGGTGTTCTTGTAGATGCCTGCACCCAGACCGGCTCCTTTGGCTGCACCCACAGAACCGTCGGTGTCAAAGAGCTCGATGGTAGCTCCGGTGACCGAAGCCAGGGTGTCACGGAATATCGGACTGAGGAACATGTTGGCGTTGCCTGCGTGAATCTTTCGGATGTCCATGCCCATCTGCTGCATCACCTCCATACCATATTTAAAGGAGAAGACGATACCCTCTTGCGCTGCACGCAACAAGTGCGAACGGTTGTGCGAGTTGAAGCGGATGCCGTGGATAGAGCAGCAGCGGTCCTGATTCTCCAATACACGCTCTGCACCGTTGCCGAAGGGAATGATGCTGAGGCCGTCGCTGCCGATGGGAGCCTGAGCGGCCAAGTCGTTCATGCCGGCGTAAGAAAGACTCTCAGGCGCTACATTACGCTTCATCCAAGAGTTGAGAATGCCGGTACCGTTGATGCAAAGCAGCACGCCCAGACGCGTCTGCTCAGCGGTATGGTTTACATGTGCAAAGGTATTTACGCGTGATTTCGGATCATAGTTGACGGTGCCCAATACGCCGTACACAACGCCCGAAGTACCTGCCGTGGAGGCAATCTCTCCGGGGTTGAACACCTTCAGTGAGAGCGCATTGTTCGGTTGGTCACCGGCACGGTAAGTCACCGGCGTGCCCGCCTTCAGTCCCAACTCCTCTGCCGCCGCAGCCGTCACCTTGCCCTGTTCGGCAAAGGTAGGACGAATCTCCGGAATCAAGTCGTTGCTGAAGCCGTAATAATTCATCAGAAAGTCGGCCACACGGTTGTTCTTGAAATCCCAGAACATTCCTTCAGAGAGACCGGACACCGTGGTACAAGCCTCGCCCGTAAGGCGCATAGCGATATAGTCGCCCGGCAGCATAATCTTGTCGATGCGACTGAAGAGACCCGGCTCATTCTCCTTCACCCAAGCCAGCTTAGAGGCGGTGAAGTTGCCCGGAGAGTTCAGCAAGTGCGAGAGACAATGCTCATGTCCCAGCGTGTCGAAAGCCTGCTGGCCGAAAGGCACAGCGCGCGAGTCGCACCAAATGATGGCAGGACGCAACACCTCCTGATTCTTGTCCACGCAGACCAGTCCGTGCATCTGATAAGAGATACCGATGGCAGCCACCTCCTCAGGCTTCGCACCCGACTGCTGCAGCACCGCCTGTGTAGCCAGTTTCAGGTTCTCCCACCACATCTGCGGATGTTGCTCCGCCCAACCGGCACGAACTGCGATAATCTCCGCCTCCGTTTTCGGGAAGAAAGCCGAAGCTTCACTCTTTCCACTCTCAGCATTCACCAAGCTCGCCTTGACCGACGAACTACCGATGTCATAACCTAACAAATATTTCATGGTTTAGATACGTTTTGTTTACTGTACTATTCAAGTCAGATTTAATGATTACTCCTATTAGATTTGATAATTACTCCAATTTTAATTAATCTTCTGATTGCGTTGATTATAGATCACACGGTCGAAGCGGTAGAACTGAGCCGAACGGTGAGCAACCCCCTGCTCAAACTCATTCAGAGCCACTACATAATTCATGTGCATAATCTTCTTATGGAAATTGCGCGCATCAATCGGCATATCATACACCACCTCATAGAGTCGACGCAGCTGCGACAACGTGAACTTGCGAGGCAAGAGCGAGAAGAGTGTAGCCGGTTTGAAAACCGTGTATTGACGGATATATTCCAAAGCCTCCTGTACAATCTGCTTATGGTCGAACGCCAACTCCTCAATCTCGCGGATGGGAGTCCACTTCGCCTCATACTGATTGGAGAGGTTAGACAACCGACGGTCAATCTTCAGCAGAGCCACGTAAGCAATGGTCACGATGCGTTGGATATGTTCGCCCAGATGGTGATACTCCTCCAGCCAAAGCACATCCTTCGGGTCGTTGGTACGGTCCTTGGAGCCGAAAGCACGAAACTGCACCATCGGTACACTCTTCAGTCCGGTGAGCTCGCTGAGCACACGTTTAGCTGATTCGTCCAGGTCCTCATCTTCATAAATCAAGCTTCCGGGAAGTTTGTAAGAGTTCAGTTTGTCTGAATCCCCTTTGCCGGCCTGGCGGACCAGCAGGGCACAAAGCTGTTTCCCATCGAATCCAATCAACACACAATCTACTGATATATGCGGATTTACCACTTTTCCTTCCATCTTTGTATTTGAATTCATCGTATCTGTTAGTTTTATTTCGTGGGCAAATATAGAGTACTTTTGTGAGATACGCAAGAAAAAATTGCAGAAAAATTATATGTTATAAAACACTATTTTTCAGCTTTCTGAGTAACGTAGTTATGACTGTAAGTATGTATTGTCTTTACGTAGTGTAAACATTATACGTCTTTTATGCAGAAAAGGTCCATTTTATCTCTCCTTTTTATAAAACACAATGTTAAATGGTTAAGAACTTCCGGGGCACTTGGTAGAGTAGGGGAAAAGTGGTAATTTTGCAGCCCGAAAGAAATGTATATATAAATAAGGTAAAAGATGATTCGTCAATGTTTTATTCTGTTCGGCTGTTTAGCCCTGGGGGAACTCGTGGTGTTCCTCACCGGTGTGAAACTGCCCTCCAGCATCATCGGCATGCTCTTGCTGACACTCTTTCTGAAGCTCAAGTGGGTTAAACTGGAGTGGGTGCAGGGTCTGTGCGATTTTCTAGTGGCCAACCTGGGATTCTTCTTTGTTCCGCCCGGCGTTGCCCTGATGCTCTATTTCGATTTGATTTCCGCCCAGTTTGTTCCCATCGTAGTAGCAACGGTGGTCAGCACCATCCTCGTGCTGGTGGTCACCGGCTGGGTTCACCAATTAATGCGCAGACACCATGGAGTTCCTAGAAAATGATTTCTTCCTGTTGGCCCTTACCTTCGGCCTCTTCTTCCTCTCAAAATGGATTCAGAAGAAGACGGGACAGGTGTTGCTCAACCCCATCCTGATTACCATTGCCCTGCTGATTATCTTCCTGAAGTGGGTGGATATCCCCTATGAAACTTATCAGCGGAGCGGTCATCTCATCGAGTTCTGGCTCAAGCCGGCGGTCGTAGCTCTGGGCGTTCCCTTATATCTGCAGCTGGAGTCCATCAAAAAACAGTTGTGGCCCATCCTGATATCGCAGTTGGTGGGTTGCGTGGTAGGCATCTTGTCGGTGGTCATCACTGCTCAACTGCTCGGAGCATCGAAGGAGGTGATTCTCTCCCTCGCTTCGAAGTCAGTCACCACCCCCATCGCCATGGAAGTAACCCGTACCGTGGGAGGTATCCCTTCATTGACGGCAGCAGTGGTGGTGTGCGTAGGACTCTTCGGAGCGGTTTTCGGCTTCAAGGTACTCTCGCTGGGACACGTCAAGAGTCCGATAGCCCAAGGTCTCTCCATGGGTACCGCCTCGCATGCTGTAGGAACCTCCACCGCCATGGAACGCAGTCGCAAGTACGGCGCCTTTGCCAGTCTGGGACTGACCCTCAACGGTATTCTGACGGCACTCTTGACACCCACCATCCTGCGACTGTTGGGATTGTTATAATTCCTGAAACTGCCGGATAATTGCTGCATAATTGCGCAGAAATGGGTATCTTTGCACAGCATTTACATAGAAACAGAACATAAAAGATTTAAATAGATGAGCGAAAGAGAAAACGATCATTTGCAAGCATTAGGTAAGAAGACCGAGTATCGCCAGGACTATGCGCCGGAGGTACTGGAGACCTTTGTCAACAAGCATCCCGAGAACGACTATTGGGTACGTTTCAACTGTCCCGAGTTTACCAGTCTCTGTCCCATCACCGGACAGCCCGACTTTGCCGAGATTCGCATCAGCTATCTGCCGGATGTGAAGATGGTGGAGAGCAAGAGTCTGAAACTCTACCTCTTTAGTTTCCGTAACCACGGCGACTTCCACGAGGATTGCGTCAATAAGATTATGAAGGATTTGGTGAAACTGATGGATCCGAAGTATATCGAAGTCACCGGTCTCTTTACCCCGCGTGGCGGCATCTCCATCTATCCCTACGCCAACTACGGTCGCCCCGGCACGAAGTACGAGGAGATGGCACAGTATCGTATGCTGCATCACGACTTGGATTAATTCACGGAAAAGATTCATAGAAAAAGCAGGAGTGGTTCATCCGAGGGTGGGTGAGCCGCTCCTGTTTTTCTTATTTTGCAGAAAGTTTTCCGTGAAAGATAGGCTGCATTCACCATATAAGTTGTATATTTGCTGCATATATATTTAATCTTATCTTCTATGAGCAAATTGTCTGCACAACTGAAAGGTCTTTCTGTTTCTGTGAAATCACTCCGCTGGTGGGTTTCCTGGGTCAACATTTTCTTGGGCTGCTTTATTCTGGCGGCCGGCTTCGTCTTCTTTATCAACCCCTATAACATCGTGCCGGGAGGCGTGTATGGTGCCAGTATTGTGCTCCACAACCTCTTCCCATCCATCCAGGTGGGTACATTCGGATATATGTTCGATATCCCCCTGCTGTTGCTCTCCGTGCTGCTCTTGGGTAGTAGCTTGGGCGCCCGCACCTTTGTGGCTGCCATGGTCACTCCGTTGCTGATGAACCTGCTCTCGGCTTGGGTATATCCCACACGGGAGGCTTTGGAACAACTGGACCCCAAGCAGCTTTTGGGAGGATGTATGGACATGAGTAACGACCTGATGTTGACCACGATCATCGGGGCAGTCATCATCGGTCTAGGCTCAGGCATTGTGGTGCGCAGTCAGGCCACAACAGGGGGCAGCGACATCATCGGCATGATGATTCAGAAGTACTTTCATGTGCGCTTCTCCAACGCTATTCTCTTTGTGGATGGTTTTGTGGTGTGTGCCGGACTGGTAGTGATTGGTTTCGGTATCGGCAGTACGGAAGAGGCCACTCAGAGCTCATGGCTCCTCTCCTTTTATTCATTGATTTCCATCTTTATCATCTCTCGTGTCATCGCCTACGTCATCAACGGTGCGAAGGATGATAAGCTCCTTTTTGTGATCAGCGACAAGGAGATGACGGAGCTGCATCGCTTTATTCTGAAGGATTTGGACCGCACTGCTACCTGCATCAAGAGCTGCGGTCTCTATACCGGTCACGAGAAGGAGATGCTCTTCCTGGTGGTGAGCCGTAAGGAGGTGACCGGCGTGAAACTGAAAATCAAAGAGGCTGATCCCCGTGCCTTTGTGGTGGTCACGGATGCCTACGATACGTTTGGTGAAGGCTGGAAGAATCTTCCTTCGATGAATGAGATTCAGCCGGAGTAAAAACGCTATTCATGATGATACGGTCCGCCATTCAGAATGGTCATGGCACGGTAAAGTTGCTCCACGAAGATGAGGCGGACCATCTGGTGAGAGAAGGTCATCTTTGAGAGCGAAATCTTCTCTTGCGCAGCGTCGTACACCTTTTGTGAGAAACCATAAGGACCACCGATGATGAAGACCAAGCGCTTGTTGACCGTAGTGAGTTTTTTCTCCATCCAGCGCGCAAACTCCACGGAACGGAACTCCTTGCCGAACTCGTCGAGAAGCACCACTACGTCGCCCCCTTGCAGAGACTTCAGGATAAGCTCTCCCTCTTTCTCCTTCTGTTGCTCCTCCGAGAGACTCTTCGTGTTCTTGAGCTCCGGGATGACCTCCATATCGAAAGAGATGAAGTGCTTCGTGCGCTGCACGTAGTCGTTGATGGCAGTGATGTAGTGTGACTCGACAGTGCGGCCCACCACTAATAATAGGGTCTTCATTGTTTTGTTGTTTTTGTTTCTTCGCTGCAAAGATACGCAAAATTGTTCAGATTCATTGATTCCTCCCTCCAATCCGCAAAATGTGAAAATAAAAAAGCAAATAGGGTAAGGGGCTTTTGCGCGGAAATGGTTATCTTTGCCATGAGCGTTATGAGACGCCCGGAAACTGAAAACTAAAAAAGAAACAGATATGAATTTGAATGAGTTACATGCTCCTGCCGACCTGAAAAGCTTGTCGATGGAGGAACTGAATCAATTGGCTGCACAACTGCGTGAGGTGTTGCTGGAGAAACTGAGTCGTCACGGTGGTCACGTGGGTCCGAACCTCGGTATGGTGGAGGCTACAGTGGCGCTGCATTATGTGTTCAACTCCCCCGAGGATAAGCTTGTCTTTGACGTGTCGCACCAAACGTACGTGCATAAGATGCTGACGGGGCGAATCGGTGCGTTTATCGATCCGGAACGTTACGACGAGGTGAGTGGCTATTCGGAACCGAGCGAGAGTGCACACGACCATTTCATCATCGGTCACACCTCTACTTCTGTCAGCTTGGCAGGCGGTTTGGCCTACGGACGCGACTTGAAAGGGGGTAAGGAAAATGTGATTGCTGTGATTGGCGACGGCTCGCTGAGTGGCGGTGAGGCGCTCGAAGGACTTGACTTCGCGGGTACGCTGAAGAGCAACTTGATCATCGTTGTGAATGATAACGAGATGTCAATAGCTGAGAATCATGGAGGACTTTATGACAACTTGCGCCTGCTGCGCGAAACCAACGGTAAGGCGGAGAACAATCTCTTCCGTGCCTTTGGATTGGATTATCGCTATGTGGCGGAAGGTAACGATATCGAGGTGTTGATTCGGACGTTCAGCGAGGTGAAGGACATCGACCATCCGGTGGTGGTGCACATCCATACGCTGAAGGGAAAGGGTTATGCCCCGGCGGAGACGCAGCAGGAGACTTACCACTATAGCGGTCCGTTCGATTTGGCTACCGGTAAGGCTGCAGCGGAGGGCGAGGACTACAGTGACCTCTTCGCAAAATATATGTTGAATCGCTTCAAAAAAGATACTAATACCGCTGTGATTACAGCCGGAACGCCGGGCGTCATTGGGTTCAATCCTGAACGACGTAAGGCTGCCGGACATCGTTTCGTGGATGTAGGTATCGCGGAGCAAGAGGCCGTGGCGTTGGCTTCGGGTATGGCGAAGGCAGGTGTGCGTCCTTGCTTCGGCGTGGTGAGCTCCTTTATTCAGCGTGCTTACGACCAGCTGTCGCAGGATGTGGCAGTGAACGGGTCGCCGGTGGTGCTGTCGGTGTTCTACGCTACATTGCTGGGTATGAACGACGTGACGCACCTTGGATGGTATGACATTGCACTTATCTCAAACATTCCGGGATGGGTTTATCTGGCGCCCACTTGCAAGGAGGAGTATCTGGCGATGCTCGATTGGGCGATGAATCAGACGGAGCATCCGGTGGCACTGCGTGTGCCGGGTTGTCAGGTGGTGGAAAGCGGAAAAAGTTTCCCGACCGACTATTCGAAACTGAATCAGTTTGCAGTGGAGCATCGCGGTCGCGAGGTGGCTATCATCGCTGCCGGCAACTTCTTCGGACTGGGTGAGTCGCTTGCGGCGCAACTTCAGACGGCGGGCGTGGAGGCTACCTTGATTAATCCGCGCTTCCTTTCGGGCGTGGATGAGGAACTGCTGGAGAGCTTGAAGGCGGACCATCGGTTGGTGGTAACCATCGAGGACGGCTCGCTGGCCGGTGGCTTTGGCGAGAAGGTAGCGCGCTTCTACGGCGATGCAGCGATGGCAGTGAAGTGCTACGGTGCACCGAAGGAGTTTGCCGACCGTTACGACTATCAGCAGTTGCTCACGGAGTGTCGTCTCGTTCCGGAACTGATGAAAGAAGATGTGCTGAATTTCCTTCGCTGAAACATTTATCTCTTGTGGAAGAAAGATTCATCTCTTGTGAAAGAGATATTTCCTCTTCAAATCTCCCGAAGAATTTCTTCGGAATGCAAGGAAAATTCGACAGAAATGGTTATTTTTGTAGCGTGTTTTCAAATGTAAACAAGAGATTAATAGAACATAAATACAAAGAATAACTATGGATAGTGTAAATCAGTTAATTGACAGACTTATAGACCTTGCTTTTGCTGAGGATATCGGCGATGGCGATCATACCACCTTATCTTGTATCCCGGCAGACGCCATGGGCGCATCAAAGTTGCTCATCAAGGAAGAAGGTGTGTTGGCCGGCGTGGAAATCGCTAAGGAAATCTTCCACCGTTTCGACCCCACAATGAAAGTGGAGGTGTTCATCAACGATGGCGCCGAGGTGAAACCGGGTGACGTAGCTATGCGCGTGGAGGGCAAGGTGCAGTCGCTGTTGCAGACAGAGCGCCTGATGCTGAACGTGATGCAGCGTATGAGTGGTATTGCCACCATGACCCGCAAGTATGTGAAACGTCTGGAGGGTACCAAAACGCATGTGTTGGATACACGTAAGACGACACCGGGTATGCGTATGCTGGAGAAGATGGCGGTGAAGATTGGTGGCGGTGTGAATCACCGTATCGGTCTCTTTGATATGATTCTGCTCAAAGACAACCACGTGGATTTCGCAGGTGGCATCGACAAAGCCATTGAGCGTGCCAAGGCTTACTGCAAGGAGAAAGGTAAAGATCTGAAGATTGAGATTGAGGTGAGAAACTTCGACGAGCTCAATCAGGTGCTGGCCATCGGTGGGGTAGACCGTATCATGCTTGATAACTTCTCGACCGAGGATACAAAGAAAGCTGTGGAGATTATCGGCGGTCGTTTCGAAACCGAGTCTTCCGGCGGTATCACCTTCGACACTTTGCGCGACTATGCGGAGTGTGGCGTCGACTATATCTCTGTGGGCGCGTTGACTCACTCCGTCAAAGGACTGGATATGAGTTTCAAGGCTTGCTAAAAATGAAAGTTAGAAATATTTGGATGACGGGCTTCTTGTGCGCGGCGTTGAACGCTTCTGCACAGGTGAGCTCGTCTCCCTCTTTTGCATCCCCCTTTGATTTCCCGTTGCTGCTGGCCGGTAACTTCGGCGAGCTTCGGGCCAACCATTTTCACGGGGGATTGGATATCAAGACGCAGGGCGTGGAGGGAAAACCTATCTACGCCATCGAGGAGGGTTACGTGTCGCGCGTGTCGATAGCACCCAATGGCTACGGCAATGCACTCTACGTGACGCATCCCAACGGCTACACGTCGGTCTACGGTCACTTGAGTGGTTTCGCTCCGGCGATTGCACGCTATGTGATGGATCAGCACTATGAGCAGGAGCGTTTCGATCTGGAGTTGACGTTCGAGCCTTCACAGTTCCCTGTGAAGCGCGGCGAGCTGATTGCTTACAGTGGTAACACGGGCTCTTCGATGGGCCCGCACCTTCACATGGAGATCCGTCAGACAGATACGAACGAGCCGACCAATCCGTTGCCTTATTATCTGCAGAAAATCAAGGATACCATGCCGCCCAGGGCTACGGCACTCATCTGCTATCCGCAGGAGGGCAGGGGCGTGGTGAACGGTTCCACGCAGCCTCAGAAGGCGGCTATCTCGAAGGTGGCCGGTGGAAGAACGCAGCTCTCCAAGAGTTTGACGGCTTGGGGAGAGGTGACGTTGGGCTTGAAGGCGAACGACTATATGGACGGCACGAACAACTCGTACGGCGTCTACTCCGTGACACTGCTGGTGGATGGGGTAGAGGTGTTCCAAAGTACTGTCGACCGCTTCTTCTTCGATGAGAACCGCATGATTAACGGGTGGACCGACTATGAGGAGCAGAAGCGTGGCGGAGGCTGGTTTATGAAGTCTTCCACGATGGAGGGCAATCGCTTGCGTATGCTGAAGGCGGATGCGCACCGCGGGGTGATAACCATCAACGAGGAACGTCCGTACCATTGTCAGTATCTGCTGAAGGATGCGCATGGCAACAGCTCGAAGTATGAGTTTACCATTACCGGTAAGCGTCAGCAGATTCCGGCGGAGCAAACCAACTATACGCAGTTGCTGCGTTGGAACGAGACGCAGACCATTCGCGAACCGGGCATGGAACTGGTGATTCCGAAGGGGATGCTCTACGAGTCGGTGAAGACGCAACGTCGTGTTTATGCCGATTCTTCGGACATCGCGTGGACCTATCGCGTGCACAACAAGCTGGTGCCGCTACATACTTACTGTCCGCTCTCTATCGGACTGCGCCGGATGCCGGTAGCCGACTCTACGAAATATTACATCGCACAGGTGGTGGGCGCGCAGCGCTACTATGTGGGCGGTACGTATGAGCACGGGTGGCTGACGGGCAGTGTGCGTGAGCTGGGCACTTACACGGTGGCCATCGACACCATTCCGCCGAAAGCGGAGCCGGTGGGGCGCAACTTATGGGAACGCAACAAGGAGATTGTCTATCGTCTTTCTGATGGCGAAACGGGCATCCGGTCGTTCCGCGGCACCATTGACGGGCATTATGCCTTCTTCACTTACAACTCCATGCGCCGACGTCTGGCTTGCCGGATGGAGGAGGCACGGATAGAGAAAGGCAAACGTCATCAGCTGGTGCTTGAGGTGACCGACCACTGCGGTAATGTGACTACGGTGAAAGATTCATTTTATTACTAATCAAACGATTACATACAAGGTATGAAAAGAAAATTTATGTGGGCAGTGGCGTTGCTGATTGCCTTCATTCCCCGAAGCGAGGCTTGCACCAACCTCATCGTTGGTAAGGCTGCCTCCACCGACGGTTCGGTGATTGTCTCTTATTCCGCCGATTCCTTCGGCATGTTCGGTCGCCTCTATCACTCCCCGGCTGCTACACATCGCTCGGGCGAGATGGTGGATGTCTATGAATGGGATACCAATAAATACTTGGGACAGATTAAGCAGGTGCCCAAGACGTACAATGTGATAGGTAACATCAATGAGTTTCAGGTGACCATCGGTGAAACTACCTTCGGCGGTCGCGAGGAACTGGTAGATACCACGGCAGTTATCGACTACGGAAGCTTGATTTACCTGGCGCTGCAGCGTTCCAGCACGGCGCGCGAGGCCATTCAGGTGATGACGAGCCTGGTGCAGGAGTACGGCTACTACAGTGAGGGCGAGAGTTTCTCTGTGGCCGATCCGAGTGAGGCGTGGATTCTGGAGATGATAGGTAAAGGTCCGGGCGTACGTGGTGCCGTATGGGTGGCTGTGCGCATCCCCGACGACTGTATCGCAGCGCATGCCAACCAGTCGCGCATTCATCAGTTCCCTCTGGATGATCCCGAGAACTGTATCTACTCGCCCGACGTAATCTCTTTTGCACGCGAGAAGGGCTACTTCAGCGGCATGAACAAAGACTTCAGTTTTGCTGATGCCTACAATCCCCTCGACTTTGGTGGCTTGCGCTACTGCGAGGCGCGTGTGTGGGGCTTCTACAACCGTCACAACAAGGAGATGGGCAAATACCTTTCTTATATATATGGTGAGACGAAAGAGCCGATGCCGCTCTACATCAAGGCGGACAGAAAACTCTCTGTGCGCGATATTCAGGAGGATATGCGTTATCACTATGAGGGTACGCCACTCGATATGACCGTAGATTTGGGCGCCGGCGCTTACAAGAGTCCGTACCGTCCGTCACCGCTCTCGTTCGAGGTGGATGGCAAGAAATACTTCAACGAGCGTCCCGTGGCTACGCAGCAGTCGGGCTTCACCTTTGTCTCTCAGATGCGCAGCTACCTGCCTAACGCTGTGGGTGGTGTGCTCTGGTTTGGTAATGATGATTCAAACATGATTGCCTACACACCGATTTACTGTTGTGCTACGGAGGCTCCCGCTTGCTATGACGACAAGCAGGCTGATGCCGTGACCTTCTCTTGGAACTCGGCTTTCTGGGTGTGCAACTGGGTGTCCAACATGGTTTACCCGCGTTATAGCTTGATGATTGACGACCTGCGCTCGGTGCAGAAGGAGCTGGAGGATGGCTACTTCACCCGTCAGAGTGAGGTGGAGGAACAGGCACTGACACTCTACAAACAGAGTCCGGAGCAGGCGAAGAACTTCTTGACGGAGTACACGGTGAACGCGGCACAGTCGATGTTGGATCGCTGGAAAAAGTTGGGTGAGTTCCTGGTGGTGAAGTACAACGACCTGGTGATTAAACGCATGAAGGACGGTCAGTTTGAGCGTACCCCCGAAGGTTTGGCGGCTCCGGTGATTCGTCCGGGCTACCCCGAAGAGTACAACCGCAAGGTGATGCAGGAGGTGGGCGACCGCTATCTGATTAAATAATAAGGACTTTTCTCGTTGGAATAATTCCACAAGTATAAAAGTTTTCATTTTTGTGCGCCGGAATTAGGAAATACGAGTTTGATTGTCTACATTTGTGACAAGAATTGATCAGTAATTTTAAATCTAAAAAAGATAAAGTAATGGAAAATGAATTGATTAAAGAGGTTACGGAAAAAGCCCAGAAGTGGCTCACTCCGGCCTATGATGCAGAGACTCAAGCAGAAGTGAGACGTATGTTGGAGAATCCCGACAAGACGGAACTGGTTGAAGCCTTCTACAAAGACCTTGAATTTGGTACCGGTGGTTTGCGTGGTATTATGGGCGTAGGTAGCAACCGTATGAACATCTATACGGTGGGTGCAGCTACGCAGGGCTTGTCGAACTACCTGAACAAGAATTTTAAAGATTTGAAACAGATCTCTGTCGTAGTAGGTCACGACTGCCGTAACAACAGTCGCCTCTTCGCTGAGATTTCTGCAGATATTTTCTCGGCCAATGGCATCAAGGTTTACTTGTTTGAAGATATGCGTCCTACTCCGGAGATGTCTTACGCCATTCGTCACTTGGGTTGCCAGAGTGGTATCATCTTGACCGCTTCTCATAACCCGAAGGAGTACAACGGCTACAAGGCTTACTGGGATGACGGTGCGCAGGTGTTGGCTCCGCACGATACGGGTATCATCGAGGAGGTGAACAAGATTGCTTCGGCTGCTGACATCAAGTTCAAAGGCAACAAGGAGTTGATTCAGATCATCGGTAAGGAGATTGATGAGGACTATCTGAAGGATGTGAAGTCTATCTCTATCGATCAGGAGGTCATCAAACGTCAGAAGGACTTGAGCATTGTCTACACTCCGATTCACGGTACAGGTATGATGTTGATTCCGCAGTCACTCAAGTTGTGGGGCTTCGAGAATGTGCACTGTGTACCTGAGCAGATGATTAAGGATGG
Source organism: uncultured Bacteroides sp. (assembly GCA_964432715.1). Lineage (GTDB taxonomy): Bacteria > Bacteroidota > Bacteroidia > Bacteroidales > Bacteroidaceae > Phocaeicola_A. The sequence goes on from CAYSOW010000031.1 coordinate 14,197, forward strand.
TAACTTCCCGACGGTGGTTTCTCCGAACCCGGAGAACGCTGAGGCGTTGACTTTGGCCATCAAACTGGCGAAGGAGATTGATGCGGACATCGTGATGGCTTCCGACCCGGATGCTGACCGTGTGGGTATGGCTTGCAAGAACGATAAGGGCGAATGGGTGCTGATTAACGGTAACCAGACTTGCTTGCTCTTCCTCTATTACATCATCACCAACCGCAAGGCTATGGGTAAGATGACGGGTAAGGAGTTTATCGTGAAGACCATCGTGACTACCGAGTTGATTAAGGCAATTGCCGATAAGAACAACATCGAGATGCTCGATTGCTACACGGGCTTCAAATGGATTGCTCGCGAGATTCGCTTGGCTGAGGGCGTAAAACAGTACATCGGTGGTGGCGAAGAGAGCTACGGCTTCTTGGCTGAGGACTTTGTTCGCGATAAAGATGCCGTTTCTGCTTGCTCTTTGCTGGCTGAGATTTGTGCTTGGGCCAAGGATCAGGGCAAGACGTTGTATGATGTCTTGATGGATATCTACGTGGAGTATGGCTTCTCAAAGAACGTGACGGTGAACGTTGTAAAACCGGGTAAGAGCGGTGCTGAGGAGATTAAGGCGATGATGGAGAACTTCCGTGCCAACAGTCCGAAGGAGTTGGGTGGCTCGAAGGTGGTGCTCGTCAAAGACTATAAGACTTTGAAGCAGACGGATGCCAACGGTAACGTTTCTGACTTGAACATGCCGGACACTTCAAACGTGCTGCAGTACTTCTGCGAGGACGGTACGAAGATTTCTGTTCGTCCTTCGGGTACAGAGCCTAAGATTAAGTTCTATGTAGAGGCTCCGGGCGAGATGGGTTGCGCGAAGTGCTATCCTGCTGCCAACGAGGCTGCCGATAAGAAGGTGGAGGCTATCAAGGCTTCTCTCGGCATCTAAACAATGGAAGATTGTTCATACTAAATAAGGAAAAGGGCGAGTTCACCGGGTGGTGGCTCGCCTTTTTCTATACTTCTTATTTGTCTGCCTTTTTAATATATTTGGCCCGATGCTTCACAATGTGGTCAAAGTTCTCCAAAGCCCAGGAGGTCAATGCCAGTAGATGGGGCATGAGTGATTGACCGAGTGGGGTGAGCGAGTATTCCACTTTGGGCGGAACTTCGGGGTAGAGTTTGCGAAGTATCAGGTCGTCCGCCTCCAAGTCACGTAAGCAGGTGGAGAGCACGCGCGAGGAGATATCGGGGATACTACGCTCCAAAGCACTGAACCGGAGGGGCTCTTCTGCGTTATGCAATACATAAAGTATCAGCAACGACCATTTGTCGCCGAAACGACAGAGGATGTTGCGGTAGGGACACGTGGGATGATTGGGGGAAAGGATACCTTCCTGCTCCCATTCTTCTTTGGTTTTTTCTGAAGTGCTCATTCTGTGATGTTAAATTTTCGTTTCAGTAAGTTGCGCAAAGCCGTTATTTATCCAATTCCGACAAAAAAGTAACCTGCTTCACTTTGTGTAACCTCTTGTATATTAATAAACTATTTTCTAACTTTGTACTTGCAAAATGAAAGTACCTTTCCATTTGAAATGGGTTACAAAGGTATTACATTTCTGCAAAATATCCTATTATTCACAAAAAATTTAGTAAAGATGAAACGTTCAAATGTATTTGGCTTTGGCCACAGCGCACAGGCAATTCTGCGCGCAGAAGAGGGCGCTCCTGCTGCAGCTTGCGGCACAGCGTGTGGTTCCGGTGATAAAGAGGCAAAACCCGCTGCTTGTGGTTCTGCTTGCGGTTCAGGTGATAAAGAGGAGAAACCGGCAGCTTGCGGTTCTGCATGCGGTACGGGCGACAAGAAGTAATTCTGACCTAAACCTAAACACAAGGACAAAATGGAATACTTTGCTTTTCAGTGGCATATTACGGATGTGTGCGACCAGCGTTGTGAGCACTGTTACATCTTCAGTGAAGGACATCCCCGCTTGGTGGAGATGTCATGGGAACGTTGCCTGGCGGTGGTTGATACGTGTCGACAGATGTGTGAGCGGATGCATCGCCTCCCTTATTTCTATATCACGGGAGGAGATCCTATCCTGCATTCGCGCTTCTGGGACCTTCTGGAGTTGCTCCACGAGCAAGGTATTCCATTTACTTTGATGGGCAATCCGTTCCATCTCACGGCGGAGGTGTGCCGACGTTTGAAGGCGTTGGGCTGCCGCAAGTATCAGTTGAGCATTGATGGTTTGCGGGCTACGCATGACGCCATTCGCAAGCCCGGCTCGTTCGACGCTACGTTGCAAGCCATTCCGTTGATTCGTGAAGCGGGGTTGGATTGTGCAGTGATGACGACGGTCAGCGGCACCAACTTGCATGAGATTCCGGCAATTGTGGATCTGGTGGTGGAGCATCACGTGGATATCTTCGCCTTCGGTCGTTATTGTCCCACTTCGCAAGCCAAGGCGGTGAGTGAGCGGACGCACATCGAGCCGGCGGATTATCGGGCTTTGCTCGAAACGCTTTGGGAGCGTTACCAGCGTTATCGCGACAGTGATACGACTTTCAATCTGAAGGATCATCTCTGGACGCTCTTTCTCTATGAGAAGGGGCTTTTCCGCATCCCGAAGGATTTGGACCCGGATACTATCTACGATGGCTGCAACTGTGCCAACTGTCACTTGACCATTCTGCCTACGGGGCAGGTGATGGCGTGTCGTCGATTTGAATCGCCGGTGGGTCAGCTGTTCGGTGCTGCCGGTGAGGAGGTGGTGACGCCTATTTACGACCTCTTTACGGGAGAGGCGGAGGAGGTCTATCGTCAGCACGAGAAGATGGAGAAGTGTGCGCATTGCGAGTTGCTTCGCTTCTGTCGTGGCTGTCCTGCGGTAGCTTATGGCTACTATCACTCATTCTTTGCGCCCGATCCGCAGTGCTGGAAAGAGGTGCAGATTCCTGCGAAAGCGTAATTTCAATCAGAAAGAACTAAAAATTGGAACTCTATGGAACTCATGGACATCATTAAACATCGTCGCTCCATTCGTCGCTACACCGAGGAGCAGATTTCTCGCGAGGACTTGGAACAGGTCATCGAGGCCGGACTTTTTGCGCCGAATGCCGGAGGTGGGCAGCGCTCTATGATTGTGGGGGTGCATGATGCTCAGTTGGTGGAGCAGATTGGTCGTCTGAATGTGGGGTGTATGGACCGTAGTCGGTTGGCGGGAGGTTATGTCTCGAAGGAGCAGCCTTCTATCATTGATGATCCTTCCATCCGCAGTGGGTTCTATGGGGCACCGTCTCTGGCTATTGTCTTTGCACAGAAGAATTTCCTCTACAGCATTCCCGATGCTTTCTGTGCGGCGGAGAACATGGTGTTGATGGCTACGCGCCTGGGCTTGAGTAGTTGCATTGTGGCGCGTGGGGAGGAGACTTTCGATAATCCTGAGGGAGCTCGTATGTTGGCTCAGTGGGGTATTCCCGAGCAGATGGTGGCTCGCTGTTTTGTCATTCTAGGTCATTGTCGTCCGCCGTATCCGGCTGAGAAACCGCGTAAACCCGGACGTTCCATGATTATAGAA
>CAYSOW010000031.1:17859-21939 GCA_964432715.1 uncultured Bacteroides sp.
AAAATTCCTCATCCTCTTCCACCGGAGCGGTATAAGAGAACTCAGCTTTGCTCAGTGTGCGAAGCTCCGTAGAGGGCTGAAGCGTGAACTTCTTCGTCAGTTTCGCAGCCTTCTTCAGCAAACGATTCTTGTTCGTGTCGAAGTATGTTACACAAGTGTGTGTACGTTTACCATCCTGTGCTTGCAGGTAATTGCTCAACTGACCGCTATATTCGTCGCGGTCCAAGAGAAATTTATCATTGACTTTCGCTCCCTCCACAGTTTGTACGCCGGTCATATAAACCACAGTGTCAGAGAAACAAATGGATACACCCATTACATAAACCTGACTGTTACCGCTTTTCTTCTTAAAGGGGAAAGCAAAACATCCGATGCAAATGAGCAGGAGGAGTATGGTACTATTTATTCTTTTCATCATGTTCTTATTAATTCGGTGACAAATGTAGTGAATCTTTAGAAATCAGCCGCCATATCGTTTGATTTTTAACAATCAATAAGAAAGCCGATGGATTCTCTCCACCGGCTCCCTTTAGCGCATTATTATGAAATCTGAATTGCAAGTCGTTTCAGCATTACTCTTGCGACAAGTCGACCGCGTAGTTTATACGTTTGCCCGACGGGTACATCGCATTGATGAAGAGCACTTGCTCCGGTGTCTGTGAGGCAGCTTTCAGCTCACTCTCCAAATCAGCCACCGTGCGCAGCACCTTACCATTGGCCTTCAGAAGGATGAGGCCCTTGCTGATGCCTGCTTCCTGCATCTTACCTTTCGAAACGCCCGTTACCTGCAAGCCATAGCCCAGATTCAACTGTTTCTTCAGGTCGTCCGGCAGTTCCTTGAAGGCCGCACCCAGCAACTCCATACCGGTGTTCTTTACCACCTTCGTGTTGCCCTGTGCATTCTTCAGCACTACATCCACCTCCATTTTCTTCTTGTTACGGAGCAAAGTCACCTTCACCTTGTCGCCCGGACGATACTTCGTCACGCTCTCCTGCAACTCGGCCATGTTCTTAATCTGCTTACCGTTGATGCCGGTGATGACATCGCCCGCCTTGATATCAGCTGCGGCAGCCGCACCTTGCTCCACTACTTCGCTCACATAAACACCTTCCGTGGTGCCGAGGTCGGTATCTTTCTTCTCCTTCTTCAGTTGCTCTTTCAACTCTTCGCCCACGTTACCACCGCGGATGCCCAGCAATGCACGCTGTACGGTGCCAAACTGTTTCAGGTCGGTTACCACCTTCGTCATGATGCTCACCGGAATAGCGAAACCATAGCCCGCATAGGTACCGGTGGGGGAGGTCAGTACGGCATTGATGCCCACCAACTCGCCGCGCGCATTGACCAGCGCACCGCCACTATTACCTTTATTAATAGCCGCATCGGTCTGGATGAACGATTCGATACCGCCTTCATAGACGCCCAGCGTACGAGCCTTGGCGCTGACGATACCGGCTGTTACGGTGGAAGTCAGGTTGAACGGGTTACCTACGGCCAACACCCATTCGCCCACCTTCAGCGCATCTGAGTCGCCAATGGGGATGGTGGGGAACTCATCGCCCTCAATCTTAATCAGGGCCAGGTCGGAACTTGGGTCGGTACCAATCAGTCGTGCCTTCAGTTCGCGGTTGTCGTTCAGTGTCACACTGATTTCGTCCGCACCTTCCACCACGTGGTTATTGGTCACGATGTAACCATCCTTTGAGATGATGACACCCGAACCGAAGCCTACGGAAGGCTCGGTCTGCACCTGTCGCTGTTGTGGGCGACCGTCGCCGAAGAAGAAGTCGAACAAGTCCATTGGCGCCTGCACGGTAGTCGTTTTGCTATTTTGTGTGGATTTGATGTGAACCACGGCATGCACCGAGTTCTCAGCCGCCTGTGTCAGGTCCACCGGCTGTGAGGCACCGGCATAGGCTGCCAGTTGTGCCTGACGATTCACACCGAATGCCTCTTCAAATGAAAGGCTCTCTCCCTGATGTTTTTGCGTAAGCGCGTAGGTAGTCATTCCTGCTACCCCGGAACTGAGGAGGGCAATTGCAACCACTCCCAGTACGTTTTTAGTTGCTTTTCTCATAACCTCTATAATTTTATCTGTTAATTCTGAGTGTTTGTTTAACAATAACGCTGCTAAGGTAATAGCAAAAAATTGACAGTTCATCGCTTTTATACTCTTTTTTGTCCTCTTTTAACAGAGAAATTGTGCGGTTAACAGTCGTTTAATCTCTATCTTGCCAAATTTACATTCGTTATACATCCGTCTGACAGCGTGTCGGAAAGCTGACAGGTGACAGATTTTTCCCGGAAGTTGGGAAAGTTTGAGTTATTTTGTTTACTTTTGCATCGGAAACAGAGAACCGGTCTGTCGCCGGCCCTTCGGGGAAGGAGGAAAGTCCGGGCAGCATAGAGCGTCCCACTTCTTAACGGGAAGCTATCCGCGAGGGTAGAGTAACGCAGAAGAAAATAACCGCCGTGACTTCGGTTGCGGTAAGGGTGAGAAGGTGAGGTAAGAGCTCACCGGGCGAATGGTGACATTCGTGCCGTGTGTCTTGGGAGCTGCAAGATCATGTAAACCGGCGTCATGAGGGTGGCTCGCCCCAATTCGTCGGAGGGTAGATTGCTCAAGCCCATGGGTGACTATGGGTTTAGATAAATGACAGACGCTCTTCCGCAAGGAGGAGAGACAGAACCCGGCTTATAGGTTGTCTGTTTCCTTTTTTATTTTGAAACACTTTAAGTCCTTACCACATTGAAAATGAAAGACTTTTTCCGTAAGAATTACTCCTTCCTGCAGGAGGGAATCTGGCGTATCACCGAAGGCGAAGTGAGTCCGGTGCGTGGTTTCTTTTATAATGTGCTCAAGGTGGTGGTGCTCTCTGTGCGCCGCTTCATGGAGGACCGTATCATCAATCGGGCGGCGGCGCTCACCTATAACACCCTGCTTTCTATCGTGCCCATCATGGCCATCGTCTTTGCCATTGCTCGTGGCTTTGGCTTTTCGTCGATGGTGGAGACGCAGCTGCGTCAGTGGCTGGAGGGGCAGAACGATACGGTGGAGACGTTGCTGCAGTTCATCGATTCTTATCTGCAGCATGCCAAGAGCGGGGTCTTTATCGGTGTGGGTTTGATTGTCTTGCTTTGGGCGGTCATTACGCTGACGGATAACATCGAGCGAGTGTTTAACTCCATCTGGCAGGTGAAGAAGGCGCGGAGCATTTTCCGCAAGATTACGGATTACTTCTCCATCTTCTTGCTTTTGCCCATTGTGATGGTGGTTTCCGGTGGTCTCTCCATCTTTATGACTTCCTTTGTGCGTGAGTCGGATGGTTTCATGCTGTTGGCTCCTTTTTATAAGGCGCTGGTGCGTTCCATTCCATATGTCTTCACAGGCTTGGCTTTCACGGGGCTTTACATCTTTATGCCGAACACGAAGGTGCAGTTCCGTCATGCCATTGTGCCGGGCTTCATTGCGGGCATCGCGTTCCAGTTCTTGCAGTACTTTTACATCAACAGTCAGATTTTTGTCTCCAATTATAATGCCATCTACGGTAGTTTTGCCGCCATCCCGATGTTTCTTATCTGGACGCAGGCTTCGTGGAGCATCTGTCTCTTCGGTGCGGAACTTTGTTATGCCAGTCAGAACATTCAGCACTACAACTTTGCGAGTGAGGCGAAGAACATCAGTCGCCGTTATCACGACTTCCTTTGTATCCTGATTATGTCCTTCATCTGTCAGCGTTTCGAGGAGGGAAAGACGCCCTACACGGCGAAGGAGATTGCGCGTTCGCACAAGATTCCCATTCGTATGACGAACACCATTCTCTACGAGTTGCTCGATTTGCGTTTGATTTATGAGAGTAGCATTGATGAGAAGAGCGATGAGGCGGTCTACCTTCCTGCGGAAGATATCAATCACCTGAACGTGGCGGTGCTGCTGGAGAAGCTGGACGCTGCCGGCTCAGAGGATTTTAAGATTGACCGGGAGAAGAGCTACAGCAAGCAATGGGAGGCGCTGCGCCAGGCACGTGAGACGTACTACGAGAGTGCTCGCTCGGTGTTGCTGAAGGATTTGAAATAGA
>CAYSOW010000032.1:0-1709 GCA_964432715.1 uncultured Bacteroides sp.
TCGGTGCTGTCATTGGCCCGGGCGGAAAGATTATCCAGGGTATGCAGGAGGAGACCGGTGCTACCATCTCTATCGAGGAGGTTGACGGCGTAGGTCGCATCGAGATTGCAGGTACTAACAAGGAGTGCATCGACAAGGCTTTGGGTATGATTCGTGCCATCGTTGCTATCCCTGAGGTTGGCGAGGTGTACACGGGTAAGATTCGCTCTATCATGCCTTACGGTGCGTTCGTTGAGTTCTTGCCGGGTAAGGATGGTTTGCTCCATATCTCTGAGATCGACTGGAAACGTCTGGAGACTGTGGAGGAGAGTGGCTTGAAAGAGGGCGACGAGATTCAGGTGAAATTGCTGGAAATCGATCCGAAGACCGGTAAGTTCAAACTCTCTCGTAAGGTGTTGCTCCCGAAACCGGAAGGTTACGTAGAGCGTCCGGAGCGTCCTGCTCGCGGTGAGCGTAAGGATCGTGGCGACCGTAGAGATCGCGGTGATCGCAGAGACCGTGGCGAGCACAGAGACCATAAGGAGAATAAAGAGGCTCAGAATGACTAATCGTCTGTTCTGACGTCTTTCTGAAGATATGAAGAGGCTGTTCCTTTCGTGGAGCAGCCTCTTTTTTCGTGATAAATGGAACAATCTTTGATTTTTATCTCTACCTTTGTGCGCAATTAGTATATAGAATAAGGAGGTTTGTATGTCAACCGTGATTTATCCCTCTCCCATCTTCGGACCGGTGCATAGCCGTCGCTTGGGAGTTTCTTTAGGTATCAACCTGGCGCCTGCCGATGGCAAGCACTGCTCGTTCGACTGTATCTACTGTGAGTGTGGATTCAATGCCGACCATCGTCCGCATCTGCCGCTGCCCACTCGCGAGGAGGTGCGCACGGCGCTCGAAGCGCGCTTGACGGAGATGGCGCAGAAGGGGCCGAAGCCGGATGTATTGACTTTTGCGGGCAACGGGGAACCGACGGCGCACCCGCACTTCCCGGAGATTATTGAGGATACGCTGGCGTTGCGCGACCGTTTCTTCCCGGAGGCGAAGGTGAGTGTGCTGAGTAACTCTACGTTCATCGCTCGTCCTGCGGTGTTTGAGGCGCTCTGTAAGGTGGATAATAACATTCTGAAGCTGGATACGGTGGATGTGGACTATATTCAGACGGTCGACCGTCCGAACGGTCACTATGACTTGCCGTTGATTCTGGAGCGTCTGAAGGCGTTTCAGGGGAAGGTGATTATCCAGACGATGTTCATGAAGGGTCTCTTCAACGGTCGCGAGGTGGATAATACGTCCGATCGCTATGTATTGCCGTGGATAGAGGCGGTGAAGCAGATTGCTCCGCGTCAGGTGATGATTTACACCATCGACCGCGAAACGCCCGACCACGACCTCCAAAAGGCTTCGCACGAGGAGCTGGATCGCATCGTGACGCTGCTGAAAGCGGAGGGAATTTACGCAACGGCGTCCTATTAATGAGCTATTCCGCCACTTTTTTCAAAAAAAGTGACGGAATGTTTTGCAGATTCGGAAAAAAGCACTACCTTTGCATCGCATTCGAGAAAAACGATATGCCCAGATGGCGGAATCGGTAGACGCGCTGGTCTCAAACACCAGTGGAGTTAAATCCATCCCGGTTCGACCCCGGGTCTGGGTACCAAGAAAACCTCTTAGTCGAAAGATTAAGAGGTTTTTTCGTGTATATACGTTTTGTATAT
>CAYSOW010000032.1:1809-6502 GCA_964432715.1 uncultured Bacteroides sp.
TGCCATCGGTCTTCTCTATTCTTATTCTATATTCTATATAGCTGTAATCTCTTACATTCTTTCAGGCACCTCAATACCCAACAGATTCATGCCGAGACGCACAATCTTCGCCACGTTGGCAGAGAGAGCCAAGCGGAACACCTTGATGTTCTCGTTCTCTTCACGCAGGATGCTGAAGTCGTGGTAGAACTGGTTGTACTCCTTCACCAAGTCGTAGCAATAGTTGGCAATGATTGACGGACTGTAAATCTCGCCTGCCTGTTTCACAATGCCCTTGAAGTCGGACAACATCTGAATCAAGCCCTCCTCCTTCTCGCTCAGCGTCAAGCCGCCGGGAATAGTCGCAGGAATCTCGATGCCTGCCTCTGCCGCTTTACGCAATACAGAGCGGATACGCGCATAAGTATATTGAATGAACGGACCCGTGTTACCGTTGAAGTCGATAGACTCCTTCGGATTGAAGGTCATGTTCTTGCGGGGATCCACCTTCAGGATGAAGTATTTCAAAGCACCCAAACCAACGATGCGGGCAATGTTGTCAGCCTCTTCCTTGCTGATGTTATCCAGTTTACCCAACTCCTGAGAAGTCTCGCGAGCCGTGTTAATCATCTCCTCCATCAAGTCGTCGGCATCCACTACTGTACCCTCACGGCTCTTCATCTTACCTTCCGGCAGCTCCACCATACCGTACGAGAAGTGTACGAGGCTCTTGCCCCATTCGAAGCCGAGCTTGTCGAGCAGGATAGAAAGCACCTGGAAGTGGTAGTTCTGTTCGTTACCCACCACGTAAATCATCTTATTGATGGGGAAATCCTGGAAGCGCAGTTTCGCGGTACCGATGTCCTGCGTCATGTAGACCGAAGTACCATCGCCACGGAGCAGCAACTTATGGTCGAGGCCCTCGCCGGTCAGGTCGGCCCATACAGAACCATCCTCCTTGCGATAGAAGAAACCCTTCTCCAAGCCTTCCATCACCTTCTCCTTACCCTCCAGATAAGTATTTGATTCGTAATAAATCTTATCAAAGTTGACACCCATCATCTTGTAAGTCTCATCGAAACCGGCATATACCCAGTCGTTCATCTTCTTCCAGAGCGAACGAACTTCCGGGTCGTTGGCTTCCCATTTCACCAGCATCTCGCGAGCCTCCTTCATCAGCGGCGACTCCTTCTCAGCCTTCGCCTTCGCCTCCTCTTCCGTCAGGCCCTCAGCCATGAACTGAGCCGTCAGCTCCTTCACCTCCGCCTTGTAGTGCTTGTCGAACGCCACGTAATAGTCGCCGATGAGGTGGTCACCCTTCTTGCCGGAGCTTTCAGGCGTCTCGCCGTTGCCATATTTCAGCCAAGCGAGCATAGATTTACAGATATGGATACCACGGTCGTTCACGATGTTGGTCTTCACCACCTTGTTGCCATTGGCAGCCATGATGTTGGCCAAGGCAAAGCCGAGCAAGTTGTTGCGCACGTGGCCCAAGTGGAGCGGCTTGTTGGTGTTGGGCGAAGAGTACTCAATCATCACCAGCGGCGACTCCTCAGTGGCAGGTGTGATACCGAACTGAGCGTCAGCTTGGATGTCATTGAGCATGTCAATCCAGCAATCCGATGAAACGGTGAGGTTGAGGAATCCCTTGATGACATTGAACGCTGCCACAGCGGGCTCGTTCGCTTGCAGGTATTCGCCAATCTCTTGCGCCGTCTGTTCGGGCGACTTGCGCGCGAGTTTCACAAATGGGAAGACCACCAGTGTGAGGTGTCCTTCGAATTCCTTCTTGGTCTTTTGCAATTGTACCTGTGATGCAGGCACTTCTCCTCCGTACAGGCTCTTGATGGCAGCCAGAATGGAGTTGGTTATCTTCGTTTCTATCTTCATAAAGCTGAATGCTACATTGTTACGAGGTGCAAAGTTAATTATTTTCTTCCATTCTTTATGCATGGAAGCCTAAAAAAAGCCGTCCCTTCATCCACGAAGAGACGGCTTTAATGATTTCAATCTTTTACGCTTGTCCTTACGAACAAATTTCACTAACCTTAGTAATCACTATTTTTGCTGGTTCTTGCGCTCTTCGATGCGCTTGTACCAATTCTCGCGTTCTTTCACCAGGTCGTAACCGCGGCTGGAGAGGTAGTTGTTGATACGACCTTTGTAGCGACCGAAAGTTTCATGCTTTTTCTTGGAACTCTCAGCGTCGATGGCGTACTCGCGTGCCTCTTGCAACCAGAGCAGAATCTGGTATTTTTCTTCATCAGTTAAGGTAGGTACCATATCGAGGGTAGCATCATAAGTCACCTTCACCACACCGAAGGTCATGCCGTCTTTCACGGCATCCACTTGCGCGTCGGTCAGGTAGACTTTCAGATTGGCGGGGAAGGCAAAGTGCGTGCGGTAGAGCTCGGCATTCACCTCGTTCTCAATGGCTTTCTGCTCCTTGCTCTTCTCCTCGCCCGTCACACCCGAAGCCTTCAGAGCCTCTTTGCGAGCGTCGCGGGCGGTATAGATATCGTTCAGTTTAAAGTAGCGGTTGGCAATGATGGTGCGCACCTCTTTGGCAGCCACCGTGTCATTCAGAGCCAGACCGTCTACAATCTTCTGTGCTCTGGCCACAATGGAAGCCACATACTGCGGGTCGCGGTTGGCGCTGTCCAGCTCCACGGCCTGCATGGCATGGGCACTGCCCAACAGTGCCAAGCCCAACAGAAATGTTCTCAGTTTCATCTCAATCTTTGAATTTCGTTACACATAGGTTGAATTCGCGTCGGGATTACATCAATTTTCCCTTCTCGGCCAGCGTGTCATAGTTGTTGCGCAGGTCGGTCCAGTCCACACGGTTCTTCGTGCTGATACCGTTGATGTATTTCTCGATGTTGGTATAACCGTCGCCGGTGCAATCCTGGTTGGCATCGCTCGGATCGTTCGGGTCGAGGCCGTTGGCAAGCTCCCAAGCATCCGGCATACCGTCGTTGTCAGAGTCTACGTAAGGTTCTCCTTTATACTCCGGATAACCACCCATCTGACGGATGTCGGTGATGATACCTATCTTGTAAGAATCCTTCGGCAGGCGGCGCAGCTTGAACTGTCCGTCCTTGATCTGCTTCTCAGAGAGGCCGGTCAAATCACCGTAAGCATCCTTCGGGAGTTTCTTCTCGTAATAAGGAACACCGGTGCGAACCTCCTCCACGATGCGCTGGTCGACGATGTCGCGGCAGGGGATGTTGGCACCCACCTCTTTCAACACGTGGTCATAAGCATCTTTGGCCGAAGTGATGGTGATGTACGGCATCTGGAACGGCTCATAGACACGCATATTCTCCGTGAAGCCTTCCGTGTTCGGCTCGCTCTCAATCTGGATACCGCCTGCCCAGTTGTCGGCAGTGATGTCATCGTAACCCTCCATGATGTTACCGTTGGCATAGACACGACCGTAGACTTTGTGGTCCAGGTGGCTACGTCCGGCTTCCGGTTTCAGGATACGGTGACCCACATTGTTGTTGGTGGGAGTGGCGGGACCCGGTTTGTAGTAGTTGTTAATCATGTTGAACATGGCCGTATAGTCGCCACCGTCTGATGAACGGTGTACCCAGTTGAACACGACGTTGTTGACGAAGTTGAAGATACCGTTCCAGCCGATAGACGGGTTACGTCCGGTGTTGCTGGCCCACAAGTTGCGCATGAAGGCACAGTTCTCACCGCCCAGGGTACTACCGAAGGCGTGGTTGTAAGTATCAAGTGCTTTGGCCGAGATGGTATTCTGAATGGTGACATTCACGGTAGGCAACTTCAGCTCGGTAGTCTTGTACTGACCTTCGCTGGGGTCGTACATGTGGCGATAGAAGGAGATGTTCTCATCCAAGCCCCAAGTACAAGAGCAGTGGTCGATCATGATATTACCCACGGGGTTACCACCGAAGCAGTCCTCACGGTGAACCACGTTGGTCTCACCGCGGCGGAAACGCATGTGGCGTACCACAACATCATGCGTATCTACCCAGAATGCCTCACCGGCGATGCAGACACCGTCGCCCGGAGCCGTCTGTCCGGCAATAGTAACGTAAGGAGCACGTACAATAATAGGAGTGCTGATGCGGATGATACCGGAGACATTGAAGACGATGATACGTGCACCGCCGGTCTCACAAGCCTCACGGAAAGAACCGGGACCGCTATCGTTCAAGTTGGTCACAGTGATGACTTTACCGCCACGACCACCGAAGCTGTACATACCGCCACCCTCGGCACCCGGGAAGGCCGGAATACGTGCCTGAGGCAGGTCGTACGGACGACTGGCCCAGGGGATGTAGGGACGACCCTCTTTGGCCTCCTGCAATACGATGGGCAGTGCTTCCTCCCATGCGGCATCCGATTTTTTGTAAAATTCCTCTTTCACCTTGGCGAACGCTTCCTGTGCTTCTTTCGTCACCTGCGGATATTGCGCCATGGCTACGTTAGAACCCAGAAGGCTCATCAAGAGAACTCCTAAACATGCTCTTTTCTTCATAGAATCAATCTTTAAATTTTATTCACTGATGAATAGACAAGTTAAGAAGTGAAAAGTAAACTAGAGGGGTTGCTTATTTATGGTTTGTAAATGGATTTTTACATTTGTTATGAATTTACGGTCCTGAATAAAACTTTCGGGAGTGAAAGTGGGATGAAAGCGGAGTGAAAGGGATGAAGGTGGAAAGGACGAAGACGGAGG
>CAYSOW010000032.1:6602-21423 GCA_964432715.1 uncultured Bacteroides sp.
AAGCCGGATGGGAAGGGTATAAAAACAAAGAACGGGCGTGTCTTCTATCAATAAATGATAGATAGACTTCGTCCGCATCTTCTAATACCTAAAACTTCAATTCCTCAAAAAGCTAATAAATTTTCGCCTTTCAATCATTGGTCGTAACGACCGAATGTTGATGATATCATCGCGATAGCGACCAACACACTCATTACTCCTGTCATAATCTTTTTACCTATTAACTAACACTTATCTTCAACCTTGTCTCTTTCGAGACTTTGAGTTTTTATCCTTTAACGACTGCAAAGGTACAGCCACTTCGGGGTATCTTCCAACTCTTTTTCCGCTTTTTTGCATTTAAAATCGGAATTCTTGACTTATGTCAATTGTCGCGCGAAGAATTATAGGGAAAGTGGTACGTAAAATGGCTAACTTTCACTATCTTTGCATGCTAAAAATAAGAAATAATAATAAACAAGATATCATCAATCCTATAAATCTGTATTGTATGGAATATAATTTCAGAGAGATCGAAAAGAAATGGCGTCAGCGCTGGGTGGAGAATCAAACCTATCGTGTGACGGAGGATGACTCGAAAAAGAAATTCTATGTATTAAATATGTTCCCCTACCCTTCGGGAGCAGGCTTGCATGTGGGTCACCCGCTGGGCTACATCGCTTCGGATATCTATGCGCGCTTCAAACGCTTGCAGGGTTTCAACGTGCTCAACCCGATGGGTTACGACTCGTACGGCTTGCCGGCTGAGCAGTATGCCATTCAGACGGGTCAGCACCCGGCCATCACTACGGTGAACAACATCAACCGTTATCGTGAGCAGCTGGATAAGATTGGCTTCTCGTTCGACTGGAGTCGCGAGATTCGCACCTGCGATCCTTCTTACTACCACTGGACTCAGTGGGCTTTCCAAAAGATGTTCAATAGCTTCTATTGCAACAAGTGTGGCTCGGCTCAGCCCATCGAGAAGTTGATTGCGCGCTTTGCCGAGCAGGGCACTGAGGGCTTGGATGTGGCTTGCAGCGAGGAACTCTCGTTCACGGCTGCCGAGTGGAATGCCATGAGCGAGGAGCAGCAGCAGGCTACCTTGATGAACTATCGTATTGCTTACTTGGGTGAGACGATGGTGAACTGGTGCCCGCAGTTGGGTACGGTGTTGGCCAACGATGAGGTGGTCGACGGTGTTTCTGAGCGTGGTGGTTATCCGGTGGTGCAGAAGAAGATGCGCCAGTGGTGCTTGCGTGTGTCGGCTTACGCACAGCGTTTGCTCGACGGCTTGGAGACCATCGACTGGACCGACTCTCTGAAGGAGACGCAGCGTAACTGGATTGGCCGTTCCGAGGGTACGGAGGTGCAGTTTAAGATTAAAAAGGACGAGACGCGTGATGCAGCCAATGCAGAGGAGCTGGAGTTTACCATCTTTACGACGCGTGCCGATACCATGTTTGGTGTCACCTTCATGGTGTTGGCGCCCGAGAGCGAGTTGGTGGCTCAGGTCACTACTCCGGCGCAGCAGGCTGAGGTGGATGCTTATCTGGAGGCTACGAAGAAGCGTACGGAGCGTGAGCGTATCTCCGACCGTCGTGTGTCGGGTGTCTTCACCGGTGCGTATGCCATCAACCCGATGACGGGCGAAGAGGTGCCTGTATGGGTGAGCGACTATGTATTGGCGGGTTACGGTACCGGTGCCATCATGGCGGTGCCTGCGCACGATAGTCGTGACTATGCCTTCGCTAAACATTTCGGCTTGGAGATTCGTCCGTTGATTGAGGGTTGCGATGTCTCTGAGGAGAGCTTTGATGCCAAAGAGGGTATCGTTTGCAACTCGCCGAAGGCAGGAGCTACCCCTTACAGTGATTTGAACTTGAACGGCTTGACGGTGAAAGAGGCCATCGCCGCTACAAAGAAATATGTGAAAGAGCATGCACTCGGTCGCGTGAAGGTGAACTTCCGCTTGCGTGATGCCATCTTCTCTCGTCAGCGCTACTGGGGCGAGCCGTTCCCGGTTTATTATAAGAACAACATGCCTTACATGCTCCCCGAGTCGGCACTTCCTTTGGAGTTGCCGGAGGTCGACAAGTTCTTGCCGACAGAGACGGGCGAGCCGCCGTTGGGTCACGCCACGCGTTGGGCTTGGGATACGGTGAACCAGTGTGTGGTTGAGAACACCAAGATCGACCAGCAGACGGTCTTCCCGATTGAGTTGAACACCATGCCGGGCTTTGCCGGTTCTTCGGCTTACTATCTGCGCTATATGGATCCGCACAACGCGGAGGCGCTGGTTTCTGAGAAGGCCGACCACTACTGGCAGAATGTCGACCTCTACGTGGGTGGTACCGAGCACGCTACGGGTCACTTGATTTACTCTCGTTTCTGGAATAAGTTCCTCTTCGACCTGGGTGTCAGCGTGAAGGAAGAGCCGTTCCAGAAGTTGGTCAACCAGGGTATGATTCAGGGCCGAAGCAACTTCGTGTATCGTATCAAGGATACCAACACGTTTGTTTCGCTCAACTTGAAAGATCAGTATGACGTCACTCCGCTCCACGTGGATGTGAACATTGTTTCCAACGATCAGCTGGATGTAGAGGCGTTCAAGCAATGGCGCCCCGAGTTCCACACCGCCGAGTTCATCTTGGAGGATGGTAAATACATCTGCGGATGGGCCGTTGAGAAGATGAGTAAATCCATGTACAACGTGGTGAATCCGGATATGATTGTTGAGAAATACGGTGCCGATACGCTCCGTATGTACGAGATGTTCCTCGGTCCGGTGGAGCAGTCGAAACCCTGGGATACCAACGGTATCGACGGTGTACACCGCTTCCTGAAGAAGTTGTGGAGCCTCTTCTACAACCGTGCCGGTGAGTTCCTCCCGCAGGAGGGTGAGGCTTCGAAAGAGGAGTTGAAGAGCATCCATAAGTTGATTAAGAAGGTGACGGAGGATATCGAGCACTTCTCCTACAACACTTCCATCAGTGCCTTTATGATTTGCGTGAACGAGTTGATGCAGCTCAAGTGCAACAACAAGTCGGTGTTGTCCGATCTGATTGTACTGCTCACTCCGTTCGCTCCGCACCTCAGCGAGGAGTTGTGGGAGCAGCTGGGTCACACCACTTCGGTGTGTGACGCACAGTGGCCGCTCTTCAACGAGGAGTATCTGAAGGAGGACACGGTGAAGTACACCATCTCATTCAACGGTAAGGCGCGCTTTACGCTCGACTTCCCTGCCGAGGCGGACAATGCCACCATCGAGCAGGCGGTGATGAGCAACGAGCAGTCGCAGAAATACATCGACGGTAAGACCCCGAAGAAGGTGATTATCGTTCCGAAGAAGATTGTCAACGTGGTGCTTTAACTAAGCACCACGCCTTCATCAACCAAACACAACCAAACACAACCAAACAAACCGATTATGACTACTCATCTTACAAAAGTGCTGCGGGAGTGTAAGGACTACGTAGGTATCACCCTGGGCTTGGTCGTCTACGCCCTGGGATGGACCTGCTTCTTGCTCCCCTACCAGATTACCACCGGTGGCGTCACCGGTGTGTCGGCCATTATTTTTTATGCCACAGGCATAGAGATACAGGTTTCTTTCTTTGTCATCAACTTCTGCTTCTTGTTGGTGGCGTTGAAGGTGTTGGGCTTTAAGTTTTGCATCAAGACGATTTACGCCATCTTTATGCTCACCTTTTTGCTCTGGGCTTTTCAGGAGATGATGAAGGATGATACGGGAAAACTGGTGCAGATTCTCGGTGAGAATCAGGACTTCATGGGGTGTGTCATCGGGGCGGCGATGTGTGGCATCGGACTGGCGCTGGCGTTCCTGAACAACGGTAGTACGGGCGGTACGGACATCATTGCGGCCATCGTGAATAAGTATCGCGATGTCACTTTCGGCCGGATGATTATGTACCTGGATATCATCATCATCTCTTCCTGCTATTTCGTGTTCCACGACTGGCGGAAGGTGGTGTTTGGCTTCAGTACGCTGATCATCATGAGCTTTGTGCTCGACTATATGGTCAACAGTGCCCGACAGTCGGTGCAGTTCTTCATCTTCTCTAAGAAGTATGAGGAGATAGCGGAGGCTATT
Organism: uncultured Bacteroides sp.; assembly: GCA_964432715.1. Lineage (GTDB taxonomy): Bacteria > Bacteroidota > Bacteroidia > Bacteroidales > Bacteroidaceae > Phocaeicola_A. The sequence goes on from CAYSOW010000032.1 coordinate 10,696, forward strand.
AATAAGGAGGTCGACCGTGGTGTCACCATCCTCGACGGTATGGGCTGGTACAGCAAGCAGCCGGTGAAGGTGGTGGTGATTATGGCCCGACGCACGCAGAGCACCTCCATCTTCCGTTTGGTGAAGGACATTGATCCGCATGCTTTCATCTCGCAGAGCAACGTGGTGGGTGTCTATGGAGAGGGTTTCGACCGCATTAAAGTGAAATAATAGAACGTAGATTTCGATGAAAAGAAAGTTGGTGATTGCCACAAACAATGCCCATAAGTTGCAGGAGATTGCTGCCATCCTGGGCGATGAGATAGAGTTGCTGAGTCTGAAGGATATCCGTTGCTTCGACGAGATTCCCGAGACGGCGGAGACGCTGGAGGGGAATGCGTTGATGAAGGCGCGCTACATCCGCGACCGCTTCGGCATGGATTGTTTTGCCGATGACACGGGCTTGGAGGTGGAGGCGCTCCACGGGGCTCCGGGCGTCTATTCGGCGCGTTATGCCGGCGGCGAGGGGCATGATTCGGAGGCGAACATGCAGAAGTTGCTGAAGGAGTTGCAGGGCGAGACGAATCGTGCCGCACGTTTCCGTACGGTGATTGCACTCTTGATGGACGGTGAGGAGCATCTCTTCGAGGGAATTGTGAATGGCTCTATCATTGAGGAGAAGCGTGGTGCTGCCGGCTTCGGCTACGATCCGCTCTTTGTCCCCACCGGCTATGACGCCACCTTTGCCGAGCTGGGCGAGGAGGTGAAGAACCAAATCAGTCACCGCGCCCGCGCCGTGCAGCAGTTGGTCGATTTTCTGCGGAAGGTGCGTTAAGGCACTACCTGCAAGCAGCGATATACAATCTCCACTTATTTAGTGGGCTCAACATGCACACCGACATGGCATCTCTCTCCGAAAACAGCCTTCAACTTCTGTTCCACGAGTGTCGCCTTGTCGTGCGCCATGTAGAGCGACATATTGCCATCCATGCGGATATGCATCTCGATGGCCACACTGCCACCGATGCGACGTGTGCGCAGATGATGCACATTACTTACCCCGTCCACTGTCAGGACAATCCGCTCTATCTCCTCCTCCATAGCGTCGGGGAGCGACTTCTCCAACAGCTCATCCAGCGAAGGGATGGTGAGGCGCCACGCAATGCGAATGATGAACAGACTCACCACAAATGCCGCAATCGGGTCGAGCACCGTCCACTTGTCGCCCAATAAGAGCGCACCGCCGATACCTATCATGGTACCGATGGAGGAAAAAGCATCGCTGCGATGGTGCCAGGCGTTGGCCTCCATCACCGGCGATTTGCAGCGACGTGCCATGTAGACCGTATATTGATACATGATTTCCTTCAGCACAATGGATACGATGGCCGCCATGAGCGCCCACATGCCCGGTCGCCGGAGGGTTCCCCCCTGCACCACATACCAAATGTCGAACGAGGCATTCCAAAGCAATCCAAAGCCCACCACAAACAGCGCAATGCCGATGAGTACGGTGGCCAGTGTTTCAAACTTGCCATGTCCATAGTCGTGGCTCTTGTCGATGGGTTTGGAGGAGATATGTACGAAGCACATCACCACCAAGTCGGTCAGGAAGTCGGACGTGGAGTGCACAGCATCGGCAATCATGGCCGCACTATGTCCCGCCACACCGGCCCAAAACTTCAGCACCACCAGCACGAGGTTGGTCAGGCTCCCCAGCAAGGTGGTACGATAGATGGTGCGTGCACGCTGTTTATCTGTTAGTTCATGATTCATAGATAGTTTGTCTAAACTCCCGTAAGGGAAATAATTCTCAAAGATAGCATGTTTGATTGATACTCACGGCATTTCTTCCTATTATTATCGAAAATTAATATGCTTTACACCTCCCTTTATTTTGTCTTTCAACATATTTCCCCTACATTTGTCGTAGTAAAAAGAGGATTTCTATGAAGAAAGAGTACACCGACGAAGAGCTGCAACAGTTGCATACCACGCTCTATGAGATTCTGGCGGAGATTGTTCGTGTCTGCGAGAAACATGAGATTCCCTACTTCATTCAGGGGGGAACGGCCATCGGTGCCTTCTTTTATGAGGCGATGATTCCCTGGGATGATGATATTGACGTGGGACTGACCCGCGAGCATTATGAGCGCTTCTTGCAGGTGGCTCCGGCGGAGCTGGGAAGCGACTATTTCTTGCAGTGGCCGGGCTCGGATGCTCATTCGCCGTTCTACTTCGCCAAGGTGCGCAAACAGCATACGCGCTTTGTGGAGGAGGACTTTCAACACTTGGCGATGCATCAGGGCATCTATGTGGATGTCTTTCCGTACGACAAGGTGCCGGATGCGCCTTGGCTGCAGAAGTTGCAGCGCGTGACGGTGAATTTCTGGAACTGCTGCTTCATGGGGAAATCCATCTGGATGTGGAAACATGCCGGGAAGTGCGAGATTGCGCACCCCACCAACCGCGGCTGGCTGCCTTGCCTGATGAACCGACTGGTGGATCTGCTCTTCTCCAGAAAACAGATCTACCGGATGCTTCGCTTTACGCAGGCTTGCTTCAACCGGGGAAACTACACCTATTATAATATGGTGACGATGCCGAGAGACCATATCGCGGTGGAGAGCATCGAACATCCGCAGGCAGTGCGGTTCGGTCCGCTGACCGTTGCCGCGCCCTCCCAGCTGGAGCGCTACCTGCGCAACCATTACCCCAACCTCCGCAAGGAGATTCCCAAGGAGGAGCAGGTGAACCACCGACCGATTATCCTGGAGTTTGAGACAGCTCCGCAAGCATAAACCTTCATTCCCTCAGCGTATGACTCTGAAACCTTATAAGAACGATGTTGCCGTATTGATGCTCTTCTTCAACCGTCCCGAACCGTTGAAGCGGGTCTTCGAGCAGGTGCGGCTTGCCCGCCCCTCCCGGCTCTTCCTTTATCAGGACGGACCGCGCAACGAGCGCGACTTGCCGGGCATTGAGGCTTGTCGTCAGGTGGTGGAGGAGATCGACTGGGAGTGCCGGGTGGAGCGACTCTATCAAACGGAGAACTTCGGCTGCGACCCTTCTGAGTATCTCTCTCAGAAATGGGCTTTCTCGCAGGTGGAGCAGTGCATTGTGCTGGAGGATGACGATGTGCCTTCGCAGTCGTTCTTTCCTTTCTGTAAGGAGCTGCTCGACCGCTACAAGGATGATCCGCGTATCTCGATGATTGCCGGATTTAATGTGGAGGAGGAGACGAAGGATGTGGAGGAGGATTACTTCTTTACCACCAACTTCTCTATCTGGGGCTGGGCTTCGTGGCGACGGGTGATTGACCAGTGGGACGAGCACTATCGCTTCCTTGACCATCCGCAGACGGTGCGTCAACTGGAGGCTCTGCTGCGCGAACGTCACGACCGGAAGGACTTGATATATCGCTGTCAATGCCACCGGGCGCAGGGGAAGGCTTTCTATGAGACCATCTTTCATACGGCCATGCTGCTGCAGAACGGCTTGGCCATTGTGCCGCGCAAGAATCTGATTAACAACTTGGGTGCTACGGCCGATTCCACACACTTCTCGGGGAGCGCAGAGCTGCTTCCCCGCGGCTATCGACGCATCTTTACCATGGGGCGTCACGAACTCCACTTCCCCTTGCGGCATCCGCAGCAGGTGATGGAGCACGTAGCCTATCGGCAGCGTGTCTTCCGCATCATGGGTTGGGGACATCCCTGGATCAAGGTGGGGCGCTCTTTCGAGGAGCTCTACCTCAACCTGCGTCATGGCAACTTCAGTCAGATTCTGAAAGCCATCCGTTTCCGCTTCCGGAAATGGTTTAAAATCAATCAGTATAAAAAGTAGGAGCGTTATCTCTTCTTGCGGAGATATTGCCAGCTCTCACGCAATGTTTCCGACTTGAACCGCCAGAGGACACCGAGGTAGATCAGGGCGGCCAGCACGATTTTGGCCAGGAAGAGCGGCAAGGTGGCGTGCAGATAGAGCGTGGCGTGATAGGTGGCTACCATCGCTACCAGGGCGGTGGCGGCAAAGGGAAGCGTGTCTCGCAGTGCCATCCAAGGGGTGAGTTGCAACATCCGTCCCGTAACGACTTGCCAGACGAGTGTCCACAGGATGTTGATGCCCACGTAGACGGTCACCAGCGTATGGATGCCTTGTGCATGGAAAAGCAGCAGGGCAGTCAGTTGCACGATGCATTGTGCCACCGTGACATACATATAGAGGTTGGATTGCTTGCGACTCAGCACCAGGTTGGAGTAGAGCGTGGCAATGGGCACAAAGGCGCCGCCGATGCAGAGCAGCTGCAAGAGTTGTGCACTGGGCAGCCACTTCTCGGTGATGGTGAGGGTGATGAGCTCGGGAGCTACCAGCGACAAGCCGAACATGGCGGGGAAAGCCAGGAAGGCGGTGAAGCGGAGCATCTTGCGGAACACCCGTCGCTGACGTTCCAAATCGTCGGAAACGCCCGCCAGGACCGGCTGCGCCACACTGTTCACCATGCCGGTGACGGTGGAGTGGCCCATCTGGTTCCACTTGTTGGCTTGGGTGAAGTAACCCACTTCCCGTTGGTGGAAGAAACGACCGAGGATGACGGTGAGCAAGTTGTTGTTGAGAATATTGAAGAGGTTGGTCAGCAGCAACTTACTGCTGAAGGGCAACATCTCGCGAATGGGGGCGAAAGAGAAGGTGAAGGTGGGGTGCCACGGCGTGAAGTACCAATAGCAGAGATTCACCACCGCCACATAGACGATGCTCTGCGTCGCGATGCCCCAGTAGGCGAAACCGTTCCACGCCAGCAGGATGCCGACGGTGCCGGAGACCACCAATCCCGTCAGGGTGGCGATGGCCTTCTGCTTCACCATCAAATGTCGAAAGAGATAAGCGTTGTGCGCCACGCCCAGACTGGCAATGAAGAAGCCCAGAAAGGCGTAACGTGCGAGGGGAGTCAACTCCTCCACCCCATAGAACTGTGCAATCAGGGGGGCGCAGCAGAAAAGCAGCAGGTAGAGCAGTGCGCTCACACCCGTGCTGAACCAGAAGACGGCGTTGTATTCGCGATGACCCGCCTCCTTGCGCACCGCGAGACTGCTGGTGAAGCCGCTCTCTTGCAGGGAGCCGGCTATCAGAGAGAAGATGGAAAGCATTCCCACCATGCCGTAATCGTCGGCACTGAGCAGGCGAGCCAGGAAGATACCGAAGAAGAGGTTGAGCAGTTGCTGCAACCCGTTGTTGAGGCCGCCCCAAAGCAGTCCCTTCGCAGTGCGGTCCTTCAAGTTCTCTGCGTTATGCGTCATACTTTCCTCCGTTTACGATGCCATGCTCTTTCAGCAGCTCCTGATGCAGTTGCAGCGAGTTCCAGCAGACGTTGTGAGGCGTCAGAATGGCCTTCAAATCCACCGGCTGAATGCCCCGTTTCTTCATCTCCTTCAGAAAGCGGAACACCTCCTCGGGGTCCATGTTGCAGAAGAGTATCATCTCTTCCGAAAAAGAGGGGCCGCAGGGAGGTACCCCGGCACGCAGAAAGCCCGGTTGCTCGGCAACGGCACCAATCTGCTCCAGGTACTCAAACGACTCCACATGGATGGCACACAGCCCAAGGGAAGTGCAGAGTGAATGAATCTGACTTCCCTTGATGGAGTGTAAATTATAGAGCAATAATCGTTTCATGGATACTTATTATTTAACTTCACTACCCGGCTTCACCTCGCGCAATACCGAAGTGACTGCCAGTGAACCGTCGAAGTTCTCGGCGCTCAGAATCATGCCTTCGCTCACCAAACCGTTCTTGAACTCACGCGGAGCCAGATTGGCGATGAAGAGCACTTGCTTGCCCACCAGCTCTTCCGGTTTGTAGTGCTGTGCGATGCCGCTCACGATGGTACGATTCTCCAGTCCGTCCGCAATCTTGAACTTCAGGAGCTTCTTCATCTTGGGCACATTCTCGCACTCCAGCACCGTACCTACGCGGATGTCGAGTTTCTCAAACTCCTCAAACGCAATGTTCGGTTTCACCGGGTTGGCTTTGTAGTTGGCCGCAGCGTTCAACTTCTTGATATCCTCCAGACGTTGCATCTGTGCTTCGATGGCACTGTCCTCAATCTTCTCGAAGAGCAGTTCCGCCTTGTTGAGCTGATGACCCTCTGCCAGCAAGTCGGTAGAGCCCAGCTGATTCCAGTCGAACGACTCCATGTTCAGCATCTTACGCAGACGCTCCGAGCTGAACGGCAGGAACGGTTCGAAAGCGATGGCCAGGTTGGCTGCCAGCTGCAACGAGATGTTCAGGATGGTGCCCACGCGAGCCATGTCAGTCTTCGCCAGTTTCCAAGGCTCGGTATCTGCCAAGTACTTGTTGCCGATACGTGCCAGGTTCATCGCCTCCTTCTGAGCCTCGCGGAACTTGAAGACATTCAGCAGCTTCTCCACCTCATTCTTCACGTCAGCAAACTCCTTCAGCGTCTCGCGGTCGTAGTCGGTCAGTTCGCCGCAAGCGGGAACCTTTCCCTCGAAATACTTCTGCGTCAGCACCAATGCACGGTTCACAAAGTTACCGTAGATAGCCACCAACTCATTGTTATTGCGTGCCTGGAAATCCTTCCAGGTAAAGTCGTTATCCTTCGTCTCCGGAGCGTTGGCAGTCAGCACGTAGCGAAGCACATCCTGCTTGCCCGGGAAGTCTCTCAGGTACTCATGCAACCACACCGCCCAGTTTCTCGAAGTAGAAATCTTGTCGCCCTCCAGGTTGAGGAACTCGTTGCTCGGCACATTGTCGGGCAAGATGTAGCTACCCTCTGCCTTCAGCATTGCCGGGAAGACAATGCAGTGGAACACGATGTTATCCTTACCGATGAAGTGAATCAAGCGCGTTTCGGGGTCCTTCCACCACTTCTCCCAACTGTCGGGCAGCAACTCCTTCGTATTGGAGATATAGCCGATGGGGGCATCAAACCACACATAGAGCACTTTGCCCTCGGCACCCTCTACCGGCACCGGGATACCCCAGTCGAGGTCGCGGCTCACCGCTCTGGGCTGCAAGCCCATATCGAGCCAGCTCTTGCACTGACCGTAGACATTCGGACGCCACTCTTTGTGGCCCTCCAGAATCCATTGACGCAACCAAGCCTCGTGCTTGTCGAGCGGCAAGTACCAGTGCTTCGTCTCGCGCATCACCGGTTTGCTACCGCTGATGGCACTCTTCGGGTTGATCAACTCCGTGGGAGAGAGCGACGTACCGCACTTCTCGCACTGGTCGCCATAGGCCCCCTGTGCGTGGCAGTGAGGACACTCACCCGTGATGTAACGGTCGGCCAGGAAGGTCTTCGCCTCCTCGTCGTAATATTGCTCCGAAGTACGCTCAATAAACTCCCCCTTGTCATACAGCGTGCGGAAGAACTCCGACGCCAGCTGATGATGTGTGGGCGAAGAGGTACGAGAGTAGATATCGAAAGAGATGCCGAACTCGGCAAACGAATCTTTGATCAAATTGTGATAACGATCCACCACGTCCTGCGGAGTGATTCCCTCCTTTTTGGCGCGAATGGTGATGGGCACTCCGTGTTCGTCAGAGCCACCGATAAAGAGCACATCCTCTTTCTTCAGTCGCAGGTATCTCACGTAGATATCCGCAGGGATATAAACACCGGCCAGGTGACCGATGTGCACCGGTCCGTTGGCATATGGAAGTGCCGACGTGACGGTTGTTCTTTTGAATTTCTTTTCCATAGAAGGTGCTGATATTTAATTTTATATTGTTTCTAATTTGTTACCTGTGATTCCTAACTTGCAAAGGTACATAGATTTCTTTGATTTCTCCGCGCTGAAGCGATAAAAATAAATAAAACTTACACCTGTCCGCTGCAGTCGAGGGTGCGATACATCACGGCTTCTGCAATGTGTCGATACTCCACATGTTCCGAGGCGTCGAGGTCGGCAATGGTGCGTGCCACCTTCAGGATGCGCTCATAGGCACGTGCGGAGAGGTCGAAGCGCTCCATGGCGGTGCGCAGCGCCTCCAGTCCCTTATCGTCGGGCTGAGCAAACCGGTGGAGCAGCGCGGGAGTCATCTGCGCGTTGCAATAGATGCCCGGATGCTCCTTGTAGCGGTCGGCCTGTCGGTTGCGTGCCTGAATCACCCGCTCGCGGATGGTAGCGCTCGATTCGGCGGGACGGGTGGACGAGAGTTGTTCAAAGGAGACCGGCGCAATCTCAACCTGCAGGTCGACGCGATCAAGCAAAGGTCCCGAGATGCGGTTAAAATAGCGTTGCACCTGTGCCGGGGTACAGACACAAGGATGGGTCGGGTGACCGTGGTAGCCGCAGGGGCAAGGGTTCATGGAGGCCACCAACATGAAGTTGGCGGGATATTGGATGGTATATTTGGCGCGGGAGATGGTGATGACACGATCTTCCAGCGGTTGCCGCAGCATCTCGAGCACACTGCGATTAAACTCGGGCAGCTCGTCGGCAAAGAGGACGCCGTTGTGTGCCAAGCTAATCTCGCCCGGCTGCGGATTGCTGCCTCCTCCCACCAGTGCCACGGAGGAGGTGGAATGGTGCGGCGTGCGGAACGGACGATGGGCAATGAGCGACGTGTTCTGTCCCAGCTTGCCCGCCACCGAGTGAATCTTGGTGGTCTCCAGACTCTCGCCCAACGTCAGGGGCGGCAGAATGGTGGGGAGTCGTTTCGCCATCATCGACTTACCGCTACCCGGGGCACCAATCATCAGCAGGTTGTGTCCGCCTGCTGCGGCAATCTCCATGGCCCGCTTGGCATATTCCTGTCCTTTCACTTCCGAGAAGTCGAACTCAAACTCGTTCTGTTGGGCGTAAAACTCCTCGCGTGTATGCACCACCGTCGGGGTGAGCGGCACGTTGTCATAGAAGAAATCGAGCACCTCCTTCAGGTTCTCCACGCCATACACCTCCAGTTGGTTGACGACCGCCGCCTCACGCACATTCTGCTTCGGCAGAATCAATCCCTTCAACCCCATCTCGCGCGCCTTGATGGCGATGGGGAGCGCCCCCTTGATGGGTTGCAGTGAGCCGTCGAGTCCCAGTTCGCCCAGCATCATATAATCGGAGAGCTTTTCCACGGGGAAAGCCTCATCCGAAGAGGCCAGGATGCCCACCGCCAGAGGCAAGTCGTACGACGAACCCTCCTTGCGCACATCCGCCGGTGCCATGTTCACCACAATCTGCCGCGAAGGGAAGCGGCGTCCGCTCTCGGTCAGGGCGGAGACAATACGTTCGTGACTCTCTTTCACGGCGGAGTCAGGGAGGCCAACCAAGAAAAACTTAATGCCACGAGTGCTGTTCACTTCGATGGTAATAGGAAGCGCATCCACTCCTTGCAGAGCGGCGGCGAAGAGCTTAACTAACATAGAAAGACTTTAGTGTTTAAACTTCTCGGACAGCTTGTCGAGCTTCAGCAGTGAGTCGACGGTGTGCGAGAAATCTTTTAAATCGGTTCTCTTATAGAAGACGCGGCGCTGACGGTTGAGCAGCACCACGGTGGGCAACTCCTGAACGGCGAAGAGCTTCACGATGTTGGCCTCCCATCCTTCGGGAGCCGAAGTCTGTTCGCCATAGAGGGTGTCTGCCTCCACCGCTCTGCGCCATTGGTGCGGATCGATGTCGAGCGAGTGGAACAAGAATCCCACCTTCTCCTTATATTTCGGTTGCAAACGTTTCAGACTGTCGACCACCGCCTTGCTTTGCTTGTCCCACGAAGCCGCGAAGCAAACCACCAGCGGCTTGTCGCGGAAGGTGTAAGAGGTGATGGAATTTCCCTTCAGGTTGCGTGCCTGAAAGCTGGAGACATAGCGACCGGTGTCGGCGCGCAAGGAGCGATCAACGCGCTCCTCCAGCACAGAGACCATCGGGTCGTCATGCAACAAACCGCTCATCTGCGTAATCATCTCACTCAGGCGTTTATAGTTGGGGTGACGCTGCTGCACCAGGTAGCGGTTGAGCAACCGGATGCCCGCCGGCGAGAGCGGATGACGATGGAGGAAGGTGTCGACGCCCGCCTCCAGGCGTTCCACACTGCGCACCGTGTCGGCCCAGTGGCGAAACTCCTGCAGCGCCCGGTTCTCCTCACCGCCCGTTACACTCCATTGTTGAGGCTTCTTAGCGTCAAAGGTGAGTTGCACCTTCATGCCGCGGTCGCCGTAGAACGGCAAGAGGACGGTGTCGTTGCAGAGCAAAGTGAAAGGCACCAGCGTGTCGAGCTCCGTTTCATAGTGCAACACCCCCTTCCGCACCACCAGTGTGTCGATGCGGTCAAAGCTCAGGTCGTTGCCCAGCAGATAGACAGTGTCACTCTTCAGGTGAGCCAGTTGTGCCTCCAGCGTGAAGAGGTTCTTCGCCTGTTGCCGGCAGCCCGCCAGCAGCAAGAGTCCCAAGGCCCAAGCCCCTAAATATGGAAAGAATTTCAGTTTCATAACCGGTCAAATCTTGATACAGAGGGCAAATATAGCAGTTTTTTGCCAATGTGCCTTCCCTTCCCCCGTTTTTCTCGCTTGCATAATCATACAAGTGTAAAATCATTTTATTACCTGTTTTTGACTGTTTTTGTGGTTTTATTACTAACTGTACTGAGAATGAACAAGTTTGAATACTTTCAATGTGTAAGTGATACTTTCTAGATGTAAGCGAAAACAAAAGTTTAATATAACTTTTGTAATCAAAAATTTCCTGAATCTTATATTTTTGTATATCTTTGCGCCGCTAAATTATTCTAGAAATTCC
>CAYSOW010000033.1:0-3078 GCA_964432715.1 uncultured Bacteroides sp.
CTATTACATCTAAATCCTATTATATATCCAGCCTTTCCATCAACATCCGGTAATAACGCCCTTTGGCACATACCACTGCATCCAAGGCATGCCTCAGATGAAGATCGAAATCAGCCTCTCCTTGATAATAGAAGCCGCAAGTGGCCAGGACGGTGTCTTTCAAAGCACACACCTTCACCACCCGCAGTTCGTTATTAATGGTATTACAACGCACCAGCACCTCCGCCAGATTGTTTGAGTTCACATCCTCAAAGCCACTTGCTACCACATTGACAAAATGTTCGTCGTCGCCATAGAACACATGGACATAACTCAACTGATAGCGAAGCACCAGATGGTTCTCCTCGTCCTCACACACCCGATATTGATGTTGTTCCATAAATCGGTGCAACAAGCGATCTGTTTCCTTCATAACTAGTCCTCCCAAGGCGTGCGCCCGTCGCTCCGGCTTCGGGAAGAGACACCCTCTTTGGGGGAAGTTTTCTCCTTCGATGCAGGACTCTCCTTCGGGAACACCTCTTCATCGGGAATCTCAAATTCCTCCTTTTCAGAAGAAGCACCTTCGCCATTCACCATCCGATGGAAGGTGTATGCCGTAGCCCGCAAGAGATAGAGCGCATGCTCAATTAAATCTTCCAAGTTCTCATCTTCTTCCATTCGATGCTCGTAGAACACCCAAACCCCGTCATCCGTAATCACCGTCTTCGAGTATTTCATACGCACATTCAAATCATTCACAATATCCAAGAGAAAGGATCTATTATCAGCTGTTACATCGAAGAGATTCGGCATAGAAAGGCGGAAGAACTCTTCATCCCCCTCCTCCGGCATATACAGAAAATTCATCCCTTCAAATGTAAAGATCTCGCCGAAACCGGGCACCTCCTCCGGAGCAAAGCCCATCGTACGTAGCTGATTCAAGATAATCGTACTGTCCATCTTAATAATAATATAGTTACACAAATTTGTTTGGAAAATTTCTATGCTATTGCTATTTGTTCTTTCTTTAGAGGGCATCAGACAAAGAATCCCACTTTCTGCCCCTCTTTCTTTCGTTCTTTTACAAATGCATCGCGCATTCGTTCGTACTTTCTGACCTCAGAAACCGACACGGAAGGGGTGGATTCACGAATCACCGTTTCCAGCATCTCCTGCGTTATCGGCATCGCTTCCTTGGCTCCCTGTGCCACACTTCCCTCAAAACTACTGCGGGCAGTCTCCTTCACCAGGTAAGTGATATCGCCCGAAGTGAAGCCATCCGTCATCTGCGCCAAGGCATCCAAGTCGATCTCCTCCGCATGCGGCCGTTTGTTCAACTCCATCTCCAGAATCTGCTTTCGACAGAGCTGGTCGGGCATACCGATAAAAATCACCTCATCAATACGTCCTTTGCGAATCACCGCCTTATCCACGCGGTCGAGACAGTTGGTGGTGCCCACCACAAAGATATTCCGCTCGTAGCAGTTGTTGAGCTGCACCAAGAACTCGGCCACTTCGCCCGCCTGGTTACTCCGGTCCTCCGGCGTACGCTGCGGACAGAAAGCATCAAACTCGTCGAACACCAACAAGACGCCCTTACCATTCCGCTTCGCCGTGGCTTCCGCCTTCTGGAAAAGGTCCTTGATAAGCGACTGCGATCCGTGGACATAGATACTGGCCAGGTCACTCGGATTCACCACGCTGCAATCCATCTCACACTCCTCCGCCAAACGCATGGAGATATAGGTCTTTCCCGTTCCCGGAGGACCGTAGAGCAAGATGTTGGGGGGAACGATATCGTAAAGTGCGGCCAAATCGCGATGAGAGACAATATCTATAAAGTCGCGATGCAATTTCTTCTTGAGTGCCTCCATACCCGCTACAGCAGAGAAGCCCGGTCCCTTCTTCTCCTCCATATTGACATGGAGCACCAGCGGCTGCGCTTGCTGATAGGAAACGTCCTCTTGACGCATCACCTCCCCGGAGGTTTCCGCTGAGCGTCCGGTAAAACGACGTTTATTCGGTCGAACAGGAGGCTCCTCGTCCTCATCCGGCTTCACAGCAATCGTGAAACGACGATCACGACTCCAGGAGTGGTCGTACTTATCCAAAGCCGCCATAAAAGCCTCCGGCGTACGATAACGACGAAGCACATTCACGCGCAGCGCCTTGCGGATAATCTCCACCACCTCCTCCGAAGCATACACATGCGGCTCCGTTTCAGAGACTATACGACCAATCTTAAACGAATCCATGCCTTTCTCGACCGGGAAAGGACAATCCCCTTTCGACTCCAACAGATAGGCCAGCAGTACACCGATGGCATAGATATCCGAGGAAGTACTGAAGCTGCCCAAGTAAGTTTCTCGGGCGCGGAAGATGGGGTCCATCAAAGAAGTATCAAAAGGAGGAGTACCCAAGCAAGGGTCGGAAGCGCTGCTCAGGTCCAAGATAAAGGGCCGATAGTCGGGATAGTCTACCTTCCCCGTAAACGGGTTCTCACGAAGATACTCCGCTACACACACCGTGTCCAGATTCAGGTTGTAATGTCCACCCGAATGAGTACGATGCGCCAGCTCGGAAATACCTTTCAGTAGATCCATCACAAAATAGAAAGCATCATGAGTATCCTCCAAGAATATATGATCATGAAAATCGCGCAGGGTGCGAAGAGGAACATCAATATACTCCGTAGCCATCCAAGCCAAGGAGCGATCATCCTCCACTACCTCCCCACGTTTCAAGAAACGCGGAAAGAGGTCGTCCGTCAAGACCGAACAGAGTTCAAATTCCTTAATCTGAGAAGATTTAGTAGTTACAGGCATAGCCTTCAAATCATAGACTGTCAGGAAAATTACTTTTCCATCTGACATACGGCCACGATACACCTCCCTATAGGATACACCACTATAGGGGAGAAGTTTATCGACCACAAAGTCGCCATAGGATTTATTCAGCGTAAGTATCATAGTATCACCTGTTGTTTTAGTTCCCTATCTACGTCAGGCTAAATTAGATAATACCCCGAAGACTTCCAAAGGTTATTAGAGAATATTTTAAAATATTTTAAGAAATAAGAAAAAGGGAACAAAAAGGAGA
>CAYSOW010000033.1:3178-20988 GCA_964432715.1 uncultured Bacteroides sp.
AAAAAAGGCGCCCCTTTGAAAGAGACGCCTTTTGTTTATTTAGTCGTGAATTAATTACTCAGCAGCAGAGATGATGACACGACGGTTGTATGAGTTCGGTTTCAAAGTAGAAACGCCACCGAGACCCTCAACGATCAAGTTGTCACGGCTTACACCCAATTTAACCAACTCGTCAGCAACTTTGTTAGCACGAGCCTCGCTCAACTTCTGGTTCAAAGAAGCGCTACCAGTTGCGCTATCAGCGTAACCAGAAACTTTCAACTTAGCACCTGTCTCTTTTGCCATGTTAGCCAAAGACTCCAAGTTAACCAAGTCTTTCTTAGAAGCGATCTTAGAAGAACCAAGGTTGAAGAATACTGACTGATCAGCAGCCAACACTTTGTCAACTGTCTCAGTTTTAACAACCTCTTTCGGTTTTTTAGCCAACTCAGACTTCAAGTTAGCGTTCTCAGCCTGCTGTGCAGCCAAAGCAGAGTTCAAAGCGTCAACCTGAGCAGCGTTCAATGCCATGATAGCATCTACGTCCGGAGTCTTGTTGAAGCGGTTCTTGCCCAAGTTTACAGTGAAGCCGATAGAAGCAGTGAATGCTTTATCGAAAGCTCTCCAACCTCTTTTAGCAATGCTCTTGCTAGTTACAGCATTTGCGTTACCATCGAAGTCTTTCTCAGCAGCCATGAGACCCAAATCCAAGTTCAAGTTAACACGGTCGCAAAGACGCCATGTGTTCAACAAACCTGCATTGTAAGTCATTGCATAGATGTCAGCTGAACAGTTACGAGCGAAACCAGCACCTACGTAAGGAATGAAGTTCCAAACACGAGTGTCGCTATAACCGCAAAGCATGTTGCTCAAGTTGAACAATACATCCTCGTGCAAGTTGTAGTAATCGAATTTACCTGAAGTGCTCGGAGTGTTTACTTGTTTGCCCCAGATACCGTTGAATTTGGTACGCAAACCAAGACCCGGAGTAAACCATTTACCGATAGCTACGTCGAAACCGTAGTCACGTCTCAAAGTTTTCAACGGGCTTTTAGAAACACCCTGCTCCTGATTTGAATAGAATGCTGAATAATCAGCACCTACCTGCAGGAACCAATTGCTCCAGAATGAATTTGTTGATACGCTATACTTTTCAGTAGGCACATTAACAACTTCATTTGTCTGCTGAGCGAAAGCGCCAGTAGACAAACCGGCCATAGCCAGTACAATCATTAACTTTTTCATACTCTTTTCTATTTTAAAAAACACGTTTTTATTATATTCATTATTACCCATAAATAACGTCCTTCAGACGAAATTGTTTGGGGACAACGATTTTCATTTCTCTTTTTCCATCGGAGTAGACGTAGTCTTTCCAACGGCTATTTCGGGGCAAAAATAAATAAAAAAATAGGAACTACAAATATATTCCTAAAAAAAATGAAATATTTATGTATTTTTTCTTTATACTCCTTATTATATATAGGAATCTCAAAATAATTTTTCAATTTCCGCCTCAGAAAGTACAGAAAGAACAATTTTGCCGTCGGGGGTATAGTTGGGCGTCGGACAGAGGAACAGGGATTCCACCAAGTTGTTCATCTCTTCATTACTCAACAATTGTCCGGGCACGATAGCCGAGGCTTTTGCCAAAGAGAGGGCTACGATTTCCTGAATTTCTTGTTTCACATCGTTCCCCTTCTCCAACGCCGTATGCACCATATTACGCAACAGTTCGGGAGCATTCAGTCCTTCCGTACCCGACGGGATGCCGTTGATGGCATAACTGCCACCTCCCAAATTGGACAAGTCGAAGCCCACTGCGGTCAACTCATCGGTAATTTCCTCCACAATCACCGCTTCCGAGGGCGGGAATTGTACAATCTCCGGGAAAAGTACGCCCTGCGAGATACCTTGTTTGGCCTCTATCTGCGAGAGGAATCGATCGAACAAGACGCGCACGTGAGCCCGCTGCTGATCGATAATCACCAATCCCGACTTGAGCGATGTAAGGATGTAACGTCCTTTAAACTGATAATGACGCGAGGCGGTCTCCACCATCGGCTGTTTCTGATTCAGCTGTGAGGGTACTGCCTGTGCTGTACCGGGTAGCTCCATCTCTTGTGGATGGGGCATGGCCGACGGGTCAAAGAGTAAGGGTTCTTCTTCCCCTTCGCCATTCACTGCTGATGCGTTCGCCGGTGTAGAGGCTGCCGATTGGAAAGAAGCCGCAGAGACAAAGCCGCCGGAAGCACCTCCTGCGAAAGGAATTCCTTCCATGGAACCATTCGTTTCCTGAGGAAAGGAATCGGAATCTCCGGATGTGCCGGACACACCGGATTGGAATGCGCCACCAGTGGCACCGGATTGAGACATGCTACCGGATGCGCCGGATTGGAATGCATCTCCGGGAACGACTGATTGAAACGCGCCACCGGAAGCACCCGACTGGAATGAAGCTTTGGAAGTATAAGAACCACCCGAAGCGAAGGAGTTTTCCGAACGACGATCATCCCCCGCACCCCAATCGGAAGAGAGACGCGAACGGTAGGTCGTGGTTTCACTGCTGGTAAAAGGATTGAAGTTGGGGTTGTATCCCGCAGAGGGAGCTGCTTCCCCACCCTTTTCTTCATAAGCCGGCATCTCCAACATGCCCTCGGTATCGAAATCGATGGAGGGGATAGCATTGAATTTGCCCAACGACTCTTTCACAGCCGCTGCAATGATTTGCCAAATGGCTTGTTCATTATCAAATTTGATTTCCGTTTTGGTCGGATGGATATTGACATCAATATTGGCCGGATCTATCTCCAGACAGAGGAAATAGGAGACTTGCTCGCCCACCGGAATCAACCGTTCGTAGGCATCCATCACCGCCTTGTGGAAGTAGGGATGGCGCATGTAACGACCGTTCACAAAGAAATATTGATGGGCGCCTTTCTTGCGCGAGCTCTCCGGAGTGCCCACCACACCGGATATTTTAATCATGGTGGTGTCCACCTCCACCGTAAGCAACTGCTGATTGAGTTTACGTCCGAAGACATCCACCAAACGTTGGCGGAAGGTGGTATTCGGCAGATTGAACAGTTCGGTTTCGTTGTGATGCAGCGTGAAGGAGACCTCCGGATGCACCAGGACGATACGCTCAAACTCGGCCAGGATATTACTCAGCTCCGTCTGATTCGACTTGAGGAACTTGCGGCGCGCGGGGATATTGAAGAAGAGATTCTTCACGATAAAGTTGCACCCCACCGGACAGGAAGTGACTTCCTGACTCTCCACCTTCGAACCGGAGATACATAGCGCCGTACCCAACTCCTCCGAGGCTTGACGGGTGTAGAGTTCCACCTGCGCCACCGCCGCGATAGAAGCCAACGCCTCACCACGAAAGCCCATGGTGCGCAGGGCGAACAAGTCGGACGCCTCCCGGATCTTCGAAGTGGCATGACGTTCGAAAGAGAGACGGGCATCGGTTTCCGACATCCCTTTTCCATCATCCACCACCTGAATGCTGGTCTTTCCGGCATCCACCACAATCACATCAATATGCGTAGCGCCGGCGTCGAGGGAATTCTCCACCAACTCCTTTATCACAGAGGCGGGGCGCTGTATCACCTCACCCGCTGCAATCTGATTCGCTACCGAATCGGGCAAAAGACGTATAATATCACTCATAAAGTTCGATTTAGAAGCTCCAGCTACCTGTCACCAGATAGTGCAAAATAAACAACAAGGCACCGAGGGCCACCAGCAAAGAACCATAGGTCCAAGGCTTCTTGCCACTCTCCTGTCGACGTTTCAAATGGGTGGTTCCCTGCACGAAGGCGCCGCGGATATCCTCCGGACTGAACTCCTTCTCGGGCAACATGCCCAGTTCGCGCTTGGCCGTCTCTTCAATCTTCTGAAGTTTCTCCTTGCGCTCATCCACGTAGATATATTCATGCGTATACCCGCGCGGCTTTCTCATTTTAAACATTCCCATACGATTACTCCTTCTTTAAGTTTTTCAATGTGGGCAACGGAATCTCTTTGCGAATAGAGGCCTTCAGCTCCTGACCCGTTTTCTTCGGTCGCCAATTGAAGATATCCTCCTTATTCAGCGGTCGCATATAGTCGAACCAGTAGAACAAAGGCAAGTAGCGCTTATCTTCCGGAATCAGGCTCATGGGATACATGGTGCCTGTCACTTGCGCACTGGCCTTGATTTTCTCCAGTTTCTTCTCCTTCATATAGATGTTCAGCAAACTGGTTTCGGCACTGTTCATACCAATCAGCGTGCTGTCCTTGTCGTCTCTCGAATAGTAGATGATGCGCACGTTACCGATGACATCCACCTGTCGCACCTCGCGATCAGCGAAGTAAGCCTTAATCTCCTTACCGCTGATTTGGTTGTAATTCACCGAATCCAGCTGTTCGATGGAGGTTGCCTGATTGATGATATGCACCCAGTCGATGGTGCTGTCGTTCATGTACGCCTTAATCTCCTCAC
The DNA here is from genome assembly GCA_964432715.1 of uncultured Bacteroides sp. Classification (GTDB taxonomy): domain Bacteria; phylum Bacteroidota; class Bacteroidia; order Bacteroidales; family Bacteroidaceae; genus Phocaeicola_A. Next base: position 7,647 of record CAYSOW010000033.1, read on the forward strand.
CAAACAACTGCTGTCCTTCGTTCCACACCACCGGATTCTCGTACATCGTGGCGCAAGAGTCGAGCGAGTTGAAGACAAGCGAATCGCAAACGCCCTGTATATCGTGACTATACATGCGCACCTTGTGATAAGCATGTGTGGTACGGTAGACCGAGTCGGTATTCATATGGTAGGTAAACATCTTCAGCGTATCGGCATGCAGGAAGAGCGAATCCTCGCGCGAGAAATCAACCGCCACCGCCCGATCCGTCGCCATCGCATAGCCGGTCAATTCATTATAGAAACAATAGTCGCCGGTGAGCATATTCTTGTTCTGCACATCCTTCATCACCACATTGCGGAACGCCTCGCCATACCCTTTCTCGCGGTCGTAGAAAAGACTGTCGCCCACCAGCTCGCGACTGCCGTTAACCAGCACCGAACGGTCGAGCAGCTCCGCCTGCTGCGTAGCCGTGTTGTAGTAGCCCGACTCCGAATAGATACGGTTTTCCCCGTTATCAATGTTTGACGGACCGACGATATGAGCCAGTTTGGTGGCCGTGTTATAGCGCAGCGTATCCGAAGTCAACGTAAACTTCGGATTCACCAACTTCACGTTATAGTTGAAAACCGCCTGCTTCGTTGCCGGACTATATTCGCCCCAGTCGGAAGTCAGCACATTCTCCTCATCCATCAAGGTACCCCCTTCAAAGAAGTAGCCCAAGTTGTAGAGGCGGTCGTAATCCAGACTATCCGTCAGCAACACCGTCTTACGGTTCTCCATACGCACATTCTCGCGAACATGCGCCATCTCCATATTACCGTCGTACGACAGACGGTCGCCATAAAGGAAGAGCGTATCTCCCTGCTGCATCTTCACGTTACCGAACGCCTCAAACGAGTTCTTCGCCTCATAGAAATAAGCCGTATCGCAATACATGTAGACACTATCGTGGCGGAACTTCACGTTACCCTCCAGAATCTGCGCCTCCGGATTCTCCTCCTTATTATAACGCAACACATCCGCATGAAGCAAGAACACACGATCCTTCTTCTCCGGCTGCTGATTCTTCGGTCGCACCTGAGCCACGAACTGAATGCCAAACAGGCACAGAATGCCCATCAGAAGTATTCTATGCCCGCTCGGTTTATTTTGTTTATTCTTTCTAAACATGAGTCTCTTTTCGTTCAACATCAATGAATCCATCCCGGATATTTGAAATCGCAATGAATCCAATCTTCATTAATCTTCACGTAAGTGGATTTCTGCTTTTCGCGAATCCATTTATCCAACTTCTCCGCACGTAGTTTGTAGAGCACCGTCTCCTTCAGTTCCTGATAGTCGTCGGTGATGGTTGCCTTGTGACCGTTGATACGGCTTTTCAGTTTCACTACAGCACACACCTCTTTACCTTTATCATTAATCATGGTGAAGGCTTTCGAGATTTCACCCACATTCATCTTATCCACCATTTTTGCCACTTCAGCAGGCAACTCCTGCATCTGGAATTTAGAAGTACCCGTTTCTTTGTTCGGCATCAAACCGTGGTTGTTACGTGTATCTTTATCGCTGGAGATGTACTGTGCTGCCTCATCAAACGAGAATTTCTCGTTGCGGATATCGTCAGCAATTGAATCAAGACGAGCCACACCGGCATCCAGATCTTCCTGAGCCACCTGCGGCTTCAGCAAAATGTGACGCACTTTGATACGATCACCGCGTTTCTCCACCAACTGGATGATATGATATCCATACTCAGACTCCACAATCTTTGACACCTTGTTGGGGGTTGTCAGGTTGAATGCCACATTGGCAAAAGCAGGATCCAACATACCACGACCCATAAAGTCCAACTCGCCACCAAACTTGGCCGAACCCGGATCTTCCGAGTAGAGACGCGCCAAGGTAGAGAACTGAGTGGAACCGGAGTTCACACGCTCGGTGTACTCACGCAACTGCGATTTCACGCGGTCGATTTCCTCTTGCGGAATCTTCGGCTCCAGGGTGATAATCTGCACCTCCACCTGTGTCGGAATGTACGGCACACTGTCGGCAGGCAGGTCCTTGAAGTAGCGGCGCACCTGCGCGGGAGTAATCTTGATATCCCCCACAATCTCACGCTGCATCTGCTGCACCGTCAATCCGTCACGGATATTGTCGCGCAACAATTCGCGAATCTGGGTGGACGACTTACGGAAGTACTCCTCCATCTTCTCCTTCGATCCCATTTGAGAAATATAGTAGTTGGTACGTTGTTCCACCTGGCTCAGCACCTCACTCTCTGACACCTCGATACTATCGATGGCCGCTTGATGAAGATATAATTTCTGAATAGCCAACCGTTCAGGAATGACACAATACGGATCACCATCCAATTTCTCTCCCTCATATTGGGCGCGGATACGTTCTTCTTCCACATCCGATTTCAAAATAGCTTCATCGCCTACCACCCAAACCACTTCGTCGATGACATTGTTTTGTGCTTTCAGGCCGGCACTAACCAAGAGCAGTCCGATGAACAACAGTTTCTTCATGTTCAACATTTTCATTTATTTTCCAGATAATAATAGGTTATTTCATTCTTTTTTGATGCCCTGTCAAACAGGTCGTCCTTCACTTTCTGCATAAAGTCGACCTGCTTCAAGTTCACCAATATCTCTCTAATTTCCGTACGGGCCACCTCCAACGGTTTCACCTGTCCGGAAGCCAAATATTCACTCACATGCAAGAAGTACCAGCAATCGTTGTCCTTCAACTCCACGGCACGATGCTGTTTCAGATACTCCCCCACCTCCTGAGTCGGAAACGGAATCTTGTCCGCCACCTCGGCCACCGGCACCCAGCGGTCGTAGAAGTAGGAGTAATCCACGGCACCACGCAACGAGTACTTCTCCAAGTTTTCCACCGCCTCCGTTGTGTTCGATTTATACCACGAACGCACCTTGTTCACCCCCGCTTGCTTCAAAGGCACCTTGATAAACAAGCCCTTGATGAGCGGCGCATCCAAGACGAAGAGCGACGGATTCTTCTCATAAAAAGATTGAATCTCCTCATCGGTAATCTCCGCCGACAACTTCTGCGCAATCAGATTCTGCTGATAGGTATGCATCACCAACGCCCGTCGGTAATGCTCCACCAGCTTATCAATCTGCTGATTATCGGGCACATTCTGCTCCGCCCGACGATAGAGCAAAGCATCCTCAATCCAATTATGAATATAGTTTTCCGCAAAGAGCACACTATCCTCCTTGGAAAGTCCTGCCGGAGCCGCCAGCGTCAAATCCTCCTGATAGAGGTATTGCCCCGCCACTTCCACCAGCACCGTCTTTCCTTGATGGTCCACCTGCTTGCTGCATGCCGCACAGAGGCAACCGGCGAGCAGGAGCGTTTCGAACAAATGCTTCATTTTGCGTCTACTTTTACAAATAATCAACGAAGATACATCATTAATCGGTTTTAACCGTGGTTATTAACGGTTTTTAAAACCTCTTGGTTAATTTCAACCTTATATTTTTTGAGCAGGGCGGCAATCATCTCCTTTTCGCGCGATTGTTTATAATCGTACACCACCTGCTCGCGAATGTCAGTATAGCGTTTCGGCCCCTTTTTCAGCACCTCACCCAACGTCATCACATACGGATTTTCCTGCGACGGCTGAAAGTTGCCCTGCTTGAACACCTGCTTGTCAATGGCCGCATTAGAGCCAATCTGAAAGAGTCCGTACTCCGCCTCAAAACTGAGATTCGGATAGCGTTTCCGTTCACTCTCCACCCGGTCGGACCATGCCTCCTGCGGCACCCCCTTCAGCCATTTCTTAATCTGTTTGCCGGTCTGCGCATTGGCACAATAGAAGACCGCCCCGTGATAGTGAGGCAAGTTCCAGTCGTAGTCACCCTTATGCGCCTTGAAGTAATGCTCCAGCTGTTCCTCCTCCACCGGCTCCTCGTCCAGCTGTCGGCGCAAGCTCTCGCCCAACAACGCGTCACGCAACTCCGCCAAGAGATAGCCGCGATACTCGTCGGAAGTCTCCTCCGCCCCGGCCGTAGCCGTTTCCCCGTAAGCACCGTGACGGGCCAGCAGTTGCACCAGATGCACCCCCACAGGAGAGACAATCGGCTCAGACAGTTCCCCCACATGCAAGCGAGAGAGTTGTTGCTCCAACACACTCATCGTGCGATGTTTGGGCAGCGTCACCACCTCGCCGAAGAGATTTTGATGATCCTCGGCATCCACCTGATAAATCAGGCTTTCAAACGACTTGCCCGACTGCACCGCGCGGTAGATTTCATTCATCTTCTCAGTGGCCTCATGCACCTGTCGCGAAGAGGCCTGCTGCGGAAGATAGTAGCAGAGGTGTGCCAAGTGGCAATAAGGATGCTCCACGGGAGTCATCGTACCTGCCGTCTGTTCAGCACGCAGCGAAGCCGCCAGCGCCTCCATCTTCTGCGTAAAATCAGGCAACGTATCCAGTCCCAAACGTCCGGCTTCGAGCGACTCCATCTTCATATAGATAAAAGAGCGCGTAAAGTCGGCCAGCGACGTCTGTTGCTGGGCATTGTTCTTCCGGTAGGCATACTCAAACTCCGAGCGACTAATCTCGTGCGCGCCTATCGTCATCACGACAGCCTCATCTTGGGCTTTCAAAGGGGCTCCTGCCATCAACAGCAGGAATATAGAGAGGATAGATTTCATGCTTTCGTCTTTAATTTTCGAGCTACAAAGATACGATACTTCAGCGCATTTCAAGAAAGAAAACCATAAAAAAGAGCCGCCTGCTTCCTCTTTTTTTCATTGAGAAGAAAGCAGGCGGCCTATCTTGGTTTAAAAGTGATTACGCCTTACGGATGTAGTCCACAATCCACTCACCTACCTCAGAAGTAGAGTAAGCTTTCTGTCCCTCCACCTGGATATCACCGGTACGTACCAATGCATCCATGGAAGCGTCTACAGCTTTGCGCACCAAAGCGCCCTCTGCCTGACAGTTGAAGTACTCGAACAACATCGCTACAGAAAGAATCTGTGCCAACGGGTTGGCAATGTTCAAGCCCTTCGCCTGCGGCCAAGAACCGTGAATCGGCTCAAATACCGGAGTGCTTTCGCCGGTAGAAGCCGACGGGAGCAGACCCATAGAACCGCTGATGACAGAACCCTCATCGGTCAGAATATCACCGAAAGTATTCTCAGTGACCATCACGTCGAAGAAGCAAGGATCCTGAATCATACGCATTGCAGCGTTATCCACATACATATAGTCGGTAGTCACCTCCGGATAAGAAGGAGCCATCTCCTGTGCAATCTGTCTCCACAAACGACTGGAAGCCAGAACGTTGGCTTTATCCACCACCGTCAAGTGTTTACGACGTTTCATGGCATATTCAAAGCCCACCTTCAAGATACGCTCAATCTCGGGACGAGTGTACATATTGGTATCATAAGCCTTGTCGTTATCCTGATATTTCTCGCCGAAGTACATACCACCGGTCAACTCACGGATACAGATGAAATCCGCGTTCTCCACCAGTTCCGCACGCAACGGAGATTTATGAATCAAGCATTTGAAAGTCTGCACCGGACGCACATTCGCGAAGAGGCCCAATTTCTTACGCATAGCGAGCAAGCCCTGCTCGGGACGCACTTTGGCCGTCGGGTTGTTATCGAATTTCGGGTCACCCACTGCAGAGAACAACACCGCGTCAGCACGCTGGCAAGTCTCAAAAGTAGCTTCGGGGAACGGATCGCCCACCTTATCAATCGCATCTGCACCACAGATGGCATACTCGTAACTCACTTTGTGACCGAACTTCTCGCAAACGGCACTCATCACGTTCACGCCCTGTTCAGAAATCTCCGGTCCGATACCGTCGCCGGCTAAAACAGCAATTTTAAAATCCATTGTATTCTATCTTTATTCGTTTGTTAATTCAGTTTGAACATCATACTCCTTCTCAATCAGATTGAGCATCTTGATGGTCGCCTTGATGGCCGCCTCCGTCTGGTCGGCATCCAAGCCGCGGGTACGAAACTCGCGACCCTCGAAGCTCCAGGTAATCACCGTCTGCACAAAGGCATCGGTACGTCCGCCGGGAGGAATGGTCACCGCATAGTTGTGAAGCATCGGGAACTTACGCCCCAACGTCACCTTATATACTTTACGCAGCGCGCGCACGAAAGCATCATACTGACCGTCGCCGCTGGAATTCTCCTCATACTCCTTACCGTTGATTTCAATGCGCAACGTCGCCGTGGGGCGCAACCCCTTCGCCAGCGTCACGAAGTAACTCTTCAGCACCACCCGGTCGCTCGGAGCATCATGTTTCAGCACATCCGAGACGATGTAAGGCAAATCCTCCTGCGTCACCAGCTCCTTCTTGTCGCCCAGTTCGATGATCTTCTCCGTCACCCGCTTCATCGACTCCTCGTCCAGCTCCAGGCCCAAGTCCTCCAAGTTCTTTCGGATATTGGCCTTACCACTGTTCTTACCCAACGCATACTCGCGTTTACGGCCGAATCGTTCGGGCAGCAAATCGTTGCAGTAAAGGTTATTCTTATTATCCCCGTCGGCATGCACACCCGCCACCTGCGTAAAGACACTGTCGCCCACAATCGGTTTGTTGGCAGGAATCATCACCCCCGAGTAAGACTCCACCACGCGGCTCACATCATTCAGTTTCTCCTCATTGATATTCGTCAGCGCATTGAAGTGGTCCTTCAAGATAGCCTGCACACTGGCCAACGGCGCATTACCCGCGCGCTCGCCCAAACCGTTGATGGTCGTGTGCAATCCCTTGGCACCGCTCAACACCGCGGCCAAGACGTTGCTCACAGCCAAGTCATAATCATTGTGTGCATGGAAATCGAAGTGCAAGTCGGGGTAACGCTTCTTCATCTTACGGAAGTACTCAATCACCTGCAGCGGGTTCAGGATACCCAACGTGTCAGGCAACATAAAGCGCTTGATGGAAGTTTGTTGCAGCGCATCCACCAGTTGGAAAACATACTCCGGCGAATCCTTCATACCACTACTCCAGTCCTCCAGGTAGACATTCACCGCAATGCCCATCTCATCGGCACGCTTCACCACCTGCAGAATGTCATGGATATGCTCCTCCGGCGTCTTTTTCAACTGCTGCTCGCAGTGCTTCAGCGAACCCTTGGTCAGCAAGTTCAAGGTACGGCATCCCGCACGCTGAATCCACTTCAAGGAAGTCTCCCCATCCACAAAGCCGAGCACCTCCACCCGGTCGAGCAAGTTGTGACGAGCCGCCCAATCGCAAATCATCCTTACCGCCTCCAGTTCCCCTTCAGAGACCCGTGCAGAGGCCACCTCCACACGGTCCACCTTCAGTTCTTCCAGCAGCAGACGAGCAATCAGCAACTTCTCATGAGGAATGAACGACACTCCGCTGGTCTGTTCACCATCGCGAAGCGTCGTATCCATGATTTCTATTTGGACGCACTCTCCCATGCCTCAATCTTATCCTTGTTGGTCAACAAGAAATCAATGTCGTCCAATCCGTTCATCAAGCAATGTTTTTTGTAGCCATTGATTTCGAAATGCTCACTCTTACCGTTTCCTTTGTTGGTAATCGTCTGTGCGGGCAGGTTCACCTCCACCTCCGTCTTCGGGTTCGCCTTGATGGTGGCGAAGAGCTCAGCCAGGAACTCCTCACTGACCACTACCGGAAGCACGAAGTTATTCAGCTCGTTGTTCTTGTGGATATCCGCAAAGAAGCTGGATACAACCACGCGGAAGCCGTAGCCGGCGATGGCCCACGCAGCGTGCTCACGACTGGAGCCGGAACCGAAGTTCTTGCCGGCCACCAAAATCTGACCGCTGTAAGTAGGATCGTTCAGGACGAAGTTTTTGTTGACCGAACCATCCGGATTGTAGCGCCAATCGCGGAACAAGTTATCGCCGAAGAACTTCTCCTCGCGCGTAGTGGCTTTCAGGAATCGAGCCGGGATAATCTGGTCGGTGTCCACATTCTCCAAAGGAAGGGGCACACAAGTACTGGTAATGATATCAAATTTTTGTTTCATTGTCTTCTTCTTTACATTCGTGGAACACGCATTACAATAACTCTCTCGGGTCGGTAATCACTCCGGTCACAGCGGCTGCGGCTGCCACCAACGGACTAGCCAGCAAGGTGCGTGCACCCGGTCCCTGACGTCCTTCGAAGTTACGGTTGCTGGTAGATACCGAATATTTACCGGCAGGAATCTTATCGTCGTTCATGGCCAAGCAAGCGGAACATCCCGGCTGACGAATCTCAAAGCCGGCAGCCTCCAACACCTTGTCGAGACCCTCTTCACGGATTTGCTGATCGACCATCCAAGAGCCCGGTACCAACCAAGCCACCACGTCGGCAGCCTTCTGGCGACCCTTCACCAAAGAAGCGAAAGCACGGAAGTCCTCGATACGTCCGTTGGTACATGCGCCCAAGAAGACATAATCGATTTTCTTACCCAGCAAAGACTCGCCCGGCTGGAAGCCCATATAATCCAACGATTTCTTGAAAGAGATCTGAGCCTGCTCGCTCATCGTATCCATGGTCGGAATCGAAGCGCGGATGCCCATACCCATACCCGGGTTGGTACCGTAAGTAATCATCGGCTCAATATCTGCTGCGTCATACACAATCTCTTTATCGAAAGTCGCATTGTCATCACTCTTCAGCGTCTTCCAGTAAGCCACCGCCTTATCCCAGTCGGCACCCTTCGGAGCGTGCTCGCGACCTTTGATATAAGCGAAGGTAGTCTCATCCGGAGCCACCATACCGCCACGGGCACCCATCTCAATAGAGAGGTTGCAGAGTGTCAGACGACCCTCCATCGTCAAGTTGCGAACCGCAGAACCGGCATATTCCACGAAGTAACCGGTAGCACCACTCGTCGTAATCTTCGACATGATGTAGAGCGCCATATCCTTCGCCGTCACCCCTTTGTTCAAGTTGCCCTCCACGCGGATACGCATCGTCTTCGGACGCGCCTGCAGGATGCACTGTGAAGCGAGCACCATCTCCACCTCACTGGTACCGATACCGAAAGCCACCGCACCCATGGCACCGTGGGTAGAAGTGTGCGAGTCACCGCAAACAATGGTCATACCCGGCAAAGTCAAACCTCTCTCGGGGCCCACCACGTGGATAATACCATTGCGTTTATCCATCATACCGAAGTGAGACAAGCCAAACTCCTCCGCATTCTTTGCGAGGGTATCCACCTGCGTACGAGATACAGGGTCTTCAATCGGTTTATCTTGATCGTGAGTCGGTGTATTATGGTCGGGCATACAGTAGATATGGTCCGGACGGAAGCATTTCAAACCACGGGTACGCATACCTTCAAAAGCCTGCGGACTGGTTACCTCGTGACAGTAAAGACGGTCGATATAGAGTTGAGTAGGACCGTCGGGGACATTCTGCACCACGTGTGCGTCCCAAATTTTATCAAATAATGTATTTGCCATTATGTTTGCTATTAGTCAGTTATTTTACGAATTTATTGATACAGTCGATATAGGCTTCCACTGAAGCAGCCACGATGTCGGTGTTGGCGCCGAAGCCGTAGTAGCTGCGACCGTCGTACTCCACCTGCATGTGCACCTTACCCATATCGTCACTACCCTTGCTGATGGCTTGGATGGTAAACTCTTTCAATACCATCTGGCGGTTGATGATCTTCTTCAGCGCCTTGATGGCTGCATCCACCGGACCGTTGCCCGAAGCGGCTGCCTCGAAGCTTTCACCGGCGATGCTCAAGCCCAGACTGGCTACAGAGCGCACGCCCACACCGCTGGTCACTTGCAGATAATCCATCTTGATGTGATGATTCTGACTGCGGTCGGCACCGGCCAGCAACAGTACGTCATCATCATTAATCTCTTTCTTCTTATCCGCCAGTTTCAGGAAGTCCTCATACACCTTGTCGAGCTTCTCCTGCTCCAGGTCTACGCCCAGCACGTGCAATCTGTGTTTCAGCGCTGCACGACCGCTACGAGCAGTCAGCACAATCGCGTTATCATCAATGCCGACATCCTTCGGATCGATAATCTCATAAGTCTGCACATTCTTCAGCACACCGTCCTGATGGATACCGGAAGAGTGCGCAAAAGCATTTCTACCCACAATCGCCTTGTTAGGCTGCACCGGCATGTTCATCAAGCTGGACACCATGCGGCTCGTCGGATAAATCTTCTGCGTATTGATATTGGTCTGAATATCGATGTCATGGTGACATTTGATAATCATTGCCACCTCTTCGAGCGAAGTATTTCCGGCACGTTCACCGATACCGTTGATAGTCACCTCCACCTGGCGGGCACCGTTGAGCACACCGCTCATCGTGTTGGCCGTCGCCATACCGAGGTCGTTGTGGCAGTGAGTAGAAAGAATGGCTTTGTCCACACCGTCCACATGCTCCATCAGGTACTTAATCTTCGCACCATACTCGTCGGGCAAGCAGTAACCCGTTGTGTCGGGAATGTTCACCACCGTCGCACCGGCTTTGATAACCGCCTCTACCACGCGCGCCAAATATTCATTGTCCGTACGACCGGCATCCTCCGCATAAAACTCCACATCGTCCACATAACGACGTGCATATTTCACGGCAGCCACCGCACGTTCGATAATCTCCTCGCGGGTAGAATTGAATTTATATTTAATATGAGAATCAGACGTACCGATACCCGTGTGAATACGTTTGTGTTTTGCGAAGCGCAAGGCATCGGCTGCCACATCAATATCCTTCTCCACCGCACGCGTCAGCGCACAGATGGTGGGCCAAGTGACCGCTTTAGAAATCTCAATCACTGAATTGAAATCGCCCGGACTGGAAATGGGGAAACCGGCCTCAATTACATCCACGCCCAACGATTCAAGTTGCTTAGCCACCTGAATTTTCTCGATTGTATTCAACTGACAGCCGGGGACTTGCTCACCGTCTCTCAGGGTAGTGTCAAAAATAAATAATCTGTCACTCATATTTCTCAAGGTCTATGTATTATCAATACTCATATTAAAAAAGCCTTTCACACAGGGAAGTGAGAAAGGCTTTATATATCTTGTTTTGTACATATTTACGCACGATACTCACTTCCGACCAGGCTTCCTAGTAGAATAATAATACCGCACAATAGAATATATACAAAATTCATCATCATCTTTCCTTTTTTAAAGACGGTGCAAAATTAGAGATAATTCTGACAATACAAAAGAAAATATCATATTTTTATCACGAAAACCGACAAATAAAAAGCAGATTTCATGCAATATCTTCAAGTTAACAGTCGGGAGCGTAAATTTGTACCGGTTGGTTCCCAATCATCGCCGCATAGGCATTCTCTGCCAGCGAACTCATCTCGTCCTCTCCCGGAAACACCTTCACGGGTGCCAGAAAATCCACCTGTTCCGCAATTTTCTGCACGCAATAATCGCTGTAAGCAATGCCTCCCGTCAGCAGAATGGCATCCGTCTTTCCCTGCAGTGCCACATGCATTGCCCCAATCGCCTTCGCCACATTATAGAGCATCGCCTCCAGCACCAGCCGTTCCGGCTCTTCTCCTCTTTGCGCCTTCTCCACAATCAGCGGCACGTGGTTAGTTCCGAGCAACGCCACCAGTCCGCCCTTGCCGTTCAGCAGTTTCTTCATCTCCTTCAAGGTATATTTGCCACTGAAGCAGAGCTCCACCAACTGGTCGCCCGGCAGCGTACCCGCCCGTTCCGGCGAGAACGGTCCTTCGCCATTCAGCGCATTATTCACATCAATCACCCTTCCGCAGTCGTGCGCACTCACCGAGATGCCGCCGCCCAGATGCACCACAATTAAGCGCAACTCCTCATACATACGCCCCAACTGCTTGGCATATTTGCGAGAAACCGCCTTACTGTTCAGCGCATGGAAGACTGAATGCCGCTGAATCTCCGGAATGCCCGTCAAACGTGACTTCGGCAACAGTTCGTCCACCACTTCCGGATCAGCAATCAATGCCCGGCAGCCCACCTCCTTCGCCAGTTCATCCGCCAGCAACGCACCCAAGTTGCAGACATGCTCCATGCGAGCCGTCCGCAAGTCCTCCTTCATCCGTTCATCCACCTCATACACACCGCCCGGAGTGGGATGCAGCAATCCGCCGCGCGCCACAATCACCTCAAAACAGCCCGGTTTCAGCGTCTCCCCCAGCGCCATTTTGATACGTTCCAGTCGATAATCATACTGCTCCATCGCATGGTGAAAAGGAGCCAACTCCTCCGCCGGATGGTGGATACTCTTCACCCACAAAGGTGCATCGTCCTCATAAAGGGCGATTTTGGTGGAAGTAGAGCCTGGATTGATAACAAAGATTTTCATCGATAAGGTTTTTATCTGTTAGGATTCTTTTTCCAAAAGGCAAGCCAGCGCCAAGCTAGCATATTTCGAGTAGACCGAGTCGCTGCGTGAAGAGACCACCATGGGACAAGAAGCGCCCACGAGTGCCCCCGCCATCGAGGCGTTCGCAAAGAAAGAGAGCGCCTTATAGAACGCATTCCCCGCTTCCAGGTCGGGAAAGATCAGCACGTCCGCATCGCCCGCCACGGGAGAGTCAATCTTCTTAATCACCGCACTCTCCCTATCACAAGCACACTTCACATCCATCGGTCCGTCCACCAGCGCCGTTCCGAACACCCCGTCCGTCGCGTCCTGCTTCAGCTGTTGATAGCTCAGCGTCACCGGGAACTTCTCGCTCGTCTTCTCCGTGCAGTGAATCAGCGCCACCTTCGGCACCTCAATACCGCAACGTCTACAGCACTGAAGGGCATACCCCAGCATAGCGCGATATTGTTCATAAGTGGGTTGAGGAATCACCGCTGCATCCGAGAGCACCAGCAGTTTGGGATAAGTCGACAGTTCCGTCAGCGCGAGATGCGTCAGCACCCGTCCCTTCGGCAGCAGTCCATGCTCCTTATTGAGCACCGCCCGCAGCAGATTATCCGTATTCACCGTCCCCTTCATCAAGACATCCCCTTGGCCGCCCCGAATCAGCGCCACCGCCTTCGCGATAGCCGAATCAATATCCGCCTCCACGAAGTAATTCACCATTCCGGGATAGTCCGTTGAAAGTTCCCGGCAAAGAGAGACAAAAGGAGGGGTCACCACCATAGAGAGCAGAATCAGCCGGTCGTCCAAGGCCATCTTCAGAGCCTCCAAGGTGTGAGCGTCGTGTGGGCAAGCCACGACCACGCGCTTCTTTTCGGGAAGCGAGCGTAAATGTTCTATCATCTGACGAAAATTACGAATAGTTTCCATCGCTTCATTTTTAAGTCTCTACAAAATTCAGAAATTTCCTTCACACTGTCAAGAGTTTAGGGGAAATTATTTTTT
>CAYSOW010000034.1:0-6942 GCA_964432715.1 uncultured Bacteroides sp.
CTCGCGACCCCAACCTTGGCAAGGTTGTGCTCTACCAACTGAGCTATTTCCGCTTGCATCACAAACGAGTTGTTTTGTTTCTCATTTGCGGTTGCAAAGGTATAACATATTTTTAAATCTGCAAACTTTTCAGCTAAAAAAAATGCATTAACACATACGATTTTTATAATCCTCGTATTGGAAGGTACGATAGACCTCCAGCTCACCATTGCCGTGCAGCAGGGCAATGGAGGGATGGTTGATACCATTGAACATATTGGTTTTCACCATGGTATAGTGTATCATATCCTCTAGAACAATGCGCTCGCCCACCTGTAATTCATGGTCAAATTGCCAACTTCCCATATAGTCTCCGCTGAGGCAACTATTTCCGCCCAGACGATAAATATTTTGCTCGAAGGGGGCATTTTTCACTGCGTCGGGCTCTAAAGTGACTGCTCCACGCACGGTGGGTTGGTAGGGCATCTCTAAACAATCGGGCATGTGACAGGTGAAACTGACGTTCAAAATGGCGGTGCGAATGCCTCTGCTCTCTACAATATCTACCACGGAGGCAATCAGCGGACCGGTTTGCCAGGTGAAGGCTGAGCCGGGTTCGAGGATGATTTGCAACCAGGGATAGCGGGCACGCAACGATTTCAGCAGGCGGATGAGGTGCTCCACGTCATAATCTTTGCGCGTCATCAGGTGACCGCCGCCCAGGTTCAGCCACTTGAGTTGCGGGAACCAACGGGCAAATTTCTCTTCCAAATGTACCAACGTATGCTCCAATTCGTAGGAACTGCTCTCGCAATGGCAGTGACAATGGAAGCCTTCAATGCCTTCGGGAAGCTGTTCGGGCAACTGGTCGGAGGTTACTCCAAAGCGGGTGCCGGGGGCTGTGGGGTTATATAGTTCCACCTCCACTTCGGAATATTCGGGATTTACGCGCAATCCGCAGGAGACCTTCTCGGCATGCTGCGCCACCATCGGATAGAAACGACGGTACTGGCTCAGGGAGTTGAAGGTGACGTGACTGCTGCAATCGAGGATGGTTGGGAACTCCTCCTCGGTGTAGGCCGGCGAATAGGTATGTGCCTTACTGCCGAACTCTTCGTAAGCCAGGCGTGCCTCATAGAGAGAGCTGGCAGTGGTATAGTTGATGTATTCCCTGAAAATGGGGAATGACTTCCACATAGCAAACGATTTGAAGGCGAGGATAATCTCCACACCGGCACGTTCGCTCACGGACTTGATCAAACTCAAATTGCGTCGCAACAGGGGCTCCTCCATCACATAGCAGGGAGAGGGCACTTTCTCAATCTGTTCTTTCTCCATAAATCCTATTATATATAATAAGGTGTATTTTCGTTTTTATGTTTTTATCTCTTTGTCTTTACGTATATTCCTAATGATACGACAGGCGGTGCTAGTCCACCACCTTAAAGCGCGCATACTTCACCAGCAGTTGCTTCTCGCCGACATTGCGGAAGTTGACGGTAATCTTGGCATTCTCACCACTACCGGAAGCCATCGTAATCTCTCCCACTCCAAATCGATCGTGGGCGATGGTCTGCCCCACCCGCAATGTCTGTCCACCGAAGCTGGCCTGCCCGGTGGTTGCAGCACTTCCGGCCGTTACGCCTCCTTCCGGAGCAGAAGCAGAAGTCGGAACCGGATTCGAGGATGTCGGCACACGACGCAGGTTCTGTTTCATCAGCGAAGGACGAACGTAATCCGAACGCTTCGGAGCCTCCACCTCTCTTTGCCAGGGATAGGAAGTGGGACGCTGCCCTCCCCCAACCTGCGGGCGTGCAGTAGCACCGAGACTTCCTCCGGCTCCATCCATCATCTCCAGATAGCGCGGATCAATATCCTTCAGGAAACGACTCGGGCTGCCCAGTTCGGTCTTTCCGTAACGGAAACGACTACGGGCATACGAGAGGATGCAATGCTCCTCGGCACGAGTGATGGCCACGTAGAAGAGACGACGTTCCTCCTCCAACCCACGGGGATTGTCGCTACACATACCGCTCGGGAAGAGTTGCTCCTCCAAGCCCACCACAAAGACATTCTTAAACTCCAGTCCCTTGGCAGAGTGCACGGTCATCATCGTGATGCGCTCCTCGTCCTCAGTTTTATCATTATCTTGGTCGGAGAGCAATGAAATCTCCGAGAGGAAGTCGGGAAGTGAGAGATGCTCGTCGCCCGCTTCTTCCCGATCGACACAGAAGAGTTGCATACCGTTGAGCAACTCGTCGAGGTTCTCCTGACGACTCAGGTTCTCCGGACTGCGGTCTTGATAGACGTCGTCACGGATGCCGGAGCGCGAGAGAATCAACTGGCCCAACTCATCTGCACGCTGTTTGCCAGCCTCAACACCAAACTCCGTAATCAGTTCACGAAAGCCTTGCAACTTGGCTGCGGTACCTTTATTGACCGAAAGACCATAGCCCAACGGGTTCTCCAGCACGCTCCAAAGGCTCACGCCCGATTGGTTCGCTGCGGTCACCAATTTCTCGATGGTCGTATTGCCGATACCTCGCGCCGGGTAGTTGATTACCCTTCGCAACGCCTCCTCATCATGCGGATTAATGGCCAAGCGGAAGTAGGCAATGGCATCCTTAATCTCCTTGCGTTGATAGAAAGAGAGACCACCGTAGACGCGGTAAGGCATGGAGCGCTTGCGCAACGCCTCCTCGAAGATACGCGACTGCGCATTGGTGCGGTAGAGGATGGCAAAGTCTGCATAGCTGTAACCGCCTTGCCGACGGAGCTGCTGTATCTGGTTGGCCACAATCTCTCCCTCCTCAATATCAGAGTAGGCCACGAACACCTTCAGGCGCTCGCCCTGTTCCTTCTCAGAGAAGACCTCCTTACGAATCTGCCCCTGATTCTTATAGATGAGGCTGTTGGCCGCCTGCACAATGGTTTGCGTGGAGCGGTAGTTCTGCTCCAGTTTGAAGAGCTGCGCTCCTTGGTACTGGCGCGTAAACTTGAGGATATTCTCTATACGGGCGCCGCGGAAGGAGTAGATGCTCTGTGCATCATCGCCCACCACGCAGACGCGCTGGCGCTCGGAAGTGAGTTGCCACACAATGCTATGCTGGGCGTAGTTGGTATCCTGATACTCGTCCACCAGCACATAGCGGAAGTGGTCGGCGTACTTGCGCTGTATCTCGGGATGCTCCTTAAATAATATATAGGTATAGACCAGCAGGTCATCGAAGTCCATCGCCCCCGCCTGCTTGCAGCGTGCCACGTAGCGTTGGTAGATTTCGCGCGTAGCGGGAATCTTCGCCTCCGCATCCGCCGTCGTCAGTTGCGGGTCGGCCGCGTAGGCGTCGGGCAGAATCAGGTGGTTCTTTGCGTTAGAGATGCGTGTCTGCACCGTCGCAGGCTTGTAGGTCTTCTCGTCGAGCTGCATCTCCTTGATAATATTCTTGATCAGACTGCGTGAGTCGGATTGGTCATAGATGGTGAAGTTGGAATCGAAGCCCAACGTGGCCGACTCGGTGCGCAGGATGCGTGAGAAGATGGAGTGAAACGTGCCCATCCAGACGTAACGGGCGGTCTCCATGCCCACCTGCTTGGCGATACGGTCCTTCATCTCCTTCGCCGCCTTGTTGGTGAAGGTGAGGGCAAGGATGGACGAAGGGGGGTATCCCTGTTCCAGCAAATAGGCTATCTTGTAGGTCAACACGCGTGTCTTGCCCGATCCCGCTCCGGCGATGACCAGGGAGGGACCGTCATTGAAGAGCACGGCGGCGCGCTGACTTTCGTTTAATTCTTGTAGATTGACTGACATATCTTCGTTTTCGTTTAGCTGCAAATGTACGATTTTCAAGGCAATATTCCGCATAAACCGCCGATAAAGTTTGAACCTTTTCATTACATCCTTTGTTCTATCTTCAGCTACGGAGGAACTGCTTCCTGCCTAAGCCGACTGTTTTCTCATTCTCTAACTATTTTTGAAGATTGACTTATGAAACATTCCATGCCTCAACTGCCCTACCCGTTCGACTCGCTGGAGCCGATTCTCAGTCGCGAGACGATTGAGTTTCATTACGGGCGACATCTGCAAACGTATCTCAGCAACTTGAACCGACTGCTGCCGGAGACGCCTTTCGAACAGAAGACGCTGGTGGAGACGGTGCAACAGGCTCCGGAAGGGGCACTGCTGAACAATGCGGGACAGGTGCTCAACCACACGCTCTATTTCACTCAGTTCACCCCGCTGCAGAAGAACAAGGAACCGCACGGACAACTGGGGGAGATGATTCGCAACGACTTCGGTAGCTTTGAACGAATGCAGCAGGAGATGGAGGAGGCTTCGGCACACCTCTTCGGCTCGGGATGGGTCTGGCTCAGTCTGCACGCCAACGGCCACCTGCATATCCAGCAGGAGGCCAACGGGGGCAACCCGGTGCGCAACGGACTGCAACCGCTTCTGGGATTCGATGTGTGGGAGCATGCTTACTACATCGATTATCGAAACAACCGCAGCGAGCATATTCATCGGTTGTGGGACTTGATTGACTGGAAGGTGGTGGAAGGACGTATCTAATCGTTGTTTGCTTTGTGGACACTGTCATCCCGGGGTCCGGCTTCGCGCTCTCTTTGAGCATGGGCCGGACCTTCTTTGTACATTTAGGAAATAAAAACGACTCTTGGAGAACATTTACACATCTTTTTGCTATATTTGCAGCAAATATGTACCGTTTATGAAGCTAATTGTGATCACACCTCCCACCTTTTTCATTGAGGAGGACAAAATTATTACCACCCTCTTTGAGGAAGGGCTCGACTATCTGCATCTGCGTAAACCGGATACGGAACCGATGTATTCTGAACGCTTGCTAACGCTCATCCCCGAGCGCTACCATAAACGGATTGTGACACACGACCACTTCTATCTGAAGACTGAGTTCGACTTGCTGGGCATCCACTTGAGCGAACGTAACCCGAAGGCGCCCGAGAATTACCGCGGACCGCTGAGTCGTTCGTGCTCCTCGCTGGAGGAACTGAAGAAGTGTAAGTCGTCCTGCAACTACGTGTTGCTGAGTCCGCCCTTCGACGGCATTGCCGAACGCAACTACCGCACCTACTTTTCCAAAGAGGAACTAAAGAAGGCGGCACGCGCAGGCCTCATCGACAAGAAAGTGATGGCTTTGGGCGGCATTGACGAGGCAGGTATCCCCGAAGCCAAGGAATACGGGTTCGGCGGCGTAGCTATTCTTGGAGATTTATGGAATCGTTTCGATATGCGCTCAAATCCTGATTACAAGGGAATTATAGAGCACTTTAGAGTTCTGAAGAAGCTGACTGATTAAAGGAAATTGATAATTTTTTCGTACATCATAAGGCTATGTAAAGAAGATTTCATAACTTTGCAGCAAACTAAAACAAAAATAGATAACTTCTATTACAAAAATCATGAGCGAAAAAGCACCCTTTATGGTATTTTCAGGAACGAACTCAAAATACCTTGCAGAAAAGATTTGTACTAGCCTCCAATGTAAATTGGGCAACATGAACATCCAGCACTTCGCCGATGGCGAGTTCGCTGTTTCCTACGAAGAGTCGATTCGTGGTCGCGATGTTTTCTTGGTTCAATCTACCTTCCCGAACTCTGACAATTTGATGGAGCTGTTATTGATGATCGATGCCGCTAAAAGAGCGTCTGCAAAGAGCATCGTGGCTGTCATCCCTTACTTCGGTTGGGCTCGTCAAGACAGAAAAGACAAACCTCGTGTTTCTATCGGCGCTAAATTGGTCGCTGACTTGTTGAGCGTAGCCGGTATCGACCGCCTCATCACGATGGACTTGCACGCGGATCAGATTCAAGGCTTTTTCGACGTACCCGTTGACCACCTCTATGCGTCGGCTGTGTTCATTCCTTACATCCAGTCGCTGAAACTGGAGAACTTGGTGATTGCCACTCCGGACGTGGGCGGTTCTAAACGTGCCAGCACTTACTCTAAATTCCTGGGTGTGCCCTTGGTATTGTGCAACAAATCGCGCGTAAGAGCCAACGAAGTAGCTTCTATGCAGATTATCGGTGATGTAAAAGGTAAGAACGTTGTGTTGGTGGACGATATGGTGGATACCGCAGGTACCATCACGAAGGCAGCGGATATCATGATGGAAGCGGGCGCCGTTTCTGTACGTGCCATTGCTTCTCACTGTGTGATGTCGGGCCCTGCTTCAGACCGCGTAGAGAAATCTGCATTGGAGGAGATTGTCTTCACCGACAGTATCCCTTACACCAGCGATTGCGCGAAGGTGAAACAGTTGACCATTGCCGACTTGTTTGCTGAGACCATCCGCCGTGTGATGAACAACGAGTCTATCAGCTCGCAGTACATCATCTAATCCGGACAACCGGTTAGAAGTTCTAAGAAATACGGAATCCCCTTATTTGTCTTTCGCACCGAGAGGCGAATAAGGGGATTACGACATATATTATATGGAATGTTTATTTTGAATGATTATCTAAATTAAGCAAATGAAAAAATTAGTTTATCTTGCAGCTGTTGGTGCCATGGCATTGGCAGCTTGCCAGCCTCAGAACGGCTACAAAGTGAGCGGTACCATCCCCGGCTTGAACGATGGTGATACGGTATTGCTCCAGAAAATGGATGAGAATCGTGAGTGGACTGCCATTGACACAGCTGTCATCGCAAATGGTGAGTTCGTATTCGAAGGTCAGACGGACACTACTGAGGTTCGTTTCGTTACCTTCAACAAAGAGGGTCGCACCGGTGCCGCTCCTATCTTCTTGGAGAAAGGTAAGATTGTAGTGACTTTCAACGAAGAGGGTAAAGCCAATGTTTCCGGTACCGCTAACAACGATATCTACAATGACTTCAAGACTCAGACCGATAGCTTGGTCAGCGTTGAGATGGCTTTCTATCAGGAGTTGACTACAGACACTACCCTGAGCGACGAGGAAAAAGCGGC
>CAYSOW010000034.1:7042-20872 GCA_964432715.1 uncultured Bacteroides sp.
CCAAAGGGCGTTGCAATCAATCATTGACGATTGCAACGCCCTTTCTCTTTTAAGCATCTCGTCTGCCGAGCCTACCCTACTCCTATAAACAGACAAATCCCGAGACCTCCGAAGAAGTCCCGGGACTCACCTTAATTAAACAGCTCCCACAGGAGTCCTATTTAGTATTAATTAAACCAGCGAACATAGCAGAAGTCCTGACGATGCGGGAGGTCCGGATGTTTCGGGAACATACGGTACATCACCTTAAACGTACCGGCGTTGTCAATGGAGTGAACCACACGGAATGTGTAGAGGTTGCCCTCTCTCTTCACTACATCCATCGGCTCTACCGAGTAGATATGATCCTTACCGTCGGCACCTGTCTGAATCGTTACCAGCTCTACGCCGATAGCATCGTCCAAGCCCTTCTCATCGATGACATATTTAATCTCATACTGCTTACCGTTCTCGATGTTACCCTTGCGGATCTCCTCGTTCTTCTCAGAAGAAACCACCTCAATAGCATCCCAGCGCTCAGCCACCGTCTCTTTCCATTGAGCAATCTCTTTGGCTTTTGCGAAGTTGTTAGCCGACAACATTCTGAAGCGGGCAGCCTCCTTGTTATAGAATTTCTCGAAGTAATCGTCCAACTGACGCTTCATCGTGTAGTGCGGAGCAATCTGAGCGATAGAGTTCTTGATGGTCTTGATCCAACCCTCAGAGTAACCCTTCGCGTTACGGTTGTAGTACAACGGAACAATCTCAGTCTCCAACAACTTATAGATGGTAGCGGCATCCAGCTGGTCTTGCTGCTCCTGATTCTGGTATGTACGTTTATCGGTCAATGCCCAGCCGGCACCCTCGCGATAACCTTCCAACCACCAACCATCGAGGACAGAGAAGTTGATGACACCATTCATCAAAGCCTTCTCACCGGAAGTACCGGAAGCCTCCAACGGACGAGTCGGAGTGTTCAACCAGATATCTACACCCGATACCAAACGACGAGCCAAACGCATATCGTAGTTCTCCAGGAAGATAATCTTACCCAAGAACTCCGGACGACGAGAAATCTCGACGATACGTTTGATCAAGCCCTGACCTGCGCCATCGTGCGGGTGAGCCTTACCGGTGTAGAGGAACTGTACCGGATGCTCGGGGTCGTTCACAATCTTAGCCAAACGATCCAAGTCGGTGAACAACAGGTGCGCACGTTTGTAAGTAGCGAAACGACGACCGAAACCAATCAACAACGCGTTCGGGTTGATCTTCTCCATCAAAGAGACGATGCGGGCAGGATCACCCTGCTGCTTCAACCAACCGTCGCGGAACGACTGACGGATGTAGTCGGTCAGTTTCGTCTTCAATGCCTGACGGGTAGCCCAAATCTCTTCATCGGGCACATTATAGATAGCTTCCCACAACTTCTGGTTAGACTGGTCGCGGTAGTATGACGGATCGAAATGTTTGCCGTAGAGTTTCTTCCACTCCGTAGCACTCCAAGTCGGGAAGTGTACACCGTTGGTTACATAACCCACGTGACTCTCCTCGGGGAAGTAGCCCTTCCAGATGCCTGCAAACATCTGCTGAGAAACCTTTCCGTGCAACCAGCTCACAGCGTTCACCTCCTGGCAAGTGTTGCAAGCGAAGGTAGACATACAGAAGCGCTCGCTGCTGTCGCCCGGGTTCATACGACCCATATCCATCAACTCTGCCCAAGAGATGCCCAACATTTGCGGATAACCGCCCATGTATTTACCGAACAAACCCTCGTCGAAGTAGTCGTGACCGGCAGGCACCGGTGTGTGTACCGTGTAAAGAGAAGAAGCACGAACCAACTCCAACGCCTGGTTGAAGTTCAAGCCCTCCTTCACGTAGTCACACAAACGCTGCAAGTTGCAGAGTGCGGCGTGACCCTCGTTACAGTGATATACATCCTTCTTGATGCCCAAAGCCTTCAAGGTCAGCATACCACCGATACCCAACAGGATCTCCTGTTTCAAACGGTTCTCCCAGTCGCCACCATAGAGCTGGTAAGTAATCGGACGGTCGAACTCGCTGTTCATGTCATTATCCGTATCCAACAGGTAGAGAGCGATACGGCCCACATTCACACGCCATACGAAAGCATGTACGTGATAGTTGATGTAAGGCACATCCACCACCATCGGTTTGCCATCCTTGTCGAGCACGCGCTCCAAAGGCAGACTACCGAAGTTCTGAGCCTCGTAGTTAGCAATCTGCTGACCATCCATAGAGAGGGTCTGCGTGAAGTAACCGTAACGATAGAGGAAACCTACCGCACACATATCCACGTTGCTGTCTGAAGCCTCTTTCAGGTAGTCACCTGCCAACACGCCCAAGCCACCGGAATAGATCTTCAACACGTGGCTCAAGCCATACTCCATACAGAAGTAAGCTACGGATGCACGACTCTTATCAGGCTCCACATCCATATATTCTCTGAACTTGGCATACACCTTGTTCATCTCAGCGATAATCGACTTATCTTTAGAGAGCGCTTCCAGTTGGTCATAGCTCAATAACTCCAGCAAGCGCACCGGGTTATGGTCGGCTTTGCTCCACAGTTCAGGGTTCAGGCTCTTGAATAAGTTGGTGGCCTCATAGTTCCATGCCCACCAAATGTTGTGTGCCAATTCCTCGAGTTCTTTCAACTCCTCGGGAATGCGAGAACGTACTGCAATCTCCCTCCAGTTGGGGTTATTTGCATAACTTGTTTTAATTTTCATTGCTGTCTCTGTAATTTATAATATAATCAAACTTTTCTAACTCACTTTTGTAAACGCTCGGCAGCGTGACGCAGGGCGAAGTCGTAGGCTTCGTAATAGTAGCGCACGAAGTGCTTCCAGAGCGCCTTCTCGGCAATGGCTGCCACACGTTTCTTCGTCTCCTTCACCTCCTCAGGCGTATAGGCGGCATAAGCCACCACTGCATCCTTGATGGCATCCGCCACCTCCGAGTAGTTGTAGTCGGTGCGGTGAATCACCTCCACACCCTCTTTCAGAGAGGTATGCGCACTGCCCGACAGGGAGTTCACCCACAAGCCGAATCCGGCCAAGTCGGTGGTGATGGTAGCCACTTTGAACGCAGCACTCTCCAACGGAGTGTAGCCCCAAGGCTCATAGTACGACGGGTAGATGCTCAAGTCGTTACCCAACACCATATCATAATAATGAAGATTGAAGACGCCATCGGAACCGTCCAGGTAGCAAGGCACGAAGATCACCTTCACCCGACTGTTCTTATCGTTCGACATACCGATGTATTTCAGCATGTTCAGCACCTGGTCGTGCGTCATATTGTGCAGCCAGTGGGTAATGAAGGGACACTCCAGCGGCGTGTCAAACGATGCTCCGCTCTTCAAGCGCTCCAGCAAATCCTCGCGCGGGTTCCCTACCCAACCGGGCACATTCACAAAGGCAACCACCTTGCGCTGCAAACGACTGTCGCGGTTCAAGCGGTTCATCGCCTCCAGATAGACATCGATACCCTTGTTCTTAAACTCGTACCGACCACTGGTAGCCACAATCAGCGTATCATCATCCAGCTGATCGCCCAACACCGCGTTCGCCACTTTCAGCAACGCCTTACGCGCCTCCTTTCGTTTACGCGTGAAAGTTGCCCCTTTCGGAACAAAATCATCCTCAAAACCGTTGGGCAGCACCACGTCGGCAGGCTTATCCAGCAACTCCTTACACTCGTTGTTGGTAATCTCGCTCACCGTCGTAAAACAATCCACATGATGAGCGGTCTGCTTCTCAATGGAGTGTTTCGACTCCATGTTCAGTTCTTGAGCCATTTGGTCGCCGTTATAGGCGAATAAGTAATCGTACAGAGGTTTGTTATTGCCCGCAATCGACCGTCCGATGGAGGTAGCATGCGTAGTGAAGATGGTGGCAATTTCGGGAATGTGTTTCTGCAAGTAAAGGGCGCCCAAACCGGTCATCCATTCGTGGGCCTGGTAAATCACCTTCTTACCGCCCCCGATGACATGATGGTAGAAACTCTCCACCACCTTTGCCGCAGCGTATGAGAACATCGAGGCCTCGTCGTAATCGCCGTAAGCGTGCAGCGAGTCGACTTGATAGTCACACCAAGCCTGCCCGTAAATCTCATTCTTTATTTCGAAATAGGGACGGAAGTCCACCAAGATAGCCACCGGGCTTCCCGGAATGTTCCATCGTCCTATTCGGATTTTCAGTTGCTCTTTCTCTCTAGCCTCCTTCATCCAGTCGGCATACAAATTCTTCTCTTCGATAAACAACGGATTTTCTTTTTCCTGCCAGAAGTCAGGACCAATGAAAATCAATCGATCTTGGAACTCCGATTGTAGGGTTTTTGCACGCGTAGAGAGCACCGTATAGATACCTCCCACCTTATTGCAAACCTCCCAACTAACTTCGAAAATAAAATCAGGAGTCAATAATCCTTTTACCATACTATCAATTTAAAAATTTCCGTGCCAAAAATAATAAATTCGCATGAATTACAAAAGGATTGAGAGTTCTATTTCATAAAAATATATTTGATTATCACTTGTTTATATTTCTAATATTCCTTACAAACTCCTTGTTTAAGGCAATTCATAAGTTTCAGGACATCGTTTGCATTTCTTAAATATTTTCACGTTACATTGCCCTCAATCGCAAGAAACAAAAGGGGCGCATCTCTCGACGCGCCCCTTTTCCAACTTTAAATTTTAATCACAATATGGAAAACACAATAGTAAAACTTATACCATTAAGGCTGCTACCAACGCCAAAATTGCATAGAACTCAGGCAGTGCAGCATAGATCATCGTGTTGGTTTGTACGTCGTGACCCTGAGAAATTCCCAAGATACCGTTGGCGCAAACCTTACCCTGACGGATGGCTGAGAAGAGGCAAACAATACCTACGCCCAAGCCGATACCAAACATCAACGGGCCCTGAGTCGTGAAGTCTTTACCCATGGTCATCAGGAATGCCACGAATCCATAAAGTCCCTGTGTTGCGGGCAACGCTGAAAGGATCATGTAAGAAGACGACTTCGACGGGTCTTTCTTCAAAGCGCCCTCTGCTGCGTTTCCTGCAATGGTGGTACCATAACAGCTACCGATGCCGGCCAAGCCCAACATTAAACCTAAACCGAGATAACCTAAAATTTCATTCATAATTCTTCTATTTTTATTTGTTTTTACTTATTTATTTTTGAATCATTGAAAAGGGTTTGTAGGCCTCGCCCTTTCCGTCATAACCTGCATTCTTGAAATACTCCACGAAGTTCAGACGCAACGGGTGGACAAAGGCGCTCAGGCAGGACATGGCAATGTTCAGCGCATGGCCCACGATGAGGATGAGTCCGCAGAAGATCCAGCCCGGAATGCCTCCGGCTCCCTCTTGCACCATGAATGCCAACTGGTTGAAGACGCCTCCCAACATCGCGCCTGCCAAGCCCAAGGCGTAGAGACGAATGTAAGAGAGCACATCGCCCATCAGTCCGGTGGCCATGTTGTAGGTATCCCACAAGCCGGCGCCGATGTTCACGAAGATGTTGCGACGGAAGTTGTTGAGCAGGTAGATGCCAATCGCTGACACGCCACCGATGATGATAAATGCCCAAGTGGAAACCTCCTCGGAGATAATCTCAAAGAACGACAGACCACCCGTAGCGATAAAGCCTACCACCAGCAACAGCCATCCCCAGGCGCTCAGCGACTCTTTGAATCCGTAGCGCACCGTAGAGACAATGGCTTTCACCGTCATGGCGAGACAGATATGTACCACACCGATGATGAGTGCCAGCAACATCTGCTTGT
This sequence comes from uncultured Bacteroides sp., assembly GCA_964432715.1. GTDB lineage: Bacteria > Bacteroidota > Bacteroidia > Bacteroidales > Bacteroidaceae > Phocaeicola_A. The sequence goes on from CAYSOW010000034.1 coordinate 12,843, forward strand.
CGTAAGCGGTATCCCCTATCTTACCCACAATCATAAACTGTTTCAGCCAGTCGGGCAGATCCAGGTGGAAGAGGTCGACACCGAAGCAAGTACCCAGAATGGTACCTAATATAAAGGTGGCGATACCCAACGTAATCACCAGATTCATCATGCCCGCCATCGACTTGCCCAGCTTGGCCTTCAGGAAGAAGCCCAAAGCAATCAGCACCAGTCCGTAACCGGCATCACCCATACAGAAGGCGAAGAAGAGGGTGAAGAACGGTGCCACAATCGGGGTCGGGTCAAACTCACCATAATCGGGCATACCGTACATCTTCGTCAACACCTCATACATCCGGGTGAAGGCATTATTCTTCAGTTTGATAGGCGCATTGTCCTCCTTATGTGCCACACGCGACTCGAAGTAGAAGTGCTCCTCTTCCAGCCATTGAACGAGCTTCTGTACGCCCTCCTCGGGCACCCATCCATCCAGCAGCATCACAGCACCATCCGCCTTCCGCTCACTGCTCAGCTTCACCTTCTTCAGGTCAATCAAGCCCTGCTCCCGGCGTGCATAGGCAGCCGCGGTCGTCGCATATTTCTCGCAATACTCCTTGATTAAGTTCTTCTGTTCCTCCATCTGAGCCAGCAAATGCTCCTTCTTCTGAAGCAGTTCGCTCAAGCTCTCGGCAGGGAGTTTCATCGGTTCGAGTCCCAGCTCTACCGGTTCGTTACTGATGGTCACGAAGTAGACCAGATGGTTCTGCTCGGCCACCTTCACGGCACCCCACTGCTGCTCCCATTCCTCCTGATAATCCTTCTCAGGACAAGAGAAGAAACGAAAGTCCCAGCCGGCGCGTTGCAGTTGCTCCACCGACTCCCATTGAAAGTCGCCCCATACGGAGAGCTGCGCAATATCCTTCTCCAGCGCGGGCAGTTGCTGATTCAGCTCCTGCGCCCCCGCCTGCAGTTGCGCATAACCGTCGCACAACTCCTCTTCAGAGATTGTAGCCACAAACGATTCCGGATTGGGGTTCGCCGTCTGAAGCGCCATCTCGCTCTGCAAACCCTTCAAGCGGGCACTGCGTTGCAAAAGTTGCTGGAGCTCCTCATCGGGTTCTCCCGCCTGCTTCTCCACCACATGCACCACACCCAAGTTGCGGATGCCGCTCAAGAAGCGCTCATACTCCTTATGGTATATCAGGAACGTAAATTTCCTCATTTTAGAAATCATACTCCCTCCTCCTTTCTTTTCTCTTGTATCGACTTCAGAATCTTCTGAGACGACTTCGACAGATTTTCCTCGTCCTCCATGAATCGCTTAATCTTACGGATGGCATCTTGATAGCCGGGGATTTGCACCTTCTCAAAAAGGTTCACCTTCTGCGTGGTTTTCTTGCGTGCATGGTCGAGCAATCCCAGCTTGGCATCGGCGAACTCGCGCTCGATGGCCGTCTGCGCCAGTGCCCGGAGCAGTTCCACACCATCGTAGTACCACTTGGGACTGTTGAACAGGCTGAAGGGACGAAGTTCCAGGTCGATGCGCTCCAACACCGGCACACGCACACCCGCAATCTTCTTCACGCCCAACTGCACATCGCCCACTTTCACCAGCGATGCATCAAACTCATTCCATAAAGCGAACATGGCCTCATACGCTTGAATCTGTTGTTCCAGCTTCTCTTCCAACTCCACCACTTCCGTCTTGCACTTTTTCACCTCCATACGCAGGGCGCTCTCCTTATTCTTAATGATAGGGAGGGTACGCTCGCGCACCTTGAGTTGCTTTTCAAGCTGCTGAAGCGAAGTCTTGTTATATTGAAATTTGATTGCCATTTCGTTCTTATTCTATGCTATTTTTTCCAAAACTCGTCCACCAACTCTTTCTTGATGTTCACCTCTTCCGGACGGAAGTAGCGACTGAACAGGCCCCAAGTCACATCAAGCATCTCGGTGGTGTTCAGGTTGACATCAATGGCCAGCAGCTGGTCGGCATAATCTTTGGCGAACGCCAAGGTACGCTCGTCGTAGTTGGTCAGGTCGAAACCGTTCTCCATCTTCGTCTTTGCATTGGCCGCATCGGCATACAGACGGACGGCGGCGTTCATCACCTGCGGATGGTCCTTGCGGGTCTTCTTTCCGCTCACCAACTGTTTCAGACGCGACAACGAACGGAACGGATCGACAATGACCTTACCGATGTCACTGTCTCTACGCAAAAAGAGCTGTCCCTCGGTGATGTATCCGGTGTTATCCGGCACAGCGTGCGTAATATCGCCACCCGACAAAGTGGTCACGGCGATGATGGTGATAGAGCCTCCGGCAGGGAACTGCACCGCCTTCTCGTAGATCTTTGCCAAGTCGGAATAGAGCGAACCCGGCATAGAGTCCTTCGACGGAATCTGATCCATACGGTTGGAGACGATGGCCAACGCATCGGCATAAGAGGTCATATCGGTCAGCAGCACGAGCACCTTCTCATTCTTCTCCACAGCAAAATATTCGGCAGCGGTCAGCGCCATATCAGGAATCAGCAAACGCTCCACCGGCGGGTTCTCCGTGGTGTTCATAAAACTGACGATACGGTCGAGTGCACCGGCATTCGAGAAGACATTCTTAAAGTAGAGGTAGTCATCGTTGGTCATACCCATACCGCCCAGGATAATCTTATCCGTAGCAGCACGCATGGCCACATTCGCCATCACCTGGTTGAACGGCTGGTCGGGGTCGGCAAAGAACGGAATCTTCTGTCCAGAAACCAACGTATTGTTCAGGTCGATACCGGCGATACCGGTAGCAATCAGTTCCGACGGCTGTTTACGGCGCACCGGGTTCACCGACGGTCCACCAATCTCCACCTCCTTACCCTCAATCTCCGGTCCCCCGTCAATCGGGTCACCAAACGCATTGAAGAAACGTCCGGCCAGCTGGTCGCTCACCTTCAGTGTAGGCGCCTTGCCCAAGAAGACCACCTCCGCATTGGTAGGGATACCACCGGTACCCTCAAACACCTGCAAAGTCACCTCGTCGCCGGCAATCTTCACCACCTGGGCCAACTTACCGTCGACGGTTGCCAACTCATCATAACCCACGCCCGTTGCCTTCAGCGAACAGGTAGCTTTGGTGATTTGGCTGATCTGTGTATATATTTTCTGAAACGCTTTTGTTGTCATAGCTCCTCCTTATTAATCGTTACTTTTCTTTTCAGCCACCAGCTCGCGAATTTGGTTGCGGTAGTTCTCGTAGGCTTCCGATTTATACTTCGCATAGTTCATCTGCTTACCGAGGTTGATCAGCTTTTTGAAGTAGTCCATTACATCCAGGAAACCGTCGAATGAGAACTCCGTGTGACAGATGTCGATGACGAGGTTCAGAATCTCTTCCTGACGCTCCATCGGGGTCACGGCATCCACCTCATCGAAGGCATCCTGCTGCAGTACGAGGAAGTCGATCAGCTCTGATTTCCAGAAGATGACATGATACTCTACGGGCACACCGTCATCACCCAAGATATTGATCTGCTCGGCAATCTCCTTACCACGCAACAGACGCGTCTTGATTTCGTTCACCTTCGCAATCCAGTCGCCGTTGATGCGTTTCGCGATGTATTCCTCAAACTCCGGATACTCCAGATATTTCGAATAAGAATCAATCGGGTTGACTGCCGGGTAACGTTTCTTATCGGCACGCTCCTGCTCCAGTGCATAGAAGCAGCGAGCCACCTTCTTGGTGTTCTCGGTCACCGGCTCTTTCAAGTTACCACCGGCCGGAGATACGGTACCGATGAAGGTGATGGAGCCGTGCTCACCGTTGTAGAGTTCTACATATCCGGCACGTCCGTAGAAGTTGGAGATGATGGCAGAGATATCCATCGGGAAGGCATCCGGTCCGGGGAGCTCCTCCATACGGTTGGACATCTCACGCAAAGCCTGTGCCCAACGAGAAGTTGAGTCGGCCATCAGCAACACTCTCAAACCCATGGAGCGGTAATACTCGGCCATGGTCATGGCGGTGTAGACGGATGCCTCACGGGCAGCCACCGGCATGTTGGAGGTGTTGGCAATGATGATGGTACGTTCCATCAACTGGCGTCCGGTGTGCGGGTCGACCAGTTCGGGGAACTCGGTGAAGATTTCCACCACCTCGTTGGCACGCTCACCGCAGGCTGCGATAATCACGATATCTGCCTCCGCCTGTTTAGAGATGGCGTGCTGCAGCACCGTCTTACCGGTACCGAACGGACCGGGGATGAAGCCGGTACCACCTTCCGTGATGGGGTTCACCGTATCAATGGCACGCACGCCTGTCTCCAGCAATTTGAAGGGACGCGGTTTCTCCACGTAGTTGGTCATGGCGGTCTTCACCGGCCATTTCTGAATCATATTCACGTCGTGGCTCTTTCCCTCGCTATCCACGAGCACCGCCACGGTATCCTCAATGCGATAGTCGCCTTCGGGCACCACCGACTGCACGGTGTAAGTTCCCTTCCATTGGAAAGGCACCATGATCTTCAGCGGCTGGAAGTTCTCCTCCACCTCGCCGAGCCAAGCCGACGACTTCACCTGGTCGCCCGCCTTTGCCAACGGTTTAAAGTGCCAGAGTTTCTCCTTATCCAGCGGATAGGTGTACTCACCACGTTTCAAGAAGACACCCGTCATCTTGTCCAGGTCGTTCTGCAGACCGTCGTAGTTCTTCGACAGCATGCCCGGGCCCAAGGTAACCTCCAACATGTGACCGGTAAACTCTGCTTCCGCACCGACCTTCAGTCCGCGGGTGCTCTCAAACACCTGCACGTAAGCCTGCTTACCTACCACCTTAATCACCTCGGCCATCAAACGGTCACCCCCGGTAGAGATGTAGCAGATTTCATTCTGCGCCACCGGTCCGTCAACCACGAGGGTCACCATATTGGCGATAACGCCACTAACAGTTCCTTTAGTAATCATATATTTCTTCTTATTTATTGTCTAAATTCATCCGGCACACTCACCTCTTCTTTCAGCGAGGCGATGAGCCCTCTCAGGATAGCGGCACCCTGCTCCTTGTCGAGGGTGGTCCAGCGCTCCACCAGTGCCAACTGCTGCAGGAAGACGAAGAGTCGCTCCACGGAGAAGTCGTAGAAGAAAGCATTATTCTCCAGCCACTCCCATTTCACGCGGTCTATCTTCTTCTCCTTCTCAAGCAAGTCGGACGACTCGGCAATGCGCGCCACCGTCTCATACTCCTCCAGCAAGCCTGCCCCCAGTCCGAAGTCGCGTGCAGAAGAGCTCTTCAATGCCTCCGCCACCTCGTTGTCGCCCACGATGAGCGAAGCCAGGTCCAGCTTATACTTGCGGGCGGTCAGTGCCGTCAACAGATTATTGATATTCAGATTGAATTCGAACCAGGAGCGAACGAAGCGATTCTTGCACTGCGTTGCCTCCTTATAATAACGGGTAGAGAGTTGGTCAACAAGTAAGGTATCTTCTGAAGCCTCCTCACCGGCAGTTCCTTGCTGATACGCCTCCAGGAAGTCGTACAGGTAGTCGGGATAATGCGCATTGCGCGGCTCCCCCTCCTTCACCGCTTCCAGCAGCTCCAGCAACTCCTCTTTGGAATAGTTGCCGCGGGGCTCAATGGCAGCCTCCTTGTCCTTCAGCAGTGCGAGGAGCGCCTCGTTGTCATACTGCAGGAAGAAGAGGTCCATCACCTTCCGGTCGGCATTCGTGAGTTGCGGGTAGACTTGCTCCCGAAACTCCGCCATCGAGAAGTTCAACTTTCCATCGTCTATCGATAGTTCCGGCAAGCCGGTCACCAAGCAATAGTAGTTACTCATAACGTGTGAATGACTTTAGAAGAGCATTTCGACCAACTGCGGACGCAAGAAGCCTTTGAAGTAGTTTTCGAACTCCTCCTCACCGAAGTTCACCTTGTAGGTGCCGTCTGCCGGAGAGATAGAGAAGAGGGCCTTCTGACCGTTCACTTGCTCAATTTTGACTCCCTTGTCCAATAGATTCTTTGATTTCTGAAGGAAGAAATTCTTCAGTGAAGCCGCATCAGCCGTAGAGATGGTGATGGGTTCGTTGGCCGACCACTGGGTGGCGATGGCCAGGATAAAAGAATTCAGGGTTTCTTTGTTGGCTACAGCCTCCTTGACTGAGGAGCTCACCACTTGGTTGGTGATTAAATTGGTCACTTCCGTTTTCAGGGCGTTGAGTGCCTGAGCAGCGAAAAGTTTCAATTCAGATTTTGTGTGTTCCTCCTTTTCCTTGGATGCTTTTTCGGCGGAAGCTACAATGGCTGCAGCTTCTCTGCGCGCATTTTCCAAAATAGATTGTGCTTCATTTTGAGCACTTTCTATCAAGCGTTGTGCCTCCTCGTTGCCTTTGGCCACCCCTTCGCGATAGATTTTATCCGTAAGCTCTTGAATTTTGCTTTCCATGTTATTATGCGACTTTTAATTATACATTTTGGCTTCAAATATACGGTTTTTCCATCCTCAACAAAAGAAAGTTTCTCCAATTTTTAAAATTAAATCTTAAAAAAAGCAAATTACTAGACGACGTTTCGCCAAAGTTGGTAGAAATAAGAATGGCAGCCACATCCTTGTAGACGGGCTGCCATGCTTCTTTGCGCTAATGTGCGATTTTTATTTTGTCGCAATTCTTTATTTCAGACTTTTTTAGAGGGCCAAACAAGCATCCAGTTGCTTGGTGATTTCCTCTTTGTCAAGGTGCTGTCCGATGAAGACAATCTTCACCATGCGGTCGCCGTACTTGTCGTCCCAGTCTTTCAGGATGCCCGGTTCTTCACGCATCAGCTGCATCAGTTCTTCCTCGGAAGCTGTGGCGTACCAGAGTCCGGCTTCCTTCAGCTGTTTCTGTCGGCCGGCCTGCTCAAACAGGTAGGACATATCACTGTTGTTGCTGAAGTAGCATACACCTTTGGCGCGGATGATATTCTTGCTCCATTTCGTGCTGACAAACTGGTCGAACTTGTGGATATCAAAGGCCGGGCGACGGAAGTAGACGAAAGTCTGAATGCCGTACTCCTCCACCTCGCCTTCACCTTCGTGATGATGGTGGTGGTGATGGTGTCCGTGCTCATGTTCGTGTTCATGTTCCTCGTCGTCGTCATCATCGTCGTCATCGTCATCATGATGATGGTGATGTTCGTGCTCCTCTTCATCGTGGTGATGGTGCTCGTGCTCGTCATGATCATCATCGTCTTCATCGTCTTCGATGTTCTCCAGCTCACGCACCCATCCGGCAGAAGTGGCAGTACGCTCGAAGTTGAAGAGACCGGTATTGATCAGTTCATCCAGCTCCACCTTACCATAGTCACACTCAATAATCTTTGCTTTCGGCTGCAGCGTACGGATAATCTGTTTGATGCGGCCCAGCTCCTCGGGAGTCACCTCCGAAGCCTTGTTCAGCAGAATCAAGTTGCAGAACTCAATCTGTTCGATAATCAGTCGCTCGATATCCTCCTCGCCAATCTCTTTCTTGGTCAAAGCATCGCCGCAAGCGAACTCATCCTGCAAGCGCAGGGCGTCCACCACCGTCGTGATGCAGTCCAGACGACAGAGCGGACCACTGGTCTTCATGCGGGGGATGGCACAGATGGTCTGTGCAATCGGAGCCGGCTCACAAATACCACTGGCTTCAATCACAATGTAGTCAAACTTACCCATCTTCAGGATGTCATCAATCTGGTTCACAAGGTCCATCTTCAGCGTACAGCAGATACAACCGTTCTGCAGAGCCACCAGACTGTCGTCTTTTGAATTGACGATACCGCCCTTCTGAATCAAGTCGGCATCAATGTTCACCTCGCCGATATCATTTACGATTACAGCGAAACGGATTCCCTTCTCATTGGAAAGGATATGGTTTACCAAAGTGGTTTTTCCACTACCCAGATAACCGGTCAAGAGTAGTATCGGAGTTACTTTGTTACTTGCTTTCATCTTTCAAGTTTCTTTAGATTGTGCGCAAAAGTAAAGAATTTTATGGAAAGTGGTGCATGAAATCAGAAAAAAAGGAGCCGCTTCGTTGAATGAAGTGGCTCCT
>CAYSOW010000035.1:0-9941 GCA_964432715.1 uncultured Bacteroides sp.
TCGATGCAAAGACCCGTCGTAACTCTACCGACCTGGAGGATATCTTCATCGCTCACATCGCCGGTATGGACGTGATGGCACGTGCGTTGGAGTCAGCAGCTGCTCTGTTGGAGGAGTCTCCTTACAAGAAGATGTTCAAAGAGCGTTACGCTTCATTCGACAGCGGTAAGGGTAAAGAGTTCGAAGAGGGCAAGTTGAATCTGGAGGATTTGGTAAACTACGCCAAAGCCAACGGTGAGCCGAAGCAGACCAGCGGCAAGCAGGAGCTCTACGAGGCCATCGTCAACATGTATTGCTAATACCTTTTAAATCGACGATAGAGGACGACACGGAAGCATTCCGGTCGTCCTCTTTTTCTTTCCCCTTTCTGTCCATTTCCCCACTCACCTCCACCTCTGCCGGACGACTTTCAATTCCACTTTCTTTGATTCCCTTCATTCCACCTCTCTTTTTCACCCATTTCGATAGAATATTCCGCGGAGATTCATTATTTTTGCAGCAAGTAATATAATAGTACAAACAATGGCACAAAAGAATAATCATTTAGTGATTATGGCCGGAGGCGTCGGTAGTCGCTTTTGGCCGATGAGTACCCCGGAGAAACCCAAACAATTCATTGACGTGTTGGGCTGCGGACGTACACTGATACAACTCACCGCCGACCGTTTCGAAGGCATCTGTCCCCCCGAAAACATCTGGGTGGTCACTTCTGACAAATACGCTGCAATCGTTAAAGAGCAGCTTCCCAATATTCCCGAAGAGAACATTCTGAAAGAGCCCTGTCGCAGAAACACGGCGCCCTGCATCGCTTATGTCAGCTGGAAAATCAAGTCCAGAGACCCGAAGGCGAATGTGGTGGTGACACCGAGCGACCACATCGTAATGAACGTGAAGGAGTTTCAGCGCGTGGTAACTTCTGCCATGAGTTTCTCGGCCGATTCGGATGCCGTCCTGACATTGGGTATGAAAGCCACTCGTCCGGAGACGGGTTATGGTTACATTGAGGCCGACCTGACCGTGGCTTCATCCACCAACAAGGAGGTGTTCCGCGTGGATTCTTTTAAGGAGAAGCCCGACTTGGCCACCGCCGAGCACTATCTGAAGCGCAACAATTACTTCTGGAACGCAGGCATCTTCATCTGGAACATCAACACCATCGTGAATGCTTTCCGTGTCTATCAGCCTGCCATTGCGAAGATTTTCGAGGGATTGCTGCCCTACTACTTCACCGACCGTGAGCAGGAGCTCATCAACGAGGAGTTCCCCAACTGCGAGGATATCTCGGTGGACTACGCCATCCTGGAGAAGGCGGAAGAGATCTTTGTCTTCCCGGCCGACTTTGGCTGGAGCGACCTCGGCACATGGGGTTCCCTCCATGAGCAATCTTCCAAGGATGCCGACCGCAACGTATGCATCGGTCCCAACATCCACCTCTATGAGAGCAGCAACTGCATCGTGCACACCACGGAGGAGAAGAAGGTGGTAGTGCAGGGACTCGACGGCTACATCGTGGCTGAGAAGGACAACACCTTGCTCATCTGCAAGCTGTCGGAGGAACAGCGCATCAAACTCTTTTCGTCCAACGATTAATGCCCGATCCTTTCATGAAGAAACTATTATCCCTTCCCCCCAACCTCGTGAATTGCTTTCATGAGATAGAGGAGGTCGACCCTAATGAGTGGTTCTGCACCTCCGATCCCATCGGTGCCAAGCTGGGTTCCGGTGGTGGTACCACTTGGCTGCTGGAGGCTTGCCAACGTGCATGGGCTCCTCAGAGCGATTTCTCGGAGTGGCTGAAGAGCGACAAGCGCATCCTGCTGCATGCGGGAGGCCAGAGTCGTCGTCTGCCCGGCTATGCTCCTTCCGGCAAGATACTCACCCCCATCCCGGTGTTCCGCTGGGGCAAAGGTCAGCGATTGAGCCAGAACTTGCTCTCGCTGCAATTGCCGCTCTACAAGCAGATTATGGATCAGGCGCCCGATTCGCTCCACACGCTCATTGCGAGCGGAGATGTCTACATCCGTTGTACGGAAGCGCTGCAAGAGATTCCGGAGGCTGATGTGGTGTGCTATGGTTTGTGGGTGAATCCCGACCTGGCCAAGAACCACGGTGTCTTTGTGAGTTCACGCGAGAACCCCGACAAGCTCGATTTCATGCTTCAGAAGCCGTCGGTGGAACGCCTGAGTCAGCTGATGCAGAGCCACTTCTTCCTGATGGACATCGGTGTGTGGCTGCTGAGCGACCGTGCCGTGGAGTTGCTGGTGAAACGCTCCAAACAGGGGGATCAACTGAAATATTACGATTTATATACCGATTTCGGACGTGCGCTGGGCGAACATCCGGAGGTGGAGGATGAGGAGCTTCGCTCACTGAGTGTGGCGATTCTCCCCCTTCCCGGCGGTGAGTTCTATCATTATGGCACCAGCCGCGAACTGATTTCGTCTACGATGGCTATCCAGAACTTGGTGAACGATCAGCGCGAGATTATCCAGCACAGTGTGAAGCCGCACCCGGCGATGTTTGTGCAGAACACGGTGATTGAGATTCCGCTGAAGGCGGAGAACTCGGAACTGTGGGTGGAGAATGCGTTCATCGGTAAACATTGGCAGATTAACCATCGCCACCTGATTACGGGTATTCCCGAGAACGACTGGCACTTGCACTTGCCGGCGGAGGTGTGTGTGGATGCGGTGCCTTACGGCGAGAAGGCGTATGTGGCTCGCTGCTACGGCTTCAACGATGCCTTCAAGGGCGATGTCAACGATGCCTCTACGCTCTTCATGGGTGCACCGATGACGGATTGGCTGGCTCAAAGAGGGGTGTCTGCTGAGGTGCTGGCTGAAGATGGGAAGTCTGCAACTTGTCTGGACCTCCAGTCGGCTCGTCTCTTCCCTGTTTGCGACTCCATCGAGGAGATGGGTCGTCTCTTCCGTTGGATGATTGAGGAGACTGAGGATGCCGAGGCGAAGGCGCTCTGGCTGCGTAGTCAACGTCTTTCAGCGGATGAGATTTCTGCTTATGCCAACCTGCACCGCCTCCACGAGCAACGGTTGTACTTCCGTGCGCTCAACTGGCCGATGCTGGCTAAGAACTATCGTCGCAGTGTCTTTTATCAGGTGAACCTGAAGGATGCTGCCCAAGAATATGCACGGTTCCAATTGCCGGAGCCGGAGGTGCTTCCTGAGGAGACGCCCATCATGACGCGCATCAATGACCATATGTTTCGTGCTCAACTGCGCCAGCTGAAGGGCGAGGAGTTCAAGGAGGAGGAGAACAAGGCTTTCGGACTGCTTCGTCAGGGACTCACCGCTACGGCTTTGGCGCGCAAGCAGGAGCCGAAACTGAATGTCTATGCCGACCAGATTGTGTGGTCGCGCAGCCCGGTGCGTATCGACTTGGCGGGTGGTTGGACGGACACGCCGCCTTACTGCCTCAACGAGGGTGGTAATGTGGTGAATATCGCGGTAGAGCTGAACGGTCAGCAACCGCTGCAAACGTACGTGAAGCCTTGCAAGGAGTTTAAAATCATCCTGCGCTCCATCGACTTGGGCGCCATGGAGGAGGTGACCACCTACGAGGAGTTGCACGACTTTGCCAAGGTGGGTTCGCCCTTCTCTATTCCTAAAGCGGCATTGGTATTAGCGGGTTTCCAACCGGGTTTCTCGAAGAAGAACTTCCACTCGCTGGAGGAGCAGTTACGTGCTTTCGGAGCGGGTATTGAGGTGACGCTGCTCTCTGCTGTTCCTGCGGGCTCGGGCTTGGGCACCAGCTCCATCCTGGCTTCTACGGTCTTGGCTGCGGTGTCCGACTTCTGCGGACTGGCGTGGGATAAGAATGAGATTTGTCTGCGCACCCTTGTGCTTGAGCAGTTGCTCACCACCGGTGGCGGCTGGCAGGATCAGTACGGCGGTGTGTTGCAGGGTGCCAAACTGCTGCAGACCAAGAGCGGATTCGACCAGTGTCCGGCGGTGCGATGGTTGCCCGACTACCTCTTTACGAGTCCCGAGTACCAGAAGTGCCACCTGCTCTATTACACCGGCATCACCCGCACGGCCAAGGGTATCTTGGCGGAGATTGTGCGCGGTATGTTCCTCAACTCTACGGAGCACCTGAACATGCTGGCGGAGATGAAGCAGCACGCGTTGCAGCTCTATGAGGCCATCCAGCGCAGCGACTTCAAAGAGTATGGTCGCTTGGTGGGCAAGACGTGGGAGCAGAACAAGCTGCTGGACAACGGTACCAATCCCCCGGCAGTGGAGGCGATTATCAATCAGATCAAGGACGAGTGTCTGGGCTACAAGTTGCCCGGTGCCGGTGGCGGAGGCTTCCTTTATATGGTGGCTAAATCGCCCGAGGCAGCCGCTCGCATCAAGCAGATTCTTACCTCCAATCCCCCCAACGAGCGCGCCCGCTTCGTGGAGATGACGCTCTCCAGCAAAGGATTGCAAGTGAGCCGAAGCTAAATACATAAAAAAGGCTGTGCCAACCTCTATAACAGGGTAAGCACAGCCTTCTTTTTATCTTTCAACCACCGCAGCATCATCCGTTCTTCTTCGGACCTTCCTTGCTACGCAGCTTCTCCAGAATCGTATCGCGCATCAAACGAATATCCGTCAGCGAGATACCATTCTTGATCAACGCATTCGTATCCTTCTCCAGCTCCTCTTCGAACTCGTCAAAGCTATCCGACAGCTCCTCCGCCTTCAGGTAGAGCTCCACCGCCCGGTCAAAGTGACCACGGCACCACTCCACGTGACCGATGTTCAAGTAATCCAGATGGCGCAGCGACTTCTTATCCTTCGCCAGACGGTCGATATACTTGCCCGCCTTCTCCAGGTCGCCCAGCAAGAAATAGCACCAACCGATGGCACGCAGAATGTTCGATTTACCCGGATGGTAATACTCCACCTCATGCAACGCCTTCAGCGCATCCTTCATGCGATGCACCTTCGGATGCATATAGATCAGCGCCTTCGTCATCAGCACATTCTCCTCATTCCCCTCAATCTCGTTCAGCTTATCCACATAGATCAGCGCCGCGTCAAAGCGTTCCCAGCGACGGTAACAAGTAATCATATGATAAAGCATCGACTCATTGTTCGGCTGCATCCGCTCCACCGTCTGCAACGTACGCACCGCCGCCTCAAAGTCCTCCACATCCTCCTGACACTCCGCCAGACGAATGTAAGTCTCCACCTGCTCCTCCAGCTCCAGCGTCATAAAGTCGGGCGCCTTCACCGCCATCTGATAATAGTAGAGCGCCTCCTCATAGTTGAACGCATCATAGTAGTTCTCCGCCAAATCCAGCAGATAGCCCACCTCCTTCTTCATCCACGGGAAAGCCGCGCACTCCGTGAAGTGATACTCCTCCAATGACGACGGGAAACGATAGTACTCGCGATGCTCATGAATGCGGGCAAAGCGGTACAAGTCGTGCGAGTAGAAGCGAACCGCATCATCCCTCTTCTCCGCCTTCGAGCGACGGTCATGAACCATCTCTTCCGACTTTGGGAAAGGCGACTGCTTCATGCCTGAATGATACATGCTCGCCATCATAAACAGGAACGAGTACTTGTCCGACTCGCAGAAACCCTGCTTCGCCACCATTCGCAGCGACGACTCACGCATATCGTCCGACAGATGATAAAGCAACATATAGATCACCTCCGAGAACGGAGTGAAAGGAATCAGCCATGAACTCAGCATCCGTTCAAAGAACGGCATCTTCTTCAGGCTACGGAAGGAAGCCAGATTCACGTCATATCCCTCCTCCTGGAACTGCGCCATGCTCTTCATAAACTTCCGGCTGATCGGCATTTTCGAAGCCAGCTGATTCGATTTTTCCGCATCCAGAGGAATCTTACCCCCCGTCTTCTTCAGCATCTCGTTCATCGACTCACTGATCTGCGCATTCATCGTACGCTCCACCTCGCCCGTCTCGAGCGACTGCAGCAAGCGGGAGTGTACACAGCAGACATCCTCGCGGAACAACTTCTTCCGGTTGAGGTCCTCCAAGCGTCCCCTCAACTCCTCCGGCTCCGTAGCATAGCGCGCATCATAACGCTTCAGTATCAGCAGCGCACCCGTCAAGCCACGCATTGACACCTCCGGATCACCCTCGCTGTAAGCATCCAGCAAGAAAATCACCTTCTTCGTGTCATAAAAGCGCAAGCCACTCAGCGTCACGCCTGCCACCAGCAAGCCCATATCCTCCTTGCTGCATTCGCCTGCCAGACAGCGATAGAGTGCTTCCAGCATCTCCTCATCCATCAAGTTCGTCTTACAAATGCGCTGGAAGAACTCATCCAGAACCAAGTCATGCGTCTTAAACATGGAAATCATCGCCTCTTCCATCTCATGACGTTGGAGCGACTGCTGAAACATCGGCAGATGCTCCTTATGGATACGCAACCAACCCACCACATCCATGCGGTCGTAGATCTTCGTAAAATCCTCCGGTTTATAGTCGAAGCAGTCCCAATGCTCCAGCGCCAGGTGATCCACCAGCAAGTCGTTCACCTCATACGCCTGTCGAATCAAGTCCAGATAACGCTTCTCACGCCCCTGATCCTGCTGATTCTCGCGGAAATATCGGAACATACTCTCATACGTATTCTTCAGCTCTTCCAACCTTTTTTCCGCCTCGTAGCAAGCATACACATTCATACTCTCCGCGAAGCAAACAAACGTGTCCGACAGTCGTCGCTCGTTCAGCAACTGCTCTATCCGTTCATGATTTCTCAGAAGCACCGTCTTCTCATCTTCTTTTTTCATCTCTTTATTCATACGTTTAGGTTACGAGTTAGTTTAGTTTCATTGCCTCCTGCATCAGCGAGTTGTCCACGCGTGCCGGAGCCGCCTCCTCAGGCAGCAGTTTCTTCCCCTTCATCCAGTCAGTCAGCGCGTTCAGCTGTGCAGCCTCCATCGGTCGCAACGGACGGAAAGCAGGGAGTGAATCGGGCACACAAGGCAGTCCCAACGTAGCGATGGCCTGCGGCAACCACTCCCGTTGCGGACGATTGCTCATGTATCTCACCGCCAGGTTATAGCCCATCAGCAACTGCTGCAACTCCGGTCGACGCGTCTGCACGATGGAGTCAGAGAATGCCAGCAACGAGTAGAGCGAGCGCGAAGTACGCGAATCCGCCAGCACCTTGCACCCCTCGCCCACCGCCTTTGAGACGTAAGGTTCAGAGAGCACCGCCGCGTCCACCTGCTCCTCAATGAGCATCTGCGTGCGCAGCGCCTCATCCGCCAGCGAAGGCATTCCCAGCTGATCAGTCGTATAGTTCAGGCGCGTAATCAGTTGCTCGGCATAGTAGGCCGACACATTCTTGTCCGCCACCGCCAGACAGCGGTTCACCAGTTGCCTCAGGCTCACGAAGTTTGAGTCGGCCGAAGCCACCAGCATCAGTCGCCCCTCACACGGCGCCACAGGCACCACAGAGACTCCCTGCTGTTGCATACGGAGCGCCTCCACCGACGAGAGAATCACCCCGTCGGTCACCTTCTGCATGAAGAGCGTGTCGCGGTCCGTCACGTCCGCCATCGGCATCAGTTTCACTGCCAATCGGAGCGAATCAAAGATTCCCTGCTGCTGCGCCACCACATACGGCAACGCATCGATTGAAGGAAGATAGCCGATCTTCACGAACCGGCTGTCGTCCTCCACCGTCTGCGCCTTACGGCAAGCCCCCAGTGCCAGTGTACAGAGCGCCAAAGCCCCCACCAACCATTTGCAATTTCTCATGCTCATTCTCCTCCTGTAAAATCTTGTAAAATCCTTAAAGTCCTGTAAAGTCCTTAAAGTCCTGTAAAGTCCTATATATAAAAGAAGAGTTTGCCATTCCGAACAAGCAGTCTCACAGAAAGCACTCCCCGGAATGACAAACTCAACAAAATATCTATTCAGTCAGTTCAATCAACCTTTGATAGCTGCGATACCCGGCAATACTTTACCCTCGATAGCCTCCAACAGAGCACCACCACCGGTAGATACGTAAGATACGCCGCTAGCCAAACCGAACTTGTTCACGCAAGCTACAGAGTCGCCACCACCCACGAGTGAGAAGGCACCTGCTTTGGTAGCTTTCACGATAGCCTCACCTACGGCACGAGAACCACTGGTAAAGTTATCGAACTCGAACACACCGGTAGGACCGTTCCAGAGGATGGTCTTAGAACCCTCGATTACCTGAGCGAAGGCAGCCTCAGACTTCGGACCGATGTCCATACCTTCCCAACCGTCAGGAATCTCGTCAGCGTTTACAAACTGCGTATTAGCGTCGTTAGCGAATTTGTCAGCTACTTTTGCATCGCTGGCCAAAACCAAGTTAACGCCGTTCTCTTTTGCTTTTTTCAAGATATCCAAAGCCAGATCCAGCTTGTCGTCCTCGCAGATAGAAGTACCGATCTTACCGCCCAACGCTTTCTTGAACGTGTAAGTCATACCACCAGCCAAGATCAGGTTGTCCACCTTCGTCAGCAAGTTCTCGATGATTTCAATCTTCGTAGAAACCTTAGAACCACCCATGATGGCAGTAAACGGACGCTGGATGTCGTTCATCACTTTATCCACAGCCTTTACCTCTTTCTCCATCAAGTAGCCGAACATCTTGTGATCAGCGTCGAAGTAGTCAGCAATCAAAGCCGTAGAAGCGTGTGCACGGTGAGCAGTACCGAATGCATCGTTCACGTAGCAGTCAGCGTAAGCAGCCAACACCTTCGTAAACTCTTTCTGGCTCTCTTTCACAGCCTTCTTAGCAGCCTTCTTCTCCTCGTCAGAAGCGTCGTCAGCCAAGCCACGGGGTTTACCCTCCTCCTCAGCGTAGAAACGCAAGTTCTCGAGCAACAGTGCCTCACCCGGTTGCAAAGCAGCCACCTGAGCCTGTGCTTTCTGGCAATCCTCAGCGAATTTCACCTCTACGCCCAACAGCTCAGAGACGTGTGCCAAGATATGTTTCAAAGAATATTTAGGATCCGGATTTTTTTTCGGACGACCCATGTGAGAAGCGATAATCAAGCTACCGCCATCGGCCAGGATCTTCTTCAATGTAGGAAGAGCGGCACGGATACGAGTGTCGTCAGTGATGTTAAAGTTATCATCCACGGGCACGTTGAAGTCCACGCGAACAAAAGCCTTTTTACCGGCAAAATTAAAGTTGTCAATTGTTTGCATAATCCTTGTTTTTAATTGTTCTTTAAATACCTACTTACATAAACTGTCGCAAAGTTACTAAATAAAGCAAAGTAACCCGCACAATTTTGCTTTAAATCTTCTACTTTTTCCTCCCTTTTAGGTTATTTTTTATTGCATCCACTGCCCCATTTCCCTTTTTGCAATGTTTGCATAGCAATTGCAAACCACAATTTTCGCAGTGAGGGGCACGTGCCGTGCAGACATATCGGCCGTGCAGAATGAGCCAGTGGTGGGCTTTGGGAATGATTTCATCGGGTATCTGCTTCACCAGTTCTTTCTCCACACTGAGCGGTGTGGTGCAGCGCTCGCTCACCAAGCCGATGCGGTGACTCACACGAAACACGTGCGTATCCACTGCCATCGCCGCCTTCTTGAAAATTACCGCCTGAATCACGTTGGCCGTCTTGCGCCCCACGCCGGGCAGTGTCACCAGTTGATCCAGGTCGCTCGGCACCTCACTGCCAAACTCCGCCACCAGTCGCTGCGCCATCCCCACCAGATGCTTCGCCTTGTTGTTGGGGTATGAGACACTCTTGATGTACTCAAACACCACCTCAGGCGACGACGCCGCCAAAGCCTCGGGCGTAGGGAAATCACGGAAGAGCGGAGGAGTCACCAGATTCACCCGCTTGTCGGTGCACTGTGCCGAGAGAATCACGGCAATCAGCAGTTCAAAAGGATTGGAGTAGTGCAACTCCGGTTCAGCCACAGGCATCGCCTCCTCAAAGTAAGCAATCACCCG
>CAYSOW010000035.1:10041-20208 GCA_964432715.1 uncultured Bacteroides sp.
AATGATATCGCCTTACCTAGCTCTCTAGGTAAAGCGATAAAATTAAGTGAGCTAGTTCTACGTAAAACGAAACTCACGGCGCTTTCATGAAGCTGTTAACGGGCAGCCTCAAATTCTCGCAGAAAGCGTGTATCATTCTCAGAGAACATGCGCAAGTCCTTCACCTGATACTTCAGGTTGGTGATACGTTCAATACCCATACCCAACGCATATCCCGAGTATTCCTTACTATTGATACCATTCAGTTCCAACACGTTCGGATCTACCATACCGCAGCCCAGAATCTCTACCCAGCCGGTACCCTTGCAGAAGGGGCAACCCTTACCGCCACAGATATTACAGCTGATATCCATCTCGGCACTCGGCTCCGTGAAGGGGAAGTAAGACGGACGCAGACGAATCTTCGTATCCGCACCAAACATCTCCTTAGCGAAGAGCAGCAACACCTGCTTCAAGTCGGTGAACGAAACGTTCTTGTCGACATAAAGCGCCTCCACCTGGTGGAAGAAAGCGTGTGCACGATAGCTGATAGCCTCGTTACGGTAAACACGTCCCGGGCAGATGATACGGATAGGCGGTTCTGCATGCTCCATCACGCGCGCCTGCACCGAAGAAGTGTGCGTACGCAGAATGATGTTCTTCGTCACATGCTCCTCGTTGGCCTCCACAAAGAAAGTATCCTGCATATCGCGTGCCGGATGATCCTCTGCAAAGTTCATTGCCGAGAAAACGTGCCAATCGTCCTCCACCTCCGGACCCTCTGCCAAGCAGAAGCCCAAACGTGAAAATATATCAATGATCTCATTTTTTACTATCGAAAGCGGATGGCGTGTGCCCAGCTCAATAGGATAAGCCGTACGAGTCAAATCCAGTTCGTCGCTACCGGCATCTTGCGTCTCGAAGTTCTCCTTCAGCGCCGCAATCTTCTCCTGTGCGCGATTCTTCAACTCGTTCAACTTCATACCCACCTCTTTTTTGCTCTCAGCAGGCACATTTCGAAAGTCAGCCATCAGCGCATTCACTACACCTTTCTTGCTCAGGTATTTAATGCGCAGGGCCTCCAATTCCTCCGCATTTTGTGCGGTCAGGCTGTCAATCTCAGCCAATAATTGTTGAATTTTCTCAATCATATAATGGATGAAATAATCGTCGTTTCTTAAAATCGAAGCGAAGGTACGCATTTATTTCAAACAAACCATAGAAATTCGAAATAAAAGAGATATTTTTGCAAAGTTTTTAAGCATTATATGAGAACAATCATCATCGGATTCATAGCGACAGCCTGCATTACGGGCTGTAGTGGTTCAAAGAAAGGGCAAGGACCGGACGACTGGACGGAGGCGCAGATTGACTCCATCGAGGCCGTCGACAGTCTGCAGCAGCTGGAAGAGGCTGCACCCGCAGAGTTGCCCAAGAATGCAGACGGGTTGTTTGATGACTTCATCTACAACTACGCTGCCAACACGCGTCTTCAGAAGAAACGCACCCACTTCCCCCTGCCCGTTCGCGAGGGTGAGTCTACCAGTTACATCCAGGAGTCGGAGTGGACGCACGACTCGCTCTTCACCCACGAGGCTTTCTACACGATGCTTTATGACCGCGAGGAGGATATGGACCTCGACACGAACACCGACCTGAACGCGGTGAATGTGGAGTGGATCTATCTGGACACGCACAAGGTGCGCAAGTACCTGTTCCGCCGTCAGGAGGGGCTCTGGATGCTCACGGGCATCGAGGTGAAACCCACTGCCGAGGAGCTGGATGATGATTTCCTCACCTTCTTCCATCAGTTTGCCAACGATTCTATCTTTCAGCGTGAGCACCTGGCGGAGCCGTTGAAGTTTGTCACTTCCGACCCCGACGATGATTTCCAGATTCTGGAGACCACCCTCGAGACCGACCAGTGGTTTGCTTTTCGTCCGTTGCTCCCCACGCGTCGCATGACGAATGTGGACTATGGTCAGCAGTTCTCCAAGAGCTCTCACCGCAAGATTGTCGACTTGCGCGGCATTGGCAACGGCAACAACAGTTCCTTGCAGTTTCAGCGCATCCGCGGCGAGTGGAAGTTGGTACAGTTTGAAGACCTAAGCAATTAACCTCATCTATATACCTTATTATAATATAGCATTCTGAAATGATTAGCATATACGCAGACTATCCGCTCTTGGCGCACAACACCTTCGGCATGGACGTGGTCGCCAAACGATACATTGAATATAGTAGTGCGGAAGATTTGAAAGAGATTCTTTCGCAGCTGGAACCGGGCGAACCGCTGCTGGCCATCGGTGGGGGCAGCAACTTGCTCTTCACCGGTCGTTATGAGGGCACCGTGCTCCATTCGGCCATTCTGGGCAGCGAAACGGTGCGCGAGGATGCCGACCATGTGTGGCTGCGCGTGGGTGCCGGCGAGACGTGGGACGAATGGGTGGGTTCCGTGGTGGCTCAGGGACTGGGTGGCGCGGAGAATCTCTCGCTCATCCCCGGCGAGGTGGGCGCCAGTGCCGTGCAGAACATCGGTGCCTATGGCGTGGAGGCGAAGGACTTGATTACGGAGGTGGAGACACTGGAGGTGGCCACGGGCGAGCCTCGTACCTTCACCGTCGACGAGTGTCGCTACGGTTATCGCGACAGCATCTTCAAGCAGGAGCTGAAGGGGCGTTACATCGTGACGTATGTCACTTACCGCCTCGATAAGCATCCCCTACTCCGCCTGGACTATGGCAATATCCGCAGCGAACTGGAGCAGCTGAATCCTTCGGAGATTACCCCTGCCACGGTGCGCAACGTGATTATCCGCATCCGCGAGAGTAAGCTGCCCGACCCGAAGAAGACGGGCAACGCGGGTAGTTTCTTTATGAACCCTGTCATCCCCCGCAGTCAGTTTGAGGCTTTGCAGCAGCAATACCCTGACATGCCTCACTATGAGGTGAATGCGCAGCAGGTGAAGATTCCCGCTGCCTGGATGATCGACCGCTGCGGATGGAAGGGGCGTTCGATGGGTCATGCCGGTGTGCACGAGAAGCAGCCGCTGGTGTTAATCAACCGGGGAGGAGCGACCGGTGCTGAAATCATTGCGCTCTCGGAAGCCATCTGTGCCTCCGTGCGCGAGAAGTTTGGCATTGACATCCATCCCGAAGTCAATTTTATTTAGCTAAGTATTTTTACGATGATGAATATCACTTTCCTTGGAACGGGCACCTCCACGGGTGTTCCCGAGATTGGCTGCACTTGTGCGGTCTGCACTTCTGCGGATGTGCGCAACCGTCGCTTGCGTGCTTCGGCGTTGGTAGAGACGGAGCATGAGCGTATCCTGATTGACTGCGGTCCCGACTTTCGCGAACAGATCATGACGGTGGATTTCCGTCGACTGGATGCCGTGCTTGTCACCCATGAGCACTATGACCATGTGGGGGGCATTGACGACCTCCGTCCGTTCTGTCGTTTGGGCGAGGTTCCTATCTATGTGGAGGAGTACACGGGCACTCGCCTGCGTCAGCGCATCCCCTATTGCTTCGGCGACCACAAGTACCCCGGTGTGCCGAAGATTCGTCTGGAGCAGATAGAGCCGGGCACCCCGTTCCGTGTGGGAACCACCGAGATTATGCCGTTGCGCGTGATGCATGGTGCTCTGCCCATCTTGGGCTACCGCATCGGCCGCATGGCTTACATCACTGATATGAAGAGTTTTCCGGAGGAGCAGTTCGCACTCTTGGAGGGCATCGATACGCTCATCGTCAATGCGCTCCGTCTGGAGGAGCATCCCACGCATCAGAACCTGGAGCAGGCGCTCGAGTTCGCCCGTCGGGTTGGGGCGCGTGAGACCTACTTCATCCATATGAGTCACCAGATGGGACTGCATGCCGAGCGCGAGCGTGAGTTGCCCGAGCACGTGCATCTGGCCTACGACGGACTGCAAATCAGCGTCGACTAATCACTGTAGGTGAAGAGCAGATTGATGTAGTAATGATCGTCTGAGGAGAGCAACTGCACCGACGTGTTGAAGTGGCGGAACAAGTCCTCATTCTGGAAGAGCGAGCGCGTCAGCGGTCCTTTGAACAGCCGCGGATAATCCAGCAACGCATCCAGATGCGCATAGGCCGTCAGGTTGAAATCCTGAAACATGTCCGCATCCTCCTCGCCGAAGATCTCCTCACGCTCCTCGCCATGCTCCACGGCACGGATGTAGCGTTCCAGCGCCTTCCATCCCGAGGTGGAGAGCAGCAGCTGATGGTTCCAGCAAGTGGCCAGCATCGGCTCCCCGTCCACCGTCAGCGTGTAGCGCACATAGTTCACCCCGTTCACCGCCTTCAGATCGGCCGGAGCCGAGCAGAGCGAGTACCAGCGCGCATCCGCCAGTGTTCCGTCGGCCCGCATCGGAATGGCTGCCACACAGAGCAGCTCGTCAGAATCTTCATCCTCAAAGCGTGTCCACTGCACCTCGCCCAGCGAGTACTCCTTCAGGTAGTCATAGAGCGTATAGTGCCCGTTCCCTTCGGTCTGTCCGAAGGAGATGGGGAGCACCTCCGGATGGTCGATGGCGCAGAGCCCGTAGAGCACCGTCTTCTCAGGCAGCAGCCGAGCGCCGTCCAGGTGCACCTTCGTACCGCGGTAGAGCGTGTAAGCCCACACCGAGTCGGCCAGCACCGAGTTCGAGTTGCCATGTTGCGTACCGTCAATGCCCTTCTTCATCGCCTCTTCCTCATCCAGCATAGAGATTTTCTTCGGATTCACGCCATCGCCGGCATGTCCTTCGCCTATCATATAGATCACGCGGTCGTGCAGTCGCAAGTTGAAGTCCGCCCATGCGCAGAAGGGGCGCGCCCGCATATAGAGGTAAGTGCTGTGCTGCGATTTGCTGTGCGACCGGGTCAGCTGTTTGAAGAGCGGATCCTTCAGCACCGACTTGTCTTCGTCCAGATAAGCATCCACCACGCGTTCCAGCAGATGTTTCTCGTAGCTGATGGCAAAGAAATTCTTGCGCACGTAGCAGGAGATAAACTCCTCGTTGTTGAGGGGCAAAATCCAGATTTTCTCGCCCCGATAGTCTGTCTCCTTGGCATAATCTTTCATCACGCCGCTCTGCTCAAAGGCCTGGCGCAGCGAGTGATGGTCGTCGGGGCTCAGACTGCCATAGACCACCTGATCTCTTCCGGTGCCGGGGGCATGGAAGCTCATCAGCAGACGATTGGCCCGTCCGCTCAGTCCGTGTGTCTGTTGACTGGAGAGCAGTCCGATATTGCGGTGAAGCAATCGAATCAATTGAGAAGATTCCGCATCCATAAAGTGGGGATAGTAGGCAGTCCCTTCCAGTTTACTGAAGAAACTGTGTACATCTTTTATTTCCAGCACCGCCTCGCTCTCTTCGGGAACCAGCGAGAATAGATTGATGTCTCTATTTTGTTCACGCAGTGCAATTTTTTCATAGCAGAAGGTCCCTATCATGATGCCCACCACCACGATACCAAAGAGTAGAACCGTCCTTGAAAACCTTATTCTAGCCATAATTCTGCGTTTATTCGAAGTTATACTTCATAAGGTGTTCGTTCGTACAATGCAAAGTTATAAAATATTTTTCGAAATAAAAAAGACTCTTAATAAAAAGTTTCATACAAAGCACCCCTCTAAAAATATGTTATAAAACATATTTTTCTGCCCGAATTATTTGGAGAGTGCGGAAAATGTCGTACCTTTGCAACGTGTTTTTCATAGTATTAGATTTAAGGTTAACAAAAGGTTGGGGTAAGGCGTTACCCCTTTTTTTTTGCCCTTACCTCAACTCTTCCGGTTTCATTTCACCTCTATCATGATTTTCTTCAGATCTTGCTCGCGGGAGCTACTTCCGTAGAGGAGTTCGTATGTGCCTTCCATGGGATGCATCGTGCCGGTCTGCTCATCAAACCACTCGAAGTTTTCGTAAGGGAGCGTAATGGTGCACGCCTTTGTCTCTCCGGGTTGCAGAGCGATTCGCTGAAAACCGCGCAGACTCTTGAGGGGGCCGTCGGCATCACCGGGACGACGGAGGTAGACTTGTACCACCTCTTCGCCGGCTCTCTTGCCTACGTTCTGCACGGGGATGGTCAGTGCCACCTGCTCGCCATAGGAGATTGTATCCTTGTCCAGTTGTGCCGACTGATAGGCAAACTGCGTGTAGCTTAATCCGTAACCGAAGGCGAAAAGCGGAGTACCCTGGAAATAGCGATAAGTGCGCCCCTTCATGGCATAGTCTTCAAAGTCGGGCAGCTGATCAATGCTGCGATAGAAAGTGATGGGCAGACGGCCCGCCGGGTTGTATTTACCCAAGAGCGCCTCGGCCACCGCCGTACCACCCTCCTGACCCGGATACCAAGCCTGCAGAATGGCGTCACAACACTCCGACTCCGGCAGCAAGCCCATGGCAGAGCCCGAGAAGTTCACCAGCACCACCTTCTTGCCCGCCTTCTTCAGCGTCTGCATCCAGCGGCGTTGCACCTCCGGCAGTTCGATAGAGGTCCGGTCGCCCCCGCGGAAGCCCTCCGCAGAGACACTCATCTCCTCGCCCTCAAACTGCGGCGAGATTCCTCCGGCAAAGACCACCACATCCGCCTTCTTCAGCGCCTTCAGCAGTGCCGCCTCCTCCGTAGGTTGCTCCTCCACGATGTCGAAATTCAGATAAGCATTACCCTTCACCTGCTCAAAGTTGAGCACGATGTCATACGTCTCCCCCTCCTTAAAGTCGAAAGTGTAGACCGATGTAGGCTGCTTCACGTTGTTCGCCTCCTTCAGCGCCACCCCGTTCACCGTCATGTTCAGTCGACCGTTTGTAGAGAGGCGGAACGACGCCTTGCCCGTATGGTTCGGCACCAGCTGCGTCACGTAGCGCGCAGAGAATCCCTCCGTCTTCACACCCGAGGCAAAAGCCGTACCGCCCGCAGCCTGAAAGGTGAAAGCCGTTGCCTGTTGCACCGAAGTGGCCGCCGTGCCCTCCTGTTTCGAGTTGTTCCAGTAAGTTGCCTCAAAGCCGTTGCCTTTGGCCGAGCGACACTGATCAAAGAGACTGCGTCGCACGAAACCCTCCGTCACGCCACACACCGGCTGATAAATCACCTTTCCCTCCGGGAGCAACCGTTTCAAGCCCTGCAGCAGCGTCACCGTGTGCGAGGGGGTACCGTTGTAGTTACCCCACATCATCACCGAGTCGTTGGCGTTCGGACCCACCACAGCCACCGTCATCCGGTCGTTCAGTGGCAGCGTCTTGCGGTTGTTCTGCAGCAACACCAGCCCCTCACGCGCCATCTGCAGCGCCAGTTGGTTATGCTCCTCCGAAGCCAGCACCGAGGCGGGAATCTCCTGCCAAGCCGGCACCGAGTCCATCTCGCCCAGTTCAAAGCGCGCCTTCAGCAGACGTCTCACCGAGATATCCACCCGTTCCTCCGGAATCAATCCCTTGCGCACCGCCTCCGGAATGTTGGCATAGTTACTGCCACACTCCACATCCGTACCGCTCAACACCGCCCCGGCCGAAGCATGCGTAGCGTCCGCGTGCGTCAAGTGCTTCTTCGGCGCCCAGAAGTCGGTAATCGCCCCACAGTCAGAGACCACGATACCGTTGAAGCCCCACTCATTGCGCAGAATCTGCGTCAGCAAGCGGTTGCTGCCACAACACGGATCGCCCTCATAGCGGTTGTAAGCACACATCACCTCCTTCACGCCCGCCTTCTGCACCAGCGCCTTAAAGGCCGGCAGATAAGTCTCCCACAGATCGCGCAGCGAGATATCCTTCGCGTCAAAGCTATGACGGTTCCACTCCGGTCCCGAGTGCACCGCAAAATGCTTCGCACACGCATGCAACTTATTATATTTACTCTCCTGCGGTCCCTGCAATCCACGCACCACCGCCATACCCATGCGGCTCGTCAGGTAAGGGTCCTCGCCATACGTCTCCTGTCCGCGTCCCCAGCGAGGGTCACGAAAGATATTCACGTTCGGCGTCCACATCGTCAGGCACTTGTACCGACCGTAGTCGCCCTGCTCGCTAAACGCCCGCTGCTTCACCCGCGCCTCGTCAGAGACCGCCGTAAACACCTTCAGCAGCAAGTCGTCATCAAAAGAAGCCGCCATGCCGATGGTCTGCGGAAACACCGTTGCCAGTCCCGCGCGCGCCACACCATGCAGCGCCTCGTTCCACCATTCGTAAGGCTTGATGCCCAGACGCGGCACCCCTTTCGAGCCATTCATCATCAGTCGCGCCTTCTCCTCCAGCGTCAGACGTTTCAGCAAATCCTCCGCCCGTTGTTCCGGCGAGAGTTCCGTATTTTGATAAGGAAGTACATCTTTTCCCGGCTGTTGAGCCATCGTTGCGCCCTGAGAGAGCACTGCCACCAGGCAAAGTGAAAGTAATTTTCTTTTCATTAGATTTAATACGTTAGATTTAATGTTCGTGTAATAAATTAGATTTCATCTGATTCAACCAGATGGAACCTGTCAGTTTCAATGCTCATACTGAACGCACAAATATAAGCAAATACTTCGAAAACACGTCACTACAAAACAAAAAAAGTCGCTGCCTGCACCCAGCCCAAGGGAGCAATGGCAGCGACTGCTACTTGATTCACTATTTTATTTGGAATCAACCCTAGTGTGAGAACCAATCACCTAGATACAATCTTTTAGAATTTTAGAATTTATAGTTCAAGCTGATACCCACCACCTTGTTTGTACGACTGTAGACATTCGTACCCGCAAGACCGGTACCATTGTAATTTTCCGACTTCTTCGTGTAGTCGCTATACGTAGTCCACATATAGCCCAGATCCAGGTCGGCACGCTCATTCAGCTTCAGACGCGCACCAAAACCCAGCGAGTAAGAGTCGCAAGAGAAGCTTGTATCCGTCTGATAACCATCCGCCAAACCATAGTCCGTAATCTGACCGCCACAGCTCAGCGTCAGTTGCGACGTTGCGTCCCATTCCAGACCCGCCAGATACTCATTCGTACCCTTCGTCAGATACTTCTGCTTATCGTTCGCCATACCCGCTGCCTTATCGTCATAGAAGTGATACTCCACCGAAGCACGCAGCGAAG
This sequence comes from uncultured Bacteroides sp., assembly GCA_964432715.1. Taxonomy (GTDB): domain Bacteria; phylum Bacteroidota; class Bacteroidia; order Bacteroidales; family Bacteroidaceae; genus Phocaeicola_A. The sequence continues at coordinate 19,102 of CAYSOW010000035.1, forward strand.
GCAAGAACTTGTAGCCCACCGCCACCGAGAGATAAGCCGGGATGTCGCTCGGCGTATTCACTCCGTGCGCATAATCCTTCAGCGTCCCCTCCGGATCCGTATTCTTCTTCGTGTCATTCTCAATGTTCAGGTTCGTCATAAACTCGTACTTCGCGCCGAAGCTCCACTTGCCAAACTCGCCCGCAAAGCCAATCACCGGAGTCACGCCCCAGCCCGTCTGGTCGCAATCCAGCTCCACGCTAGAGCCCGCCACCGTCGTCTCCACCTTGTTCACCGCCGCCGCAGCAGCCACCATAGCCTGCTCCGTCGCCAAGTTCTCCGGCAGACCCGCCGCCATATACGCCGCCTTGTATTGCTGCGTGTAAGCCGCGTTCAGATAATCCGTCACCCCATCCTTCAGTTTGAAGTTCAGGTAACCCTTGTAGCCCCCGCTGAAGTAGTTCATGCGGCCGCCCAGAAAAGCCGAGAAGTGGTCGCCAATCTTGTACGTCAATCCCAGCTGGAACGCATAGATAAACTGTCGGCCATCCATCGCGCTGCTAATCTCGTAGAGCGAAGGAGCCAGTCCCGCCTGATTAAACTTCGCCATAGCCACCGACTCAAACATCGGCAGACCCTCATCGAAAGAAGCCTTACCGCCGCCACCGGTGATAGCGAAGAAGCCAGAGATGGTCCAATCACCCTTCTTATAAGCACCGAAAGCCGAAGGAATCACCGGCGCCGAAGCCGTACCTTTATATTTTTTCTGAAAATCATTGGTGCCCGCCTCGTTCACATAGTTCGCCACCTGATAGTTCGCGTCCACATTACGAGTCTGATACGCACTCTGAATACTAAGTCCCATTTGGAAGCCCTCGTGACGAGAAAAAGCCAAACCAGCCGGGTTCGACAAAGCCGCGTCCACATCCGTTGTGGCGCCACGAGAGAGCATACGCAAGAAAGAGGCATGCTGGTTGGTGTTAGTCAAGTAATCTCCTGCAAAAGCGGAGGTTGATACGAATAATGCTACCGCACCAATCAATAGAGTTTTCTTCATGTAATGTTACCCTTGATGTTAATTCGGCTGCAAAGGTACAAAAAAATACACACACCTCAAAGATTTGTGCA
>CAYSOW010000036.1:0-5856 GCA_964432715.1 uncultured Bacteroides sp.
CTGCGTACACAGACCGAAGCCATGAGTGCCGCCCTGGCCGGTGTTCACTCTATCACCGTCACTCCGTTTGACAAAGCTTACGAGACTCCCGACGAGTTTGCTGAGCGTATCGCCCGCAACCAGCAGTTGTTATTGAAAGAAGAGTCTCATTTAAATAAGGTGGTTGACCCCGCTGCCGGTTCTTACTACATTGAGAACTTGACGAACAGCATCGCACAACAGGCTTGGGCACTCTTCCTCAAGATTGAAGAGGAGGGCGGCTTCCTGGAGGCTGTGAAAGCCGGTCGCGTACAGAACGACATCAACGAGAGTGGCAAAGCACGTCACATCGCGGTGTCTAAACGTAAAGAGATTCTGTTGGGTACCAACCAATACCCGAACTTCAACGAACTTTCTAACGGTAAACAACCGTTGCAGGCTGCTTGCTGCTGTGGTGGTCACAGCGACTGCGAGAAACCGATTGCTACCCTCAACTTCGACCGTGAAGCAAGTGAGTTTGAGGCATTGCGTCTGCAGACCGAGGCTTCCGGCAAACGTCCGAAAGCATTCATGCTGACCATCGGTAACTTGGCTATGCGTCAGGCACGTGCACAGTTCTCTTGCAACTTCTTGGCTTGTGCCGGATATGAGGTTATTGACAACCTGGGATTCAAGAGTGTAGAAGAGGGCGTAGAGGCTGCAATGCAGGCAAAAGCAGATATCGTAGTGATCTGCTCCAGCGATGACGAGTATGCAGAATATGCTATCCCTGCCTTCCAGGCATTGAACGGTCGCGCCATGTTTATCGTGGCAGGTGCCCCCGCTTGCATGGAGGAACTTCAGGCTGCAGGCATCGAGAACTTCATCCATGTACGCGTCAATGTACTCGACACTTTAAAACAATACAACGCCAAGTTAGGCATTAAGTAAGAAGAGCCATGAGAAAAGATTTTAAACATATCGATATTTACGCCGGTATCCAGGCACAGAACGGTTTGGACTGGCAAAAGGCGAACGGCATCACGACCAACTGGAAGACGCCCGAGCACATTGAAGTGAAACCTGTTTATACGAAAGAGGACTTGGAAGGCATGGAGCACTTGGACTTCGTAGCCGGTATTCCTCCCTACCTCCGTGGCCCGTACTCCATGATGTACACTTTCCGCCCCTGGACCATCCGTCAGTATGCCGGATTCTCTACGGCTGAGGAGTCAAATGCTTTCTATCGTCGTAACTTGGCTTCCGGTCAGAAAGGTTTGTCAGTGGCATTCGACCTTCCGACGCACCGCGGTTACGACCCCGACCACGAACGTGTGGTAGGTGATGTGGGTAAAGCCGGTGTATCTATCTGCTCACTGGAGAACATGAAGGTGTTGTTCGACGGAATTCCTTTGAACAAGATGTCTGTCTCTATGACCATGAACGGTGCCGTATTGCCGATTTTGGCATTCTACATCAACGCCGGACTGGAGCAAGGTGCGAAACTGGAAGAGATGGCAGGTACCATCCAGAACGATATCTTGAAGGAGTTTATGGTGCGTAACACCTATATCTATCCGCCTTCATTCTCTATGAAGATTATTTCTGATATCTTCGAATATACGTCACAGAAGATGCCGAAGTTCAACTCTATCTCTATCTCCGGTTACCACATGCAAGAGGCAGGTGCTACCGCTGATATCGAGTTGGCTTACACTTTGGCCGACGGTTTGGAGTACCTCCGTGCCGGTGTGGCTGCGGGTATCGACATCGATGCTTTCGCTCCGCGTCTCTCTTTCTTCTGGGCCATCGGTATGAACCACTTCATGGAGATTGCCAAGATGCGTGCCGCTCGTATGCTTTGGGCAAAGATTGTGAAACAGTTCAACCCGAAGAATCCGAAGTCACTCGCACTGCGTACCCACAGCCAGACTTCAGGTTGGTCACTCACCGAGCAGGATCCGTTCAACAACGTAGGACGTACTTGTATCGAGGCCATGGCTGCAGCACTGGGTCACACACAGTCACTGCACACCAATGCATTGGACGAGGCCATCGCTTTGCCGACCGACTTCTCTGCACGTATTGCACGTAACACGCAGATTTACATCCAGGAAGAGACTTACATCTGCAAGAATGTCGACCCATGGGGCGGTTCTTACTATGTAGAGTCACTGACCAACGAGTTGGCTCACAAGGCTTGGGAGCACATTCAGGAAATTGAGAAACTGGGTGGTATGGCCAAAGCTATTGAAACCGGTATTCCTAAGATGCGTATCGAGGAGGCTGCTGCCCGTACACAGGCACGTATCGACTCAGGCGTACAGACCATCGTAGGTACCAACAAATATCGTTTGGAGAAAGAAGATCCGATTGACATCCTCGAAGTGGACAACACTGCCGTTCGTCTGGAGCAGATTGAGAACTTGAAACGTCTGCGCGAAGGTCGTAACGAAGAGGAGGTTCAGCGTGCCCTCGATGCCATCACGAAGTGTGTGGAAACTAAGCAAGGCAACTTGCTCGAACTGGCTGTAGAAGCTGCCCGTGTACGTGCTACATTGGGTGAGATTTCTTACGCTTGCGAGAAGGTTGTTGGTCGTTATAAAGCAATTATCAGAACCATTTCAGGCGTGTATTCATCAGAAAGTAAGAAAGACTCGGATTTCGAAAAAGCTTGCGAACTGACCGAGCAATTTGCGAAGAAAGAAGGTCGCCGTCCTCGTATCATGATTGCCAAGATGGGACAAGACGGTCACGACCGTGGTGCAAAAGTGGTAGCAACGGGTTATGCCGACTGCGGATTCGATGTGGATATGGGACCGTTGTTCCAAACTCCGGCCGAGGCTGCGCGTGACGCTGTGGAGAACGACGTTCACGTAGTGGGTGTCTCTTCATTGGCTGCCGGTCACAAGACTTTGATTCCTCAGATTATCGAGGAGTTAAAGAAACTGGGTCGTGAGGATATCATGATCATCGCCGGTGGTGTAATTCCTGCGCAGGACTACGACTTCCTCTACAAAGCCGGTGTGGCTGCTATCTTCGGCCCCGGTACTTCTGTAGCGAAAGCTGCTTGCCAGATTATGGAGATTCTGTTGGATGAAGAATAATTTCCGACTGAAGGAGAATTTTCCAATATACCTTTACAAAAGAGGCTGCATCGAACGGTGCAGCCTCTTTTATTATCGTTGAAGGATTTGATTATTTCTTTTGATCTTTAGCCTCTTCGCTGGAGATACGGAAGACGGTGTAGAGCTCCAGTACGGCAGCGACTGCCAAACAGAGCACCCACTCGTTGTGTCTACCTGTAAACATGAAATAGGAGGTCAGGAGCAGCGCCAAGGCGCCCAGCATCTGCTGTCTGCGCAAACGACGAATCACGATGTTCGGACCCTCGTAACGGTCCATCAACTGCGGAATGGCAAACCCAATGGCCCCAACGGTGTAGAGATAGGGAGAAAGGCCCCAACCGGTGATGAACGTACATGCCCCTACCAGGAGCAGCACCCCTCCAACCACCGAAGCGGCCGCATATAATTTCTGTTTCATTTCTTTTCTTTATCCTGAAATATATAAATATCCTCGTTCTGATTCTTCATCAGATACTTCTCACGCGCAATTTTCTCAATGACCTCCGGTGTGCTCTGCAGTTCCTTCAAGCGCTCAGTATCCCGCTCGTACATCTTGTGATACTCATCAATCTCCACATGCAGACTGTGAATCTCACGCCAATGCCCGAAGCGACGCATCAGGTTGTTCGCATCCAAGAAACAGATGATAACGACAAAGACGCCGAAAGCCACCCAACACTTGTTTCTGCGAACAAATGAGAGTGCGTTTTGCAAGTACATAACTACCTTACTCATGATGCCATTGTTTATTGATAATCTATTAACTTTGATGCAAAGATAAAAATATTTCTTTTTCACACGATACAGAAAAGAATAATTTAATGTACATTTGCAACATAACGAGTAAAAACAACCCTAAAATGGAAAATTACATAGTTTCAGCCCGCAAATACCGTCCGGCGACTTTCGATTCCGTGGTCGGTCAGCAGGCGCTCACTACCACACTGAAGAATGCCATCGCCAACCACAAACTGGCGCACGCGTATCTGTTCTGCGGCCCTCGAGGCGTAGGAAAGACCACTTGTGCCCGCATCTTCGCTAAGACCATCAACTGCTTGCACCCCAAAGAGAACGGGGAGGCTTGCAACGAGTGCGAATCTTGCGTGGCTTTCAACGAGCAGCGTTCTTTCAATATCCATGAGATGGATGCCGCCTCAAACAACGGCGTCGACGAGATGCGTAACCTGATTGAGCAGGTACAGATTCCGCCGCAGATTGGTCAGTATAGTGTCTATATCATCGACGAGGTGCACATGCTCTCCCAAAATGCCTTCAATGCTTTTCTGAAGACATTGGAGGAGCCGCCTCACTATGCCATCTTTATTCTGGCTACCACCGAGAAGCATAAGATTATCCCGACCATCCTCTCACGTTGTCAGGTGTACGACTTCAACCGCATGTCGGTGAATGACATGGTGGAACACTTGAAATACGTGGCGAAGAGCGAAGGGGTGGAAGCAGAACCGGAGGCCCTGGAAGTGATTGCCCAAAAGGCCGACGGTGGTATGCGTGATGCACTCTCCATCTTCGATCAGGTGGTCAGCTTCACCAACGCACACGTCACCTATCAAGATACCATTGCCAACTTGAACGTGCTCGACTACGAATACTACTTCAAGTTTACGGATGCCATCCTGAAGAATGAGGTGACCGACTGTATGCTGATGTTCAACGAAATTTTGAAGAAAGGTTTCGACAGTCAGCAGTTCATCAACGGACTGGGTTCACACTTCCGCAACCTGTTGGTAAGTCGGGATGCCGCTACCCTCCCCTTGCTGGAGGTGAGTGATGCTGTGCGTGCACGCTATCAGGAGCAGGCACAGCGTTGTCCGCAGAAATTCCTCTACCGCGCCATGAAACTTTGCAACGAGTGCGACTTGAACTATCGCGCCAGCAAGAACAAGCGTTTCCTGGTGGAGCTCACCTTGATTCAGGTGGCTCAGATTACGCAAGAGGATGCGGACGAGGTTGGTGGGCGTCGCCCTACGAAACGATTAAAACCCCTCTTTAAGTTACTGGCTGCCCGGGTGGCTGCCGGTAGTGCTACTTCTTTTAAAGTCGGAGTAGCGAATGTGAATGGAAATGCGAATGCGAGTGCTGGCGACGCCGGAAATGCGAACACGGGCAACAACGCAGTTGCAAACGGGAATGTGCAAGAAGCTGCCGGAACTTACGGAGTGAACCTCACCCGAAGCGGTACGCCGCTGCCGGAAACGCCCAATGAAGGGAAGAAGATTCCAACGATGAAAATCAATTCGTTCAATCTCTCCATCAAGCGCAAGGACGAAACGGTGCCCTCTTCGCAAGCGCAAGCAAACTCGGAGACGGAGGTTGCGACTTCTGCCTCACCGGCTGAAACCGCGAGTGTGGCCAACCCACAGGTTGCAGCCCCCATAGCAGATCGTCCCCTTGCAGAGCAGGAGCTCTCCTTCCATTGGTTCGAGTTTGCCAACTTGTTGCCGCAAGAAGAGAATGCTTTGGCCAATCGTATGAAGAATATGCGCCTTGCTGTCCTGGATGCCAACACTTTCGAAGCGATTGTCGACAACGACTTGGTGGAGAAGTATCTGCAAGGATTTTCCGGCCGCATCGAACAGCATCTCCGCAATGCACTCCACAATCGACAGATCAAGATGCAAGTGCGTGTCAGTGCCCCCAAAGAGGTGGTCCGTGCCTTCAGTCGCAAGGAACAGTTCGAGATGATGAAGCAGAAGAACCCCGAGCTTCAACACCTCATCAACGCCTTCCAACTGCAGTTCGACTAATCACT
>CAYSOW010000036.1:5956-17784 GCA_964432715.1 uncultured Bacteroides sp.
ACCCCGAGCTTCAACACCTCATCAACGCCTTCCAACTGCAGTTCGACTAATCACTTTCCTTATAAAGAATCATCGCCCTACCCTTCGGAAAGTTTCCGAAAGATAGGGCGATGATTTTATCTGTATCTACCGTCAGTGCGAGATTCACTCCACACCCACTTGAAACAAATCTCGATCTTCCAATACGCGGAACTTATCGCGGAACGAATGAAGCTTTTCCAAATCCAACTCCACGGTCACCGCCTCTGCCACGTTGTCCTGACAAACCGCCAATTGATTTCCGTAAGCATCGAAGACCTGCGAGCCACCGTTGTAAGGACAAAGCAAATCTTCTCCGATGCGATTAACGCCAATCACAAAACACTGATTTTCGAGCGCACGCGCCTTCAGCAACGTGTTCCAGACATCCCGACGAGAAGTGGGCCAATTGGCCACATAGATAATCGCCTCATAATCATTCGCACCCCGACAACGCGAGAATACAGGGAAACGCAAGTCGTAACAAACCTGCAAAAGAAAACGACATCCCTTATAGTCCAGCGTCAGTCGATGGTCACCGGGTGTGTAGCACCTCCGCTCACCGCCATAGGTGAAGAGGTGCGACTTATCATAATAAGAGCATTTCCCCTCCGGCGTCACAAAATAGAGTCGGTTGTAGAAACGCCCCTCCTCCTTCACTGCGAAACTACCCGTCAAGGCTATCCCAGTTTCGTGCGCCATCTGCTGCATCCAGCGCAGTGTGGGCGAATCGTTCACCTCTTCCGCCACCTCGGCAGGCTCCATGCAGAAGCCTGTATTAAACATCTCCGGAAGGACACAAATATCACTCTCCGGAAGAGCCCGCAGCTGTTCGGTCAGTTCAGTGCGATTGCGTTCGGCATCACACCAATGAATATCACACTGTAAAATAGAAATTTTCATCGTTTCTTCAATATTTCCACCATCTGTTGAGCCGCACGCCGAGAAGCCCCCGGATCGCCCAGCTGATCCTTCAGACGATGATAATTGTAAATCATCTGGCCCCGATACTTGGCGTCAAAGAGCAACGAGCGAAGTTCCTTCTCCATGTTATCCACCGTCATCGTATCAGCCACCAATTCACGTACCACCTCCTTGTTGGCAATCAAATTCACCAAAGAGATGTACTTCACCTTCAGCACCTTCTTACGCAAGTAAGAGATGAGTTTTCCCAGCGGTGTGTGGTAGCACACCACCTGCGGCACCTCAAAGAGCGCCGTTTCCAGCGTAGCCGTACCGGAAGTAACCAATGCCGCACGCGCCTGATTCAGCAAGGCATAAGTCTCCCCGTAAACCACCTTTACCGGATGTCCTTCCAAAAACGAACGATAGAAATCGCGGTCGATGCCCGGCGCCCCCGCCAGCACCAATTGGTGACCGGGGATACGTGAGGCGGCAGTAATCATATCCGGCAAATTATCCTTGATTTCCTGTTTCCGGCTTCCCGCCAACAGTGCGATAATCGGCTCCGGAGAAAGGTCATGCTGTTTGCGGTACGCCTCCGCTGTGGCCGGTTCCACTTGATAAAAGTCGTCCACCGCATCCACACAAGGATTGCCCACATAACGCACCTGATACTGATGTTTTCGGAAGAAATCCACCTCGAAAGGCAAAATTGAGAAAATCTCATCAATATCCCGCTTCATGGCCTGCACCCGATACTCCTTCCACGCCCACACCTTCGGAGAAATGTAGTAAAAGACAGGAATCTTCGAGAAGCGCTTCACGTAGCGAGCCACCGAAAGATTAAAGCTGGGGTAGTCCACCAGAATCACCACATCCGGCTGCCACTGCAGGATATCCCGTTTGCAGCGTCGCATGTTGGAAAGAATGGTTGGCAAATGCATCAACACCGGCACAAAGCCCATATAGGCCAGTTCCTTATAATGTTTCACGCGCGTACCGCCCACTTCCGTCATCAGGTCGCCCCCAAAGAAACGGAATTCCGCCTCAGCATCCTCCCGTTGTAACGATTTCATCAGGTTTGAGGCATGCAAGTCGCCCGATGCCTCCCCCACAATTAGATAGTATTTCATGGTTGTTTTATTTAAGGTTCCACTCACGCAGCGACTCCAACAGCGCATAGTCCGTCATATCCATCCGGATGGGCGTCACCACCACATAGCCCTGTTTCATCGCACAATAATCGGCGTCAACACCCTGTTCCGCCGGTTCGAAACCACCGGTCAGCCAGTAGTACGTACCTCCGCGCGGATGCTCACAAGGCACCCACTCCTTGGCCCACTGACCACGCGTCTGATGACACACCTTCACCCCGGCAAACTCCGGAAGTGCAGGGAAGTTTACATTGAGACAAGAGCCCTCGGGCAATCCCTTCGTCAGCACCTGCTCCGCAATGCGACGCACATAAGGTGTCAGCGGAGAGAAGTCGGCATCTGCCGCAAAAGTATCCAACGAAAAGCCCACCGAAGGAATTCCCTTCATGCAGCCCTCGAAGACCACGCCCAACGTGCCCGAATAGTGAACACTCGAAGCCGAGTTATGTCCGTGATTGATACCGCTCACCACCAGTGTCGGGCGTTCTGTCAGCAACTCGCCCAATGCCAGTTTGATACAATCAACAGGCGTACCGGTGCATTGATAGATGGTCAGTCCCTCTTCGCGGCTCACCAACGAAAAGCGAACCGGGTCCTTGCAAGTGATACTTCCTGCATAACCCGAGCGGGCACCATCCGGTGCCATCACCACCACCTCGCCCAGCGGACGAATCATCTCAATCAGTTCCTTCAGTCCTTTGGCATTTACGCCATCATCATTCGACACCAAGATCAAGGGTCGCTTTGTCTCGTTCATCATCGTTTTATTCCGGTAAATTAAAATTTCACCCACAAATATACACGAAATTTCCGATTCTTCGCCCATTAGACAGAAAATATAAAATTGAATAAATGATAAACTTAAGAAGTAGGTGCGAAAAAAGATACTCAATTAAACAAAAATGTCTATATTTGCACTTTCAAGAAACGTAAATGAATCATTCATTAGAGTTTTATACATGGGAAAAATAATTGCACTTGCTAATCAGAAGGGCGGCGTAGGGAAGACGACTACGACGATTAACCTCGCTGCCTCATTGGCCACACTCGAAAAGACCGTGTTGGTGATAGATGCCGATCCGCAGGCAAATGCCTCCTCGGGATTGGGTGTCGATCTCAAGGAGATTGACAGCTCTATCTACGAATGCTTGGTCGATCAAACAGACATAAGAGAATCCATATATACCACCGATATCGAAGGACTCGATATCGTCCCTTCGCACATCGACTTGGTGGGCGCGGAGATTGAGATGATTCAGGTGGAAAATCGTGAGAAGGTGCTGAAGAAGTTGCTCGAACCGCTGAAGACGGAGTACGACTACATTCTCATCGACTGCTCGCCCTCATTGGGACTGATTACCGTGAACTCGCTGACGGCGGCCGACTCGGTGATTATCCCCGTGCAATGTGAATACTTCGCATTGGAGGGTATCAGCAAGTTGCTCAACACCATCAAGATTATCAAGTCGCGACTGAATCCGAAGTTGGACATCGAAGGTTTCTTGCTGACGATGTACGACTCCCGTTTGCGTTCGGCCAACCAAATCTATGAAGAGGTGAAAAGCCACTTTCAGGAGTTGGTGTTCGACACGGTGATTCAGCGTAACGTGAAATTGAGCGAAGCACCCAGTCACGGTATTCCGGTGATTCTCTATGATGCCGAGTCGAAAGGAGCACAAAACTACCTCTCGCTGGCGAAAGAAATTATCAAACGTAATAAATAGGTATAAGGACGATGGCTGTACATAAGAAATTTGCATTGGGACGCGGATTGGACGCGTTGATTTCCACCGAGGAGGTGAGAACAGAAGGCTCATCCCTTATCAATGAGATAGATATCGAGAAGATCCAGGTGAACCCCAACCAACCGCGTAGGGAGTTCGACCAGGAGGCGCTGCAGGAGTTGGCCCATTCCATCTCCGAGATTGGCATCATTCAGCCGATTACACTGCGCCAGCTCTCGGACGATGCGTATCAGATTATCGCGGGAGAACGACGCTTTCGTGCTTCGCAGTTGGCGGGACTGAAACGTATCCCGGCTTACATCCGCACTGCCAGTGACGAACATATGATGGAGATGGCGCTGATAGAGAACATCCAGCGCGAGGACTTGAACTCCGTGGAAATCGCTTTGGCCTACCAGCATTTGCTGGAGGAGTATGGCATGACACAGGAGCGTCTGAGTGAACGCGTGGGCAAAAAGCGCGCCACCATTGCCAACTATATCCGTCTGTTGCGTCTGCCGGCTCCCATTCAGATGGCGCTGCAGAACAAACAGATTGACATGGGTCATGCCCGTGCCCTGCTCACCTTGGAGAACCCGAAGGAGCAATTGGCTATCTTCGAAGAGACGGTGAAACAGGGGTACTCGGTGCGCAAGGTGGAAGAACTGGTGAAGGCGCTGAGCGAGGGCGAATCAGTGAAGAGCGGCGACAAACGCATCACGCCTAAGCAGATGAAATCGACTCCGGAATTCGATTTATTGAAGAAGCATCTCTCTGATTTCTTCCATACGAAGGTGCAACTCACTTGCACCGACAAGGGAAAAGGGAAAATCAGTATTCCTTTTAATAATGAGGAGGATTTGGAGCGTATCATGGAGATTCTGGATAAGCTGAAACAAGACTAGAAACGAACATATTTTAGATATTTTGAAACAGTTAAAGAAAACCCTCGGTGTCTGGTCGGTGTTGCTTTTCGGCCTATGGCTGTTGAGTCTCCCCGTCTCGGCACAGAAACATAAGAATGATTCCACGGAACTCCCGAAGGCTTTGCTTCGACGCATCGAAGCAACTTCCAACGCTGCCGACTCACTGTCGAGCGACAGTCTGGAGGTGTTGCTGGAGGAGCAACTGAAGGAGATTGAAGCGTTGGAAGCACCGGTGGACACGGCACAACTCTTTGCCAAGAACGACTCGGTGCAACAACAGGCCAACCAACTTCCGAAGGCACGCAAGCAGTGGATTCCCGACCCGAAACGAGCCACTTGGCTCGCGCTGGTCATCCCCGGCGGCGGTCAGATTTACAACCGCAAGTATTGGAAGTTGCCTCTGGTCTATGGTGGATTCGTGGCGTGTGCCTATGCGTTGAATTGGAACAATCAGATGTATTCCGACTATTCGCAGGCCTACCTCGACATCATGGACGATGACCCGAACACGAAGAGTTACATGGACTTTCTGCCGCCCAACTATGACATCACGGGCAGCGAGAGTCGTTTTCAGGAGATCTTCCGCAAGAAGAAGGATTACTACCGTCGTTATCGCGACATGAGTGTGTTCTGCTTCATCGGAGTCTACCTGCTTTCGGTTATCGACGCATATGTGGATGCCGAACTTTCCAACTTCGATATTTCCAAAGATTTGGGAATGAAGGTGGAACCGGCTGTCATCAACAATGGCAGCACCAAGAAAAGCGGTTTCGGACTGCAATGCAGCATCCGATTCTGACGCGAGTATTTATGAAGATTGTAGAATGATTTATGATGATGATGATTAAAAAAAAGGTATTATTCACGATATTATTTTCCGGATGTCTGTCGCTTTCGGCGCAAAACAGTATCACGGTCCACTCACAAACCACAGGTCAAGACGAGGTAATCGACCTGCCCGAGAGTATGACCGTGAGCGTTGACTCTCTGCTGCGCGACTGGCATGCCAAGAATTTTCTCACTCCGTCGAACGACTGTCAGATGAGCGGAGAGGTGCTTACCTACCCCGACTCTGTCTACGTGGATCGACTCTCACGCATACCCTCAGTGATGGAACTTCCCTACAACGAGGTGGTGCGCCAATTTATAGATATGTATAGCAACCGTCTCCGTAGCTCGGTATCCCTGATGCTCGGTGCGGGCAATTTCTATATGCCGCTCTTTGAGGAGGCACTCGACTTGTACGGACTGCCTTACGAGTTGAAGTATCTGCCTATCATTGAGTCGGCCCTCAATCCGCAAGCCACTTCTCGTGTGGGCGCTGCCGGTCTGTGGCAATTCATGCTCTCCACGGGTAAGCTCTACGGACTGGAGGCAAACAGTTTGGTGGACGAACGTCGCGACCCAATCAAATCGTCGTATGCAGCCGCTCGCTACTTGCGCGACCTGTACGACATCTTCAAGGACTGGAACTTGGTGATTGCTGCCTACAACTGCGGCCCCGGCAACATCACGAAAGCCATTCACCGCGCCGGCGGAGAGACCGACTATTGGGCCATCTACAATTACCTGCCGAAGGAGACCCGTGGCTACGTGCCCGCCTTCATCGCAGCCAACTACATCATGAACTACTATTGCTATCACAACATCTGTCCCGCAGAGACCACTTTACCCCCTGCCACAGATACGCTGATGGTAAACCGTGAGCTCCATTTCCAGCAGATAGCCGACATGTGTCACGTAGACATTGAACGCATCCGTGCGCTCAATCCACAATATAAGAAAGACATCATCCCGGGCAACAGTATGCCATGCATCTTGCGACTCCCGCAGGAGGAGATTCATGCCATTCTGGATGCCAAGGATTCCATCTACAACTACCGCGCCGACGAACTTCAGAAGCGCAAGCTGGTGGCCATCAAGGAGGTGAACAGCAGCAACCTTCGCGGCAAAGGAAGCAGCGGCGGTAGCAGATATAAAGTACGTAGAGGTGACACACTTTCCGCCATTGCCCGGAAACATCACGTCACCGTAAAGCGTTTACAACAACTGAACAACCTGAGAGGTACGAGCATCTCGGCCGGACAAACCCTCAGGCTGAATTAATCCATTGCTAAAACCCAGTGATTATGGACGACATGCAACGAAAAGAAATGCAGGACGAGGAGATGATTAACCAGGCGTTTCAGCACCTCCTCGACAGTTATCTGGCGACCAAACACCGTAAAAAGGTGGAAATCATTACGAAGGCTTTCAACTTCGCCAAACAGGCCCACAAGGGAGTGAAGAGACGTTCGGGAGAACCCTACATCATGCACCCCATTGCGGTGGCACAGATTGTGTGTACAGAGATAGGACTGGGCTCCACCTCTATCTGTTCGGCACTGCTCCACGATGTGGTGGAGGATACCGACTATACCGTGGAGGATATCGAGAATATCTTCGGTCCGAAGGTGGCTCAGATTGTCGATGGACTGACAAAGATTTCAGGCGGTATCTTCGGTGACCGTGCTTCGGCACAGGCGGAGAACTTCAAGAAGTTGCTGCTCACCATGAGCGACGATATCCGAGTAATTCTGATCAAGATAGCCGACCGTCTGCACAACATGCGTACATTGGGCTCCATGCTTCCCAACAAACAATATAAGATTGCCGGCGAAACACTCTATATCTATGCACCACTGGCCAACCGTCTGGGTCTGAATAAGATTAAGACGGAGTTGGAGGATTTGAGTTTCTGCTACGAACATCCGGAGGCTTACGCACAGATAGAGCAGAAATTGGAAGCTACGCAGCATGAGCGTGACACCGTTTTCAACGAGTTCACGGAACCCATCCGCAAGGAGTTGGACAAGATGGGATTGGAGTATGAGATTAAGGCGCGCATCAAATCGCCCTACTCCATCTGGACGAAGATGCAGAACAAGCACATCTCGTTCGAGGAGATTTATGATATTCTGGCAGTGCGCATCATTTTTAAGCCGAAAACTATGGAGGAGGAGCTAAATGAATGCTTTGACATCTATGTCTCCATCTCCAAAATCTATAAGCCTCATCCCGACCGTTTGCGCGATTGGGTAAGTCACCCGAAGTCGAACGGCTACCAGGCACTGCACGTCACCCTGATGAGCAACCGCGGTCAGTGGATTGAAGTACAGATTCGCAGCCAGCGAATGAACGACGTGGCAGAACAAGGTTTCGCAGCCCACTGGAAATATAAAGAAGGTGGTGGCAGCGAAGACGAAGGAGAGTTGGAGAAGTGGCTTCATACCATCAAGGAGATTTTGGACGACCCACAACCGGACGCCATGGACTTGCTGGACACCATCAAGCTGAATCTCTTTGCTTCGGAGATATTCGTCTTCACGCCGAAAGGTGAAATCAAAACCATGCCGCAAAATGCTACGGCACTCGACTTTGCCTTCTCCATCCACACCTTCCTGGGCAGTCACTGTATCGGTGCAAAGGTGAACCACAAGTTGGTACCGCTGAGCCATCGTCTGCAGAGTGGTGACCAAGTGGAGATTATCACCTCAAAAGCACAACGCATACAGCCGTCGTGGGTCAACTTTGTATCCACAGCAAAAGCGAAAGCGAAGATCATGGCCATTCTGAAGAAGGAACAACGCATCGCTCAGAAGGAGGGCGAAGAGATCTTGTTGGAATTTCTGAAGAAGGAGGATATTGAGGCTTCTACCATGAACGTGGAGAAGTTGTGTGCCATGCACCAGTTCCGTGTGAAGGAGGAGTTGTTCCTGGCGCTCGGTCAGAAGGATTTGGTGCTGGGCGAAGAAGATAGCAACGCACTGAAGGAGAAGAATGCTTCCAGTGGATGGAAAAAGTACTTCTTCCTCGGTAAGAAGAATAAGAAAGAGGAGGAGAACACACCGAAAGAGCAGAAAGTTTCTACGGAAAAGATCGATACGAAGAAACCGATTCTGTTGACGGAAGAAGCGTTCCAGGCGGACTATCTGATAGCCGACTGCTGTAAACCGATTCCGGGAGATGATGTGTTGGGCTTTGTAGACAACTCGAACCGCATTGTCATCCACAAGCGTCAGTGTCCGGTGGCAGCGAAGTTGAAGAGTAGTCACGGCAACCGCATCATTGCAGCCAACTGGGACACCCACAAGAAACTGTTCTTCCCCGTGAACCTGACCATCACCGGTATCGACGGTATGGGCGTGTTGAACCGCATCACACAGGTGATTTCACAACAGTTGAATGTGAATATCCATAAGTTGACCATCGAAAGTAACGATGGCATCTTCGAGGGTAAAGTGCAGCTCTACGTGCATGATGTGAACGACGTAAAAGTGATTTGCGACGACTTAAAGAAGATTCAGGAAGTGAAAACTGTGAGCCGTATCTAATACGGTATTAGAAAATTATGATATAACAAAGGGATGAAGGCACCTTTCCAAGCGTTGAAAAACGTACGGAAAGGTGTCTTCTTTTAGTACATAGAGGTAAAAACAATATTTTCACGTCATTCTGAAAAGAAAAGAGAGCTCAATTGATGTAGATTCTAAAATAATCTCTATATTTGCATACCTTTTGTTAACGATATGGTTATTATTGGACTTCGGTCCAAAAAGGTTAAGTATGACCACCCCCTTGTGAAAGTCGGTGATCGAAGGCTATTAGTGATGTGATTATTCACATCACATAGAATAAGGGGTGGACTTTGTGAAAAGTTCACTTTTTTTGTTACCTTTGCCCCGGATACAAATCCTTGAACTTAAATAAAAGAACATGACCAAACATTTAACCCACACCTTGTGGTTGGCCTTGGGACTGATGTTCAGCACTTCAGGCGCAGCTTCTGCTCAGAGCTTGCAGGAGGGGACTCCCTTGTTTGAAGAACTGACTGAATGGTTTACCAACCGTCTCAATATCATTGCCGCCACGCCGGACAATGGATTCAGTTCCATGCCCGAAGCATTCACCAAAAAACTATCATCGGGCGAAGTCAACCCGGCTCGACGCTTGGCATGGAAAGCCTGGCAAATGGCCAACTGTAACCTGAAGGAGGATAAACTGGGCGACGCTGCTCCCTACACCTCCATCACCATGGCTTCTCTTTGGAATATTCCGGCATCACTGGAGCCTCAAGCCCAGCTCTGCTACCTCTACGGTACGAAAGGAGAAGAGCCTGCCAACGGTCTGCGTCCGCTATATCTCTACCTGCATGGCTCCGGTCCGCGTGATCAGGAGTGGCGCACAGGCGTACAGCTCTGCTATCAATTCGACGATGCACCGTCCACCTACTTCATTCCTCGCATCCCCAACGAGGGTAATTACTATCGTTGGTGGCAGAAGGGCAAGCTCTTTGCCTGGGAGAAGTTGTTCCGCTTAAGCATGGCTTCGGGCAAGATTGACCCGGCTCGTATCTATCTGCTGGGAATCTCTGAAGGAGGCTACGGTTCGCAACGTTTGGCTTCCTACTACGCTGATTACTTGGCTGGTGCAGGACCGATGGCAGGAGGTGAGCCTTTGAAGAACGCTCCGGCAGAGAACTGTCGCTACGTAGGATTCTCTTTGCTGACGGGAGCGAAGGACTACGGATTCCATCGCGACCGTTTAACACGCTACACCGCAGAAGCCTTCGACTCGTTGGAGGCGATGCATCCGAAAAGCTATCTTCATCGCGTTCAGTTGGTGGAGGGTCGCGGCCATGCCATCGACTACAGTCAGACCACCCCGTGGCTGAAACATTTCAGTCGTCTGGCTCACCCCACGGAAGTAAGTTGGGAACGTTTCGATCTGGATGGTGTCTATCGTAAAGGATTCTACAACCTGTGTGTGGAAGAGCCTTCTGTACCGGATGGCAGTGAGAAACGAGTACGTTATGAGATGGAGATTCACGATAATGTAGTGATGCTGGATGTGATGGAAGTGACCTACCGCACTTTGGAGGTAGATTCGCAGTTGGGCATCGAACTGAAGTTCGACCGTACCTACGCCCCTGCCCACAGCGGTAAGGTACGTCTCTACTTCGATTTCGACATGATTGATTTCAGTCGCCCCATCCAAGTGGTAGTCAACGGTCGCACCGCCTACAAAGGCAAGCTGGCCCCCACCATGGAATCCATGATGAACAGTCTCGCCCTTTTCTATGACCCGATGCGTATCTTCCCGGCATCGGTGGTTGTGGATGTAGAATAAAGCAACGATAAGAAAAAAGAGAAAGCCCCGTTTCCCTTGCACCATACAAGAGAAACGGGGCTTCTTCTTTTCGTTCTATCGAATGAACCGTATTTCTAAAATACAGTCTTACTTCTCGTCATTCGCATTACGTTTTTTACGGCGTGAGAGCCAGAGCCAATAACCGGTAATCGGCAAACTCGTTCCAATCAAACAAGCGATAAAGTAGAGAATCTTACTGTAGATGCCTCCCCATTTACCGGTGTGCAACTGGTACACCCAAGCCTTGACACCGTTTGGCGCATCCTGATCGCTCTTGACAGTGATTTCCATCGCCTGCTTAGAAGCACCACTCTGAGCATCTGCCTGTTGAGACACCTCACGTTGATCATCCGCTTGCTGTGCCTCTGCTTGCTGTGCCTCCACCTGAGCCTCAGCAGCCGCCTTCTTCGCAGCACGCTTTACTTGAATCTCAGCTTCTTTCGCTGCATCCTTGGCCTCAGCAGCCTCCTTGACTTCAGCGACGGCCACCTCTTTTGCTTCAGCAACCACCTCTTGTGATTTCGCAGCCAATGAGTCTCCTTCATGATGATAGTGAGGATTTCTGCCGCCACGACCGTGAGGATGATCACCGTGTGCATGTGCTTGCTGACTGGCACCACTCTTTGCATCAGCCACCGCTTCTTCAGCAACCTCCGACGTTTTTTCTGCTGCCTCAGCAGCCGCTTTCTTCGCAGCACGCTTTGCTTGGATCTCAGTTTCTTTCGCTGCATCCTTGGCCTTAGCAGCCTCTTCCGACTCCATCTGTTGATCCATCTTTCCCTGATGTTTATGGATACCTTCGCCACGGCCTTCTCCACGATGTCCGCGGAAGCCTTCACCACGTCCGCCGCGACCTTCACCACGCATCTCCGTCTGGTTCTCTCCCAAGAGCGCATAGAAACCATTGCGGTACC
>CAYSOW010000036.1:17884-19667 GCA_964432715.1 uncultured Bacteroides sp.
CCACGCATCTCCGTCTGGTTCTCTCCCAAGAGCGCATAGAAACCATTGCGGTACCAGCCGAACGACCAAGTAAGACCGGTGAGTGACATCAGCAGCAAGAAGATCAGCGCGTAGATACCACCGGCATGGTGCATCTGAGTCCAGAACTTACGACAACCCCCTTTGACAGAGATAGCGAAGCGACCCCCCCAACTCATCTGCTTGGTAGGGAACCACCATACAATACCGGTCAGCAAAATAAACACAAACACCAGCACACTGATGCCTACGATACATTTACCCACCGACATCTCACCGCGCTGTGCCGGAGCATCCAGCAAGTAGCGGTGCAACTTCAGCACCTTATCAAAGAAAGGTTTGCGTTCCACACGTCCCAACACCTCACCGGTGTACGGATTCACCGCCACAGAAGCATGATGCGGTTTGGAAAGTCCCACCATCCAGCTTTTCTCAGCATCCTTAGAGGTAGTCACGCTCACCACCTGCACCGAGTCGGGCAACGTCTCGCCCACCTTCTCCGCTAAAAAGTTCGGATCCAGCGTTGACTCACCCGCCTCCACATAGTAGAGCTCCGGGTTCGTGAGATGATTGATTTCCTCTTCAAACACCAATAAAGCACCGGTCAGGCAGACCAACGCAATAAAGATTCCCAAAGGAATAGATAACCACAAATGCAGTTTTCGACAAATTTTCTTCATATCTGTTCTTTAAAATTAAAATTCAGGCATTTATCCTTCATCAAATAATCCTCCTGAATCAAATTTCAGCTGCAAAGATAATCATTTTTTTCAAATTTCGGGAATGGAAGTCCAACACTAATGAACCACCGGAGCTGGCAACTTCGGATAAATTTTGAGGGTTCTTGCAGCACGCGTCGTTATCGAGGAACTAGTGGAAGAAGAAGCTCCCTCCTTGGAATCCTTCAGATAGAACTCCTCCTGCGAGAAGATTTCTCCCGACTGTTTCAAGATACGTTCCACAATCAGTTGGCGAGAGATAGCATTGAAGTAGAGACGGTTATCATCCATACAACTCTCATACTCACTTCTCCAGACGCCCTTGAGGTAACACATACCACCCTCATAGAAACCCACTTCCGGATAGTTCGCGTTGTTCAGCAGGTGCGACCAATAGACCGTACCACCCTCATTATTCTGATCTGTTGTCAAATTATAGCCACAGGGATATTTCCAGCTCTGACGATCAATGGCACTGCTCGAATAGGTGGGATAAGATTCGTAACCATACTCATCCAGCAAACGACCGAAAGCATGGCCACCCCCTTCGTGTACAAAGACATTGGTCCAATCACCGGAAGTAGTACTCGAATAACCACTCCAAGCCAGATCCGTTGCCATTCCAACCAGCGAATAAGAAAGGTTAGAGGCACTCTGCATATGCGTAATACCTCCATAGCGATTATCATTGGAAAGCACAATCACCGGCACATTATCCACTCCAATCAATCCATCGACGATATCAGGACAATAGGTGCTCACAAAATTGAACAGCTGATTTTCATCCTTCACCGCCATATCATCATAATCACTCCTCCAGGAAGCACCAAAGTAAGTATCCTTCTTCACGTGCGTCGTGTTATTGGAAGAACCGCGTTCGTTAGAGACCGCTGCAATGAAGTAGACATTGAAATAGTTGCGGTACGTCTTGAAAGGCTCCACCGAGAAGAGGCAATCCGCAGCCTTCCTACAAGCCTGCTCAAAATTCCCTTCCGGAGCCATATCGCTTTGGATAAAGCCATCGCCCACCACAACCAGAGTCACCG
>CAYSOW010000037.1:0-10873 GCA_964432715.1 uncultured Bacteroides sp.
TCCTTTCCGAATCCGGAACAGAACGGGGCTTCCTATATATATCAATCAGCAATTTCTTACATCGACAGGATTAGTAAGATCTAGCAAACAAGACACGTCTTGCAGAAGGTTTGCCGGTCACCATACACTTACCCGGAGTCAAGCTCTCCTCATCCGCCTCAAACGGGATACAACGAATGGTTGCTTTCGTCTCGTCCTTGATACGCTCTTCCGTTTCCGTCGTACCGTCCCAGTGAGCCAAGATAAAGCCACCCTTCTCAATCTGCTCTTTGAACTCCTCATACGTATCCACCTTCGTGATATGCTCGTTGCGGAATTTCAAAGCCTTCTGGAAGATATTCTCCTGAATCTCCTCCAAGAGCTGCTGTACATACTCCTCGATACCGTCGCAGCTGCGAGTCTCTTTCTCCAGCGTATCACGACGCATCACCTCCATCGTATTGTTCTCCAAGTCGCGAGCACCCATCACCAAACGAACAGGAACACCCTTCAACTCATAGTCAGCAAACTTGAAGCCCGGACGTTTGTTGTCCGCATTGTCATACTTCACAGAGATACCCATCGCCTTCAGTTTGTTGGCAATGCCCTCCACCTTCGCATCAATCTGCTTCAGCTGCTCATCATTCTTATAGATAGGAACGATAACCACCTGAATCGGAGCCAAGTGCGGCGGCAATACCAAACCGTTGTCATCTGAGTGAGTCATAATCAAGGCACCCATCAAACGAGTAGAGACACCCCATGAGTTAGCCCAAACATATTCAGGTTTGTTATCTTTGTTGACGAAAGTCACATCAAAAGCCTTCGCGAAGTTCTGACCGAGGTTGTGAGAAGTACCCGACTGCAACGCCTTACCATCCTGCATCATCGCCTCGATGGTGTAAGTGTTCAACGCACCGGCGAAACGCTCATTCGGAGATTTCACACCCTTGATGACCGGCACCGCCATGTATTTCTCCACGAACTCAGCGTAGAGGTTAATCATCTGCACCGTACGAGCTTCCGACTCCTCCGCCGTAGCATGTGCACAGTGACCCTCCTGCCAAAGGAACTCAGAAGTACGCAAGAACATACGCGTTCTCATCTCCCAACGCATCACGTTCGCCCACTGGTTGCAGAGGATAGGCAAATCACGGTAAGAGTTGATCCAGTTCTTGTAAGTGCTCCAGATAATCGTCTCAGAAGTAGGACGAACAATCAGCTCCTCCTCCAGACGAGCCTCCGGGTCAACCACCACGCCATTGCCGTCATCAGCCATTTTCAGACGATAGTGAGTCACCACGGCACACTCCTTAGCGAAACCCTCCACATGCTCCGCCTCACGACAGAGGTAAGACTTCGGGATCAACAAAGGGAAGTAAGCATTCTGCACACCGGTCTCCTTAAACATCTTATCAAGCGTCTGCTGGATTTTCTCCCAAATAGCGTAACCGTAAGGCTTAATCACCATACAGCCGCGCACTGCACTCTGCTCTGCCAAATCGGCCTTTACCACGAGGTCGTTATACCACTGCGAATAGTTCTCGCTGCGTTTGGTAAGTTCTTTCAGTTCTTTAGCCATTTTCTTTATCTTTATTATTCGAATATACAACTTTTATTGATAGACCACTCCTGTCTACTTTATAGCGGACAAAGATAGCAAATCTTTGTGATACTAGGAAATGGAAGCACTTTTTTATGCAAAACAGAAAAATGTAACGCGTGGAGCATTTACCACTTTTTCACATTTAGTGCAATTTCTTAAAAATAAATAGGAAGCAAATTGCACCATTATTATAAATATCTATATATCTTTGCGCCCAGTTTACACAAAAAAACAAATAGAAAAGATGAAAACAATTAAAATCACTTCATTACTGCTTTGCGGATTAATGACATTCGGAAGCTGTAACATGAGCAATACCGCTAAAGGTGGTATCATCGGAGGTACAGGTGGCGCAGCTGCCGGTGCATTGGTAGGTGCGTTAATCGGCAACAGCAAAGGTGCTGCCATCGGTGCTGCCATTGGCGCAGGTGTAGGTACCGGTGCAGGTATCATCATCGGTAAGAAGATGGATAAAGCAGCTGCTGCAGCGAAAGCTGTAGAGGGTGCTCAGGTGGACGAGATTACCGACAGCAACGGTTTGCAGGCTTTGAAAGTTACTTTTGAGTCAGGCATCCTCTTCGGTTCAGGTAACTCTACTTTGAGCTCAACAGCTAAATCTTCTTTGAGCCAGTTCGCTAACAACGTATTGATTCAGAACCCCGACATGGATGTAACTATCCAGGGTTACACTGACAACCAGGGCTGGAAAAACAGCACCGCTGCTCAGAGCACTCAGAAAAACCTGGAGCTCTCTCAGCAACGTGCACAGAGCGTTTCTACTTACTTGATCAACTGTGGTGCTTCTACTTCACAGATTAAATCAGTAGAGGGCTTGGGCGAATCAAACCCTGTTGCCAGCAACGACACTGCTGCCGGTCGTCAGGAGAACCGTCGTGTAGAGGTTTACATCTATGCAAGCCAGGCGATGATTCAGGCTGCTGAAGCAGGCAACTAATTCAATCAACGATTATTCATAGAAATAGCCGTTATAAAAATGGCCGGGTTCCTGCGAATCCGGCCATTTATTTTTTTATAAAGGTTTAATCTTTTAGCAACCCTTGTGGGTCATGATGTTGAGCACCAGCTTATCGGTCTCATTCATACCCGTAGCACCGATGGTGGTGAGGTTACGAATACAGCGGTCGACATCATCATCAATGATACCCTCCACCGAAGTCACCACACGTTGCTGCATCGCCATCATGGCAGAGAGCACCGCCGTAGAGACACCACTCGTCAGCTTCATGGCACAGCTCGGTTTCGCACCGTCGCAAATCATGCCGGTGAGGTTGGCAATCATATTCTTCACCGCGAAAGCCACCTGCTCATACGAACCACCCATCAAATAAGTGATGCCACAAGTGGAACCGGTAGCCGCTACCACACAACCACACAAAGCAGAGAGACGACCGAGGCTCTGCTTGATGTAAATCACCGTCAAATGGCTCAACATCAACGCACGAATCAACTCCTCGCGACTCTTCTTGTTCTCTTCGGCATAAACCACCACCGGCAATGTCGCCGTGATGCCCTGGTTACCACTGCCCGAGTTACTCATCACCGGCACCATCGCGCCACCCATACGAGCATCGCACGCAGCAGAAGTGATAGAGAGGATATGCGAGAAGGTATTGTCGCCCATCATCGAGTGCTTACTGTCGTGCAACATTCGTCCGACGCCATGACCATACTCCCCTTTCAGAGAGAACTCTGCCGCCGCTTTGTTCAGACGTTTCGACTCCTCAATGAACTCAATCTCCTCCAGCGGAGAAGTCAAAGCAAAGTCATACACCTTACGAAGCGTCAACTCCGGCTCGTCGCCCGACTCATCCTCCGAGCTACCGCCCTGCTTATCCAGCAACACCTCACTACCCTTGGCCACATACACAAAGTTGGTGTGACCACCGGAGATAATTGCCGTAGCCTGCGCATCGCCGGCTTTGCAAAGCACCTCAATATAAAGTTTCTCCGTGATATTCTCCTTCAGAGAGATCTGAATGCGACGTTCGTCGATGTACGTCTTGCCGAGCGCCACTGCCTCCTCATTACAATCCTTCAGCACCTCCAGCTGATACTCCGATTTACCAATCAAGGCACCCAAAGCGATGGCAATGGGCAAACCAATCATGCCGGTGCCGGGGATACCGACGCCCATGGCATTCTTCAAAATGTTGGCACTGAGGAGTACTTGGATAGATTCAGGCTTCACGCCCAAGGTCTCGGTAGCCTTCGCCACACAAAGAGCGACAGCCACCGGTTCGGTGCAGCCGATGGCGGGAACCACCTCGCGCTGCACCAAAGCGATGATTTTATTTCTTTCCGATTGATCTAACATGATATTCGGATTTATTTCCAGTTAAGATTAGGTTTCGATTAACGATTCTTGTAGTTCTCCAAACCGGTCTGCAAGAACTCTACATATTTATCTACGTCCTCATCGTGCGAGTAAGAACCGTTCAACGGTTTACCCTCGTTGTCAAGAAGTACATAGAAAGGCTGAGCGTTGGCACCGAACTTCACGCGCTGCAAGTAGCTCCACTTGTCGCCGACGGTACGCAACGTACGCTGCTGACCGTTTTCAGTCACCGTAATCTTCTCGGGCAACGGATCCTTATCGTCTACATAAAGAGAAATCAGGATGTAATCCTCCGTCATCAATTTACGTACCTTAGAATCAATCCACACTTTAGACTCCATCTCGCGGCAGTTGACACAACCCCATCCGGTGAAGTCCACCATCACCGGTTTACCGGCACGGCGTGCAGCCTCCATACCCTCTTCGAAGTTGGTGTACTGAGCGTGCACCTCATTCTCTTTATAGAGGTTGAAGTCCTGCGTCTCTGCGGGAGGAGCGAAAGCACTGATGGCCTTCAACGGCGCACCCCACAAGCCCGGAACCATATATACGGCGAATGCCAGAGAGAAGAGTGCCACGAAGAAACGAGGTACACTCACTTTGTTTTCACCATCATCCTCATCGTGCGGGAACTTGATACCACCCAACAGGTAGACACCCAGCAAAGCAAAGATGACAATCCACAAGGCGAGGAAGGTCTCACGATCGAGCAAGTGCCAGCCGTAAGCCATATCGGCTACCGAGAGGAACTTCAAGGCGAAAGCCAACTCCAGGAATCCCAAAGAAACCTTCACAATGTTCATCCAGCCACCTGATTTCGGCATCGACTTCAACCACGTGGGGAAGAGTGCGAAGAGGGTGAACGGAAGTGCCAGAGCGATAGCAAATCCCAACATACCTACGGCCGGAGCAATGATGCTACCCGTGGTAGAAACCTCTACCAAGAGGAAACCGATGATCGGACCGGTACATGAGAAAGAGACCAAAGTCAAGGTGAACGCCATCAAGAAGATAGCTACGATACCGCTGGCTTTCTCGGCTTTGCTATCCACCGCCGTACTCCATGAAGAAGGCAAGGTGATTTCGAAAGCACCAAAGAAAGAGGCAGCAAAGATTACCAACATCAAGAAGAAGATGATGTTAAAGATGGCATTCGTAGAGAGCGAGTTCAGGGCGCTGGCACCGAAGATCAAAGTGATGGCCAAGCCAAGCACCAAATAGATAACCACGATAGAGGCACCGTAAGTCCACGCGTCGCGGATACCTTTCTTCTTATCGCCGGAGCGTTTCAAGAAGAAGCTCACCGTCATCGGGATGATCGGCCATACACAGGGAGTAACCAAAGCAACCAAACCACCCAGGAAACCCATGATAAAGATGTAGATCCAAGAACGGTTGGTGTCTGCCTTACCGGCATTGCTGTATTGGCTCAACTCCTGAATCACCGGAGCCCACAAATCGCCGGAAGCCTCAGCCACCTCCGCAGCAGCGGGAATGGAATCATTGGCAGCGTCAGCCACCTCCTCTGCGGGAGCAGCCTCCTCTGCAGCCTCAGCAGCAGGTTCAGCAGCCGCAGCAGCTACACCTTTACCACTATAAGAGAAGTCCACATTGCTGGGCGGGAGACAGTTCTCATCGTTACAAGCCCCATATTGCATGTAACCCTCCAGTTTGTATGTAGCACCTGTGATTTTAACTTTCTGAACGAAGGTAGCAGTATGCTCGAAGAAGCTCACCTTCATACCGAACATGTCGTCAAATTTCTCTTCGGCTTTACCTTTCGGGGTTAATTTACCTACCAATTTAGCACCTTCAATCTTCTCCATATTTAAGGTAGCCGGCGTCGGTCCCCCATCCGGTATATTGGTGGAGTAAACGTGCCATCCGGCATCTATCGTCGCTGTAAAGACGATCTCTCCCTCGGTGTCCGAAGTCGACTTCCACTCCGACTTAAACTTGACCGGGTTTTGCATCTGCGCAAAGGCCTGACCCACCACCGCAATCAAAAGTAAACAGCTAAGAATAAGCGATTTTTTCATTTAAGTAGTTTATTGATTAATATTTGTGCGCAAAAATAACGAAAATATTAAAAACGTGCTAGCAAATTGAGCTCTTTTTTGCAATGTAACAAGGTTATTTATAACAAATTGGCAAGTTTCCATCTTTCAAAATGCAGGAATTTTAAGCAGAAAGGATACGAAATGGTAAAAAAAATTTCCCGCTTGGCTTTCGCAAGTGAAGCGGGAACAAGTGTAATTATATATTAAGAGAGAGAATTATTCTTTGTCATTGTGGCAACCTTTCGTTACCCAACAGAGAGGAGTTTGCACAACGAAAACGCCCTGTTTCAGACGTTTCTTGAATGTTGTAAATCGGAACTTTCGTGTTCCTCTTTGTTTTACGTCTGCAAAGTAACAAAAAGATATTTAAAACACCAAGAAAACGTCCCTTTCTTTTAGATATTTTAATGATTAAATTCCAGGAGTTTCTTTTACAAAAGAAGGGAAAATCCTTGACATACTTTCCCTTCTTTTATTGCATCCTATTTATAAAAAATTGGAACTCTTGCAGTTACATTTCATACATCAGGCGAAAACATCCACCCGTTCGATGTAGGCCAACACATCGCCGGAGTCGACCACCTGTCCGGGCTTCACGCACACCTCCACGATGCGTCCGGTGAAACCGGTGAGGACATCCTCGTTCTCGCCCCAAGGGGTAGAGATAGAGCAGTAGACCTCATCATGCTGGTACTTGCGACCGATGAACGGTTCGGTGCGGTGACCGTCGAAGCTGACGTCGAACAGAATCCGTCCACGACGCGGAGCCACAATCGGATCGGCCTTCGCACGTTTGATGCGACGAATCTCCTCCTCGCTCATACCCTGCTTTGACATCGCTACATCTTTGGCGTGTTGCAAATCGTTCAAGAAACGCTCCTTAGCCACACCCGATTTATAATCGCGATATTGACGGTCGTGCATCGCCAGTTCGAAGAGTTCCTCGTCGTCTTCGCCATACTCCCAACCGTTCTCGTCCATCTCCTTGCGGTACTTGTCGAGTTCATCAGGATAGTAGCTCTGCGGATCTTCATCGGTAAACTCGTAACCTTTCGACTTCGCCAACTCGATAATTTCCGGAGCCAAGGGGCCAGGCAGACGACCGCTCTTACCCAGAATCATGTTCCAAGTGTGCTGGTCGATCATCGTGAAGCGCTCCTCACCCTTAATCAGTTGCATCACATTCATCAAAGCCACATTCTTGACATACTGACTAAACGGTGTAACCAAAGGAGGATAACCCATCTTCGGCCATACATAAGCCACCTCATCAAACAACATCACCATCAAGTCGTCCAGACTCATCGGCTCCCTACCCTGACCTTTCAAAATCAGGTTGATACCGGAGTGAACGCCCTTCAAGTCGGCCATCATAGAGCCCATCATACCGCCGGGCAAGCCGCAACCCAGCAACAGGGAAGACATGTGTTTGTTGGTGGGGTCCATAAAGTAACCCAGGAAGTCATCAATAAACTCCTGCGTCAAGCTACGCACCTTCATGTAGGCTTTCATATTGATTTCGGGCACGTCGAAACCGGCGGCCTTCAACATCGACTGTACAGAAATAACATCCGGATGCACCTTACCCCAAGAGAGCGGTTCTACAGCCGTATCAATGATATCGGCACCGTTGCGGCACACTTCCAGAATAGAAGCCATGGAGAGACCCGGACCGGAGTGGCCGTGGTACTGGATAATCACCTCAGGATGACGCTCCTTGATGGTGCGAACCAACTCTCCCAACATCGCCGGCTGACCGATGCCCGCCATATCCTTCAAACAGATTTCAGGAGCACCAGCCTCCACCAACTGGTCGGCAATCTTTGCGTAATATTCCACCGTATGCACGGGAGAAGAGGTAATACAGAGGGTAGCCTGCGGAATCATGCCGGCCTCCAGTGCGTACTTGATAGAAGGAATGATGTTACGCACCTCGTTCAAGCCGCAGAAGATACGCGTGATATCCACGCCCTGCGCTTTCTTCACTTTATACATCAAACGACGCACATCGGCAGGCACCGGATACATACGCAGCGCGTTCAATCCACGGTCCAACATGTGGGTCTGGATACCGGCGTCGTTGAAGAACTTCGTGAAAGCTCTCACGGCTTTGTTCGGGTTCTCGCCGTACAACAGATTCACCTGTTCAAAGGCACCACCGTTGGTTTCCACACGGGCGAAACAACCCATTTCAACAATGTAAGGGGCCACGCGGACCAGCTGGTCGACACGCGGTTGATATTTTCCCGACGACTGGAACATGTCGCGGTAAACAAGGCTGAATTTAATTTGCTTTTTCATGCAATAGGATGATTTAAAGGTCTTATATTTTTCACCTACAAATTTAAGGAATTCTAAATAATCCGACTATTTTATCTACTAAAATATCTTAAATTTAAGGTAGAATTCGCGAAAACGCAGCAAAAAACGCCTTTAAATCATCCTTTTTCTTGTCAAATGAAATCTCGAAGTTGCAATTGAAGGCGCTGACGTGTGAAGAAGATTCTACTTTTTACTGTACCCAGCGGCAGGTTCAGTTTATCAGCAATCTCGCGATACTTAAATCCACTGACATGCATGGCAAAGGGAATGCGGTACTCCTTCGGGAGATTGTTCACGATGCGATGAATCTCGCGCATGTCATAAGCATGTTCCGTCGACTCAAACCCCTCCTCATGGAAAGAGTTCAAGTGGAACAGATTGTCGGTGTGATCCACGAAAGTCTGATCACGCACCTCCTTGCGATAGTTATTGATAAAGATATTGCGCATGATGGTATACATCCACCCCTTGAAGTTGGTCTCCGGGATATACTTATCCTCATTGTCCAACGCACGCAAGGCAGTCTCCTGCAGCAAATCATTCGCCTCCTCGCGGTCGCAAGTCAGCTTATAGGCAAAACGCAACAGCTCCGGTTGCACAGAGCAAAGTTCTCTCTTAAACACTACGGTATTCATACTTGTAACTGATTATTGGTTTGGAATTCGATTTTCAGTTGCAAGTATAAAGGTTGTCAACGGCTCTCCTTGGGGAAAAGTAGACGAGAAAAGGGGGAGAAACTGCCAAACGTCAGTTTCTCCCCCCTTTTCTGTTAGCTATTCCCCCTAACAAACAGGTTTTTCTGCGAACCAAGTCGCGTTATTTATCCGAATCAATCAGTTCCTCCCCCTTCAGCACCGGCAAAGAGAGATGATACTTGGCCGCCAAAACGCGCACCACCAGCACACTGATACCACTCACCGTCTCCGAGATAATGGCATCCAACTGGAAATAGTCGCACGCGCCGTAGACCAAGCCACCGATGACACAAGCCAGCGCATAAATCTCCTTACGGAAAATCAGCGGCACCTCATTGATGAAGATATCACGAATCACACCACCGGCAGCACCCGTGATGGTACCCATGATAATCGCCACCCAGAGCGGATAGCCCAAGTCGAGCGTCTTCTCCACACCCACCACATTGAAGAGGGCGAGACCGATGGAGTCGAAGATAAAGAATGTGCTCTGCTGACGAATTACCATCTTACCGAAGATAATCACCCACAGCAGGGCCAGTCCGGAGCAGACCAGATAGATAGAATCGGTCATCCAGAAAGGAGTGCACCCCAGCATCAAGTCGCGGAAGGTACCACCACCAATAGCCGTCGCCACTCCGACCACGTACGCTCCAAACCAATCAAAACGTTTCGCCGAAGCCAAACGGATACCACTAATTGCAAAGGCGAAAGTTCCCACGAACTCCAGCACCTGCATGAAAGTCGGCATAGTAAATGTAATCATCTCTAAGTTCTTTTTTTATTGTATTTTCCTTTTATTCATTCTAACACATGTTTCTTTTTACCCAAGTGATCGAGTTATCGAGCCACATTATTGACCGGAGCACCAGCCAGGAACGCCTTCAGATTCTCCACCGCGATATGCATCAATCGCTGACGAGCCTCCGCCGTGGCCCACGCAATATGCGGTGTCACGAAACAGTGGTCGGCACTCAGCAACGGATTATCAGCCGAAGGCGGCTCCACAGAGAGCACATCCACGCCCGCCGCCTGAATCTTTCCGCTATTCAGCGCATCCGCCAACGCCTGCTCATCAATCAGCGGTCCACGACCGGTATTGAGGAGGATGGCCGTCGGTTTCATGCGACTCAAGCGCTCCGCATTCACCAGATGGAACGTATCCTCATTGAGCGGACAGTGCAGACTCAATACGTCGGAAGTCTCAAAGAGCTCCTCCATACCCATCTTCTCCATCCCCTCCGGCAAAGCCTCCGCCGGTTTAGAGGTAAACACCTTCACCCGCATGCCCAAGGCCTGCGCAATGCGTGCCGTAGCGGCACCCGTGTGACCGAAGCCCACCACGCCGAACTGCTTGTCCGCCAGCTCCATCAACGGGAAGTCCGTATAGCAGAAATCCACGTTGGCACTCCAGCGACCGTGACGGTTCTGATCCGTGTAATACTCCACCCGATGCACGATGGTGAGCAGCAAAGCAATCGCCATCTGCGCCACCGACGCCGTACTATAGGCCGGAATATTCGTCACCACGATACCGCGACGTTTCGCCGCCTCAATATCCACCACATTATAACCGGTGGCCAGGATACCGATATATTTCAACTCCGGCAGCTGATTGATAATCTCCGCCGGCAACAAAGTTTTGTTGGTAATCAGCACGTCCGCCCCCGCCGCACGCTCCAACGTCTGGTCGGCAAAGGTACGTTCATAGAGCGTACAGTCGCCCAACCCCTCGATACCACTCCATGACAGGTCGCCCGGATTGAGGGCATACCCATCGAGCACAACAATTTTCATGGCTCTATTTCGTTTTATTTTGTTTGTTTCGTTTACTCCTTATTATATATACATCTTA
>CAYSOW010000037.1:10973-19608 GCA_964432715.1 uncultured Bacteroides sp.
ATTATATATACATCTTACACCATTTGCAGGCATCTACTCCTTCGGTTCGAAGCGATCCTTCCAGAGCATCTTCATCCGCTCACGCAACTTCTGTTCGGCCGCATTCTCCTGCGGCGTCCAGAAACGAGCCTGCTGCAGTTCATCCGGCAGGAACTGTTGCTCCACAAAATGCCCCGCGTAATCATGCGCATACTTGTAGCCCTCATGATAGCCCAACTCCTTCATCAGTTTGGTGGGCGCATTACGCAGATGCAGCGGCACCGGCTGGTTGCCCGTCTCGCGCACCTTCTCCAGGGCACTGTTGATGGCCATGTAAGCCGAGTTGCTCTTCGGACTCGTAGCAAGATAGACCGTTGCCTCCGCCAAAGGAATTCGTCCCTCGGGCCAGCCAATCTTCTGCACCGCATCAAACGCCGCATTGGCAAGCAACAAAGCATTCGGGTTTGCCAGACCGATATCCTCCGAAGCAGAAATCACCAACCGACGAGCGATGAACTTCGGATCCTCACCTCCCTCTATCATACGCGCCAACCAATAGATAGCACCGTCCGGGTCACTACCGCGGATGGACTTGATATAGGCCGAGATGATGTCGTAATGCATCTCCCCACCCTTGTCGTAAGCCAGCGGATTCTCCTGCAGACGTTCTGCCACCACCCGGTCGGTAATCACCACCTCCTCGTTCGAGTCGGCATCCACCACCAGCTCCAGAATGTTCAGCAACTTTCGCGCATCACCGCCCGAATAGCGCAACAACGCATCCGTCTCCTGCAAAGTAATCTTTCGCTCCTTCAGCACCACATCCTTCGTAATGGCGCGTTGCAGCAGTTCCAGTAAGTCCTCCTTCTCCAGCGACTTGAGCACATAAGTCTGGCAACGGGAGAGCAGCGGTCGAATCACCTCAAACGACGGGTTCTCCGTCGTGGCACCAATCAGCGTCACCACGCCCATCTCCACCGCGCCCAGCAGCGAATCCTGCTGCGACTTGCTGAAACGGTGAATCTCATCGATGAAAAGAATCGGGCTGGCCTGCGAGAAAAAGCGGTTGTTCTTGGCACGGTCGATCACCTCGCGCACCTCCTTCACGCCGGACGTCACCGCACTCAGCGTGTAGAACGGCGTCTCCAGTCGGTTGGCAATAATCTGCGCCAACGTCGTCTTGCCCACCCCCGGAGGGCCCCACAAGATAAAAGAGGCAATTCTGCCCGACTCAATCATTTTACGCAATACCGCACCCTGACCCACCAGATGTTTCTGTCCGATGTAGTCATCCAGCGTCTTCGGACGCAAGCGCTCAGCCAAAGGTTGTACCATATCTATACGTTTTAGAAAGAGAATTTCACACCTAAACGGAGACCCCGCTTATTGATATCGGGATGCTCCAGATAACTCAAACGACGCACATACTCCACCTGCAGCAACTTGAAGATGTTGTGCACGCCCACACTCACCTCCACGTAAGGTTTGCTCGAATCCAACGCGTAACTGCGCTGCATTCCGTCCTTCATCGGGAAGAGATAAAGGTCGGCATCGCCCGGATGAAGATAAGGATTGTTGCGGTCGGTCAACGTTCCACACATCGCCTTCACCCCAAAATGCTCACGCCACTTCAAGCGTCGCAACAAGGGGATACGGTTCAGGAACTTACCGTTCATATCGTAATCCAGATCGAGAATCGCGTATCGATCGCTCAAGAACTCCAAGTTGTTCATCAAGTTGAACATGCCCGTCTGCAAGAAATAAGAGAGGTTGGCGGGAGCGGTGGTCAGCAAGGGAAAAGGCACCTTCTCCCACTGAGCACCCAGGTTCAGGTTCACATCCAACCGACCCCACGAGCTCAGCCACACCCGTTTAAAGACAGAGAGTTCGGTGAGGTTCGACCGGTAATCGGCGCCCCACAAGCCCTTGATTCCCATCGTGTGCGCCACGGTGAAGACCGGAGCATTCCGGTTGATGGCAAAGCGTCCCTGCTTCGTGTTGACATACTCCTCGCCCGGCGCATAGCGGAACGTCACCCCCACCTCACTGCGTTTCAACGTATTCACGTAGTCGGGTTCCTCCGCCAGCGAGTTACGCTGATACACCAACTTGCCCGTCGGATTCTCCGTAATCTTTTCCAACTTCAGTTTGGTGGAGAAACCACTGAACGCCTCATACTCATACTGCAACGAGAGTTTCTTGGTGTAGAGCATCATGTCGACCGTAGAGGTGCGCACCGAACCGAACATATTATCCTTATCCATAGAAAGATACTTGTCCGTGGGCGATTCCACCTCGCTCTGGATTCCAATCTTGATGGCATTGCGCGGGAACTCCTTGGCATGTGCCGTCTTCTTCTCGAAAGAGTACTCCAGTTCCGTCTTATATTTAGAGCGTCCATCCTTGACACCGTAAGCGTAGTAGCCATTCCAGAAGAGATGCGGGTTCAAGTGAGCCGTAGTCACCCCGCCGAAACGGAAGCGCACACCGTCCACATAGTTGGTAGAGACGATGGTGCTGAGCGGACCCAAGTCAATCTTGCTGGGGATACTGTCGCGCCCCGTGCCCACATAGTTCTCCACCAAGAAGCGGAGCACCCAGATGGTCGCCTGCAGATTGGGCGCCGTCTCCACCTGCTTCACAAACTTCTGCATATTAATCTCCTTGCCCGTCAGCGGAATATCGCGTTTGGCCGCCCAGAAAGCCTCGTTCTTCAGCATGGCATCAGTGGCCGTCTGGCGCGTACGACTGTTGCCAAAGTCGGCCTCAGCAATGGGATTGAAATCATGATGCGAGTAGCGCGTAATGCGTCGCACCTGCCCCTTCTCCAACTTCAGAATCGGCGGGTAGATATCCGTCGACATATCATCCACAAGCAAAGCCCACTCCCCGTTGGCAAGCTGTCCGAACTCCTGCGTAATCTTCAAATTCTCCACGAAGTTCACCCCGTTGTGCTTCGGCAGCTGCATCGTACATTTACGCACGATGTAAGAAGAATCGGCAAGCACATAGAGATGCCCCGTAAAGCCAAAGTCCTGCGAGTTCTGCGGCACGAACGAAAGATGGAAACACTTGTCCTTCTCCACATAGACCGTATCCATGATGAAATATTTATAGAAGGAAATCGCGTTATCCGAAATCGGACTCACAAACTGCTTCTTCAGCATGTAGAGGTTGTTCTGATAGATATTCACGTCAGAGAAGACCTCCTTGGTAATCTCCGTCACCCCGTTGCCCACATCAAACAGATTGTCGAGACCGGTCGACTTGATACCCTTCACAAAGGTTTTCTTCATCTTCGGATCCTTGCGGTAAAGCACCTCCGAGGCCGTTTCCTGCACAGAGATGGGGAGAATCAACTGCTTCGTATCCGGGTCCATCTCCACCTGTTCAGAGAGGAACGGCAGCTTCTTATAGAGACCACGCTGCAACTTCTCGGGCGTCGCATCGGCAACCGACATCGTCACCTTCTCGTACTGGTCGTAGCGATAGAAGTCGTGCTCATCCAGCGAATGCACCTGCTTGGCAGCCAGCACCCGCTTCATCATCTCCACCGCCGGATTATTCTTGCGACGGTAGCGCTCCTTCTTGGCTTTAATCACCACCTCGCCCAACACAATATCATCGGGCACCAGCTTCACCTGCAACTTCTTAGTCACTCCGGGCGTAATCTGCACCGTCTTCTTACGGTACCCCATCGAAGAGATGGTGAGCGTTGTCCAGCCTGGTCGTGCCTCCACCTGAAAGTAGCCGGCATTATCCGTGATGGTACCCACCCCTTTTCCGTCGTAATAGACAGAGATATAGGGCAATTTCTCGTGTGTCAGCGAGTCGGTAACCACACCGCTAACCATCCCTTGAGCCGAGAGATTCAGCAATGCAGTAAGCCATAAGCATACACCGAAAATATATCGTTTCATCTGTTTCATTCCGTTTCTCTTTTTCTTCCTTTATCAGCGCACTCGACAAGGCGCTATGAACGGGCAAATTTACATAGAATTTTTGAGCTTCCGTGTATGATTGTTCGGATGTTTTAGACGAAAGGTGTTTCTTTTTGGTGATTGTAAGTATTTTCATTCCTTTTTCTTATATTTTTCCTTGTTCAAAAGGATTATTTCATAGGAATGCATTACCTTTGAACCCGGACAAAATTGCATCACATGAAACTCACTTTTCAATTGGAATATCGCACCGTTTGGGGCGAGGAGGTAGATGTCACCCTGGAAGGCCTTCAGGAGCCCATCCACCTGCAGTCGCTCAACGGCATTCTTTGGGAAGGAACCACCGAACTGGAGGCGTTACCTTCCAAGGCACCTCTCGCCTACCGCTACAGCATCTATCGCGACGGCACCTGTGTTCGTCGCGAACAGGCAACAACCGCCCATCTGTTTATCCCTACGGCAGGCGAACATCATCACTACTTTCTGAACGACTTTTGGAAGGATTTGCCGGTGGAAGCGTACCTCTACTCTTCCGCCTTCAGTGGCAACCCGGTCACTCCACGCCACCGGAAAGCAGTTCCCTCGGTTCGTCGGGCCATTGTCTTTCGCGCACTCTGCCCCTGTCTGCACGCCAAACATCAGGTGCTGGCACTGAGTGGCGACCATCCGGCACTGGGTCAATGGAACCCGGAGC
Source organism: uncultured Bacteroides sp. (assembly GCA_964432715.1). Lineage (GTDB taxonomy): Bacteria > Bacteroidota > Bacteroidia > Bacteroidales > Bacteroidaceae > Phocaeicola_A. The sequence continues at coordinate 15,588 of CAYSOW010000037.1, forward strand.
GAGCGCTCCCGATGGAGGAGATTGCCCCGAATGTCTGGAGCGCCACGTTGGATGCCGACACCCTTTCATTCCCCTTACACTACAAGTTTGTGACTTGCGCAGCCGGGAGTCGACAGGTGTTGGAATGGGAAGAGCACGACAATCGTACACTCGACAATCCCGGTTTACAGGAGGGCGACACTTTTCTGACGGAGGAGGTAGAGGTGCATTTCGCCTCGTTTGTACGCAAGGTGGCAGGCACAGCCATTCCGGTTTTCTCACTGCGCAGTGAGCACAGCTTCGGCGTAGGCGACTTCGGCGACCTGAAGCAATTGGTGGATTGGGCGGAACGTACGCATCAACGCGCCATTCAGATTCTGCCGATTAACGACACCACCATCACGAATACATGGACCGACTCTTATCCTTATAATAGTATCTCAATCTATGCGTTCCACCCGATGTATATCGACGTGAGCCAACTGGGCGAGATGAAGAACCGCAAGTTGCGGAAGGAACTGGAGGAGAAGCGGAAGCAGCTGAATGCATTGCCGCAGATTGACTACGAGGCCATGAGTGAGGCAAAGGGTGCTTACCTGAGGGAGATGTTCCGTCAGAAGGGGAAAGAGGTATTGTCTTCTGATGAGTTTCAGAAGTTCTTCAAGCAGAATGCACATTGGCTGATGCCTTACGCAGCCTTCAGCGTACTGCGCGACCGTTACCGGACTTCCGACTTCTCGCAATGGCCGACGCATAGCGTTTACCATGCCAAAGAGATTAAATCTTTCTGTGAACCGGGCAGCGAAGATTATCCGGAAGTGGCCTATTACTACTACTTGCAATATGCACTGCACGTGCAGTTGCTGGCAGCGGGCGACTATGCGCGGGAGAAGGGCATCATTCTGAAGGGCGACATCCCCATCGGCATCAGTCGCTGCAGTGTGGAGTCTTGGGTGGAACCCTACTACTTTAATATGAACGGACAGGCGGGCGCTCCCCCCGATGCCTTCTCGCTCAACGGTCAGAACTGGGGATTCCCCACCTACAACTGGGAGGTGATGGAGCAAGATCATTATCATTGGTGGCAGCGCCGTTTCCGCAAGATGGCGGAGTATTTCACGGCCTATCGCATCGACCATATCCTGGGATTCTTCCGCATTTGGGAGATACCTACGCATTCAGTCCACGGCTTGTTGGGCCAGTTCTCTCCCTCGTTACCGATGAGCCGAGAGGAGGTGGAGAGCTTCGGACTGCCGTTCCGCGAGGAGTTTCTGCATCCGTTTATTGATGAAGCATTGCTGCAGAAATATTTTGGCGAACGGACGGAGGAGGTGAAAGCACGCTTCTTGCAGCCGTTGACGAATCAATGCTACGAGATGCGTCCGGAGTTCGACACCCAACGAAAGGTGGAGGCCTTCTTTGCCAACAAGCAGACACCGGAGGAGCAGCTCGTACGCGATGGTCTCTATGCATTGATTAGTGATGTATTGTTCGTGCCCGACCGCAAGGACCCGTCGCTGGTGCACCCGCGTATCGTGGCACAGCTGGATGCTGCCTTCACACAGTTGAGCGAACCGGAGCAAGCAGCCTTCAACCGACTCTATGAGCACTACTATTACCAGCGCCACAACGAGTTCTGGTACCACGAAGCGATGAAGAAATTACCCATGCTGACGCAGGCCACTCCGATGTTGGTGTGCGGCGAAGATCTGGGCATGGTGCCCGAGTGTGTGCCTTGGGTAATGAACCAGTTGCAGATTCTGAGTCTGGAGATTCAGCGAATGCCAAAGGAGTTCGGAGTGGAGTTCGGTCGCGTGGAAGGATACCCTTTGCGCTCGGTCTGCACCATCTCTACGCACGACATGTCGACGTTGCGCGGCTGGTGGGAAGAAGAGCCGGAAGCCTCCGCACGCTACTATCACGAGATGTTGGGACATACCGATGAAGCGCCGAAGCAGGCACCCGGTACACTCTGTGAGGAGATTGTCCGTCGCCACCTGCACTCGCCCTCGCTGCTCTGCATCCTGTCGTTCCAGGATTGGCTCTCCATGGATGAACAGTTACGTTACCCTGATGCCTCTTTCGAGCGCATCAACGTACCGGCCAATCCGCGCAACTATTGGCGCTACCGGATGCACCTCACACTGGAGGAGTTGATGCAGCAAGAGGAGTTCAACCAACGCATCGCACAGCTGATTGACGAATCAGGAAGATAACCCCTTCGCAACAGATACCAAAAAATCCCGTGGTTCCGAAGAGCCACGGGATTTTATTATTTCAATCAATGGATGATTCTTATTTGCTCAGAGCCAAAGCTACGTTTACAGCGCAAGCTACGGTACATCCTACCATCGGGTTGTTACCGATACCGAGGAAGCCCATCATCTCAACGTGAGCAGGAACTGAAGAAGAACCTGCGAACTGAGCGTCAGAGTGCATACGACCGAGTGTATCAGTCATACCGTAAGAAGCGGGACCTGCAGCCATGTTATCCGGGTGAAGTGTACGACCTGTACCACCACCTGAAGCTACTGAGAAGTAGGGTTTACCGGCCAGGATACGTTCTTTCTTGTACGTACCTGCTACCGGGTGTTGGAAACGAGTCGGGTTCGTAGAGTTACCCGTGATAGATACATCTACGTCCTCTTTCCAAAGGATAGCTACACCCTCGCGAACGTCGTCAGCACCGTAGCATTTCACTTTGGCACGCGGACCGTCAGAGTAAGCTTTCTCCTGAACCACTTTCAGTTCACCTGTATAGTAATCGAATTTTGTCTGAACATAAGTAAAGCCGTTGATACGAGAGATGATCATGGCAGCGTCTTTACCCAAACCGTTCAAGATGCAACGCAACGGGTTCTTACGAACTTTGTTGGCCATCTCAGCGATTTTGATTGCACCTTCAGCAGCAGCGAATGACTCGTGACCTGCCAAGAATGCGAAACATTGAGTCTCTTCACGGAGCAGACGAGCAGCCAAGTTACCATGGCCCAAACCTACTTTACGGTCGTCAGCTACAGAACCCGGGATACAGAAAGCCTGCAAACCGATACCGATAGCCTCAGCAGCGTCAGCAGCGTTTTTGCAACCTTTTTTGATAGCGATAGCAGAACCTACAACGTAAGCCCATTTAGCGTTCTCAAAGCAGATCATCTGCGTATCCTCGCAAGTTTTATAAGGATCCAAACCTGCTTTATCGCAGATCTCATTAGCCTCTTCGATAGAAGCGATGCCGTTAGCGTTCAAAGCAGCGATAATCTGCTTCATACGACGGTCTTGACTTTCAAATTTTACTTCTCTAATCATATAGTGGTCTCCTTATTCTTTACGTGGATCAATAGATTTAACAATTCCCTGTTCCGGTTTCGTACGTCCGTAAGTACCGGTTACGCTCTTCAAAGCTTCGTCAGCAGGAACACCTTTCTTGATGGCATCCATGAATTTGCCCATGTGAACGAACTCATATCCGCAAACCTCGTCGTCTTTGTCGAGGAACATCTTCGTGATGTAACCCTCAGTAAGCTGCAAGTAACGAGTACCTTTTACTTTTGTACCGTAGAGCGTACCCATCTGGCTTACGAGACCTTTACCCAAGTCTTCCAGACCGGCACCGATAATCAAACCGCCTTCAGAGAAAGCTGACTGAGTACGACCGTAAACAATCTGGAGGAACAACTCGCGCATTGCAGTGTTGATAGCATCGCAAACGAGGTCAGTATTTAAAGCTTCGAGGATAGTTTTGCCCGGGAGAATCTCAGAAGCCATTGCTGCTGAGTGAGTCATACCAGAACAACCAATCGTTTCTACCAAGCACTCTTCAATCACGCCCTCTTTGACATTCAAAGTCAATTTACAAGCGCCCTGCTGAGGAGCACACCAACCAATACCGTGAGTCAAGCCTGAGATATCCTTAATTTCTTTTGCTTGAATCCATTTTCCTTCTTCAGGAATGGGAGCTGGTCCGTGGTTAGGACCCTTTTTTACAACACACATGTGTTCTACTTCATGAGAATAAGTCATATATTTACACTTTAAATGGTAA
>CAYSOW010000038.1:0-19484 GCA_964432715.1 uncultured Bacteroides sp.
AAAAACCTCCTTCCACCTCCAATTTAAATGAATCCTTTCCCCCTCCTTCCATTTTCTATATTTAGATTCTAATGCATTGAAACAAAGAGCGTAATGATGGAAGGGGCGCCTCCATTTTCTCCTTCCATTACGGAATCTTACATGGATTATGTATTTATAACAAAATTGTTTAATCTTATGTGAATTTTCGGAACTATCTTTGCGTCCAGTAATAAAGTGAAAATTTTGCTTATCCAAACAAATACAAATATGCTTCTGAAATTAGCTATGTTATGCTTGATTTTTCTTTCCCCTTTTTCCGGAATGGCATCCACGCAAATGGACTGTGAAGTGGATTCGGTGGGAACGGAAACGAAGACGAGTAATTTATCTGTAAAGTCATACATTGTTCCGGCTTCGTTAATGGCTTATGGCGCCTTGGAAGCAGCTACTCACAAAAAAGGAATTTTGAATTTTTCCATTGGTCATGAGGTGATAGAGCATAAGCCGGATAAAATTCCTATAGATGATTATACGCAATATCTTCCGGCCGTGAGTGTGTATGCGTTGAACTGGGCCGGCGTTAAGGGTAAGCATAATTTTAAAGATCGAACCATGATTCTGGGCATTGCAGCCATTTATATGACTGCTTCCGTGAATGCATTGAAATATACGGCGAAGGAGAAACGCCCGGACCGTTCTGAAAATAACTCTTTCCCCTCCGGACATACGGCAACTGCCTTTATGGGTGCGGAGTTTCTGTATCAAGAATATAAAGAGGTTTCTCCATGGTATGGCATAGGAGGGTATTTGGTGGCAGCCGGAACCGGTGCTTTCCGTATCTATAATAACAAACACTGGTTGGGCGATGTGGTATTTGGCGCCGGATTGGGCATGTTAAGCACGAAACTGGCCTATTTGACCTATCCTGCTCTTCAAAAGAAAATCCAAACGAAGGAAGGTGGACATTCGGAGAAGAAAAAGTGTAAAGAAGTGGGCTTGGTTCCTTATTATACCGGTCAGCAGGGGGGATTCTCTGCATATGTTCATTTCTAGGTGACTGTTTTAATTGTAAAAGTATGAAGAAGAAAAAGACGCTGTTGATTAGTATAGGTGCACTTGTTGTGGTGATGGCTTTGGTGGCTGTCATCGGTTATCAATCGGTTTTCGGTGAGGCGGCAATGTGTGAGGAAACACAATACCTCTATCTGGATGGTACGGAAGAGGAAGTGCAGGTGTGGGAGAAACTGGAGCAAGTGGGGGTGAGGCATCTGTTGGGCTTTCGTATCCTCTCGGCACGCTATCACTATGGCGAACGTATCCATTCGGGACGTTACTCCATCACGAAAGGGGAGAGTGCGGTGGATATTTTCCGCCGATTGCTGAACGGACATCAGACTCCCATCAATCTGGTGATTGCTCCGGTGCGTACGCTCGATCGATTGGCGCGAAATGTGGGCAACCAACTGATGCTGGATTCGGCACAGGTGATGACGCAGCTGACTGACTCGCTCTTCTGTGAACGTATGGGATTTACCACGCAGACCATCTCTTGCCTCTTTGTACCCAATACGTATGAAGTCTACTGGAACCTGTCTGCGGAGAAGTTCTTTGAGCGGATGCAGAAGGAGTACAACCGTTTCTGGACCGACGAGCGCAAGGCGCAGGCGGAGGAGATTGGACTGACCACGCAGGAGGTGGTGACGCTGGCTTCCATCGTGGAGGAGGAAACGCATAATGTGAAGGAACAGCCGATGGTGGCGGGACTTTATATGAATCGTTTGCATAAGGGGATGTTGCTGCAGGCTGATCCGACGGTGAAGTTTGCAGTGGGCGATTTTTCGTTGCGCCGCATCATGCATGGACATCTGGCGGTGGATTCACCCTATAACACCTATAAATATAAAGGACTTCCTCCCGGACCTATTTGCATCCCTTCGGTAGGGGCGGTGGAGAGTGTGTTGCATTATGTGCATCACAACTATATTTATATGTGTGCCAAAGAGGATTTCTCGGGTACGCATAACTTCGCAGCAACCATTGCCGAGCATCAACGCAATGCGGCACGCTATCGTAAAGCCTTGGATAATAGGGGGATTAAATAAAACTAGTAGGGGTATCAAATAAAAATAATAGGTCGTCAAATGAAAATGGTAGGGAATAAACCGTAAGGATTTATGAACTAAAAAAGGCCGATAACTCATTATCGGCCCCATTAACATAAGGGAATAAAAAAAGGGGTAACGCCTTACCCCAACCTTTTGTTAACCTTAAATCTAATACTATGAAAAACACAGTGCAAAGATAGGCATAATCTCACACACTGCAAATAAATCGGCAAGAAAATTCATCGGTATAACACTGTTTAACAAAAATCGACTGGGAGGCTCATTGCTTTAACTTCTATTTTGAAAAGTGTTAAGAATTTTCTCATTTGCAACTCTCCTTTTTTCTGCGTATCTTTGGGCTTTCAAAAATAAACTATCAGGCTATGGCATTTAGTGCATCTAAAAAAGAGTGGTGTGAACTGTATTCTTTCTTCCGCTTGTTGTCGGAGGGAAGTGTGTGTATGGGTACGGCCCAAGGGACGGCGGACGAGGAACGTCGCGTTCCGGTGACTTACATCCAACGTGAGGAGCATGACGGTACGCGTCAGTACTTCATCGAGAAGGAGGAGATTCATATCGTGGGGGAGAAGATGGATCAACGTTTCCCGCGCGAGGACTTCGGTACGGTGGCTGATTTGATTTGGGGCGCCATGAATTCTTCTTCGGAGGAGGAGATTGAGTCGCCCGACGGAGTGGAGGAGTTCCTGGATGCAGTGGCTATCTTCAACCTGGAGGCGCAGACGGATGATCGCACCGATTATTATGTGGCGTTCTGGAATGAGCGGGCTCCGTTGGTGGGCTTCCGTGTACATTCACATTTCAGTGGTATGAATATTCTGCTGGATGGCGGTCGCGCGGCGAACATGAAGTTCGAGCAGGTGGGTACGAAGTTCCCCGGTCCGGTGATTAATAAAATCAATCTGCTGGAGACGCCCAACGAGGTGGTCGACCGGATGCTGATGATTGAGCGCATGGGCGGTCAGCTGAAATATAGTGACGTGGCGGATAAGGTGTTCCGCAGCAACCTGTCGATGATTGACTTGCACTTCCCGCGTCTGCTGGCGGAGATGGTGCGCACAATGCATCTGGAGGAGGTGACGCGCATAGATGAGCTGACGGAGCGTATGAAGGTGTTGAACCCGCTGAAGATTAAGGAGGAACTGATTCAGAAGCACCGTTACTATGAATATAAGGTGAAGCAGTTCCTGATGGCGGTGGCGCTGGGCATGCGTCCGGCGAAGCTCTTTAACGGAACAGACTCTGCGGTGGGCGGTTTTATGGTGGTCGGTCGCGACGGTCGCGTGCTGATGTTCTCCAAGAATGACCGCGAGGAGTTTGCAGACTATCTCTATCACAACACGCGCCTGGAGAAGGGTAGTGTGGAGAAAGATAAGTATGGTTTCCTGGAGCGCGAGAATGGAGTCTACTACTTCAAACTCAATGTGAAAGTGGGCTTGCTGAAGAGAAAGTAAATATTCCCCGGAAGCTCAAAAGAGCCGGCTATATAAAAAGGATTAGGCGTTCCGCTGCGTCTGTGCACTTGATGGTGCCGATGGTGCAGGGAATGCCTAATCCTTTTATTTTAGACCGGTATGGTATTTTACCTATTACTTTCACCGATGCCTTTAAATCTTGAACTTCCAGATGCGTCCGTTCATTGGCGGAATCTCCGTATGTACGGGCAAATTCGGTGCAAGCGGAAGGACGGCCTTCTCACCGCTGAGCAAATCTACAGCCTCCATCCGTTCGCGGACAGGGAGTTGCAGATAGTCGAAGGCATGCTGGGGAAGGTTGATGCCCACCCGGGCAGGCGTCTGGTCGAAGTTGGCCACAATCAGCAGCAACTCGTGGCCGTGCTTGCGCAGGAACGCGTATTGCTTGTGTTCATTAAACTCCCAACCACCGCAATTCACATACATCAAATCGAAGAAAGAACCCTCGGCAATGGCGGGCTCCGTGTTGCAGAGATGCAGGAGCTTTTGATAGAACGCACGCAGGGCAATCTCCTCGGGGTTCAACTGCTCCTCGTTGTACTTGCCTCCGTTTCTCCAGCGGCGGATGGTATCCACACTCCAATAGTCGAAGATGGTGGTGCGACCGTCGCGACCGCTGAATCCCTCGCTGTCCATGCCTTGCTCGCCCAACTCCTGACCGAAATAGATCATCACCGGATTGGTGTTCATGCAGGCAGAGACAATCATTGCCGGAATGGCCTTGCGACCGTTGCCTGCAAAGTAGTCGGAAGCGATGCGCTGCTCGTCGTGGTTCTCCAGGAAGTTCAGCATGTGCTCCTGAATGCCGTCCAGCTGTTGCCAACATCCCGTAAGGTCGGTGGCCGAAGCCTGCTGACAGGTGATGGCGCGCAACTTGTCGTAGAGACCCACCTTATCATAGAGATAATCGAAATGTCCCTGGAAGATATAGCGACGATACTCGCCGGGATTGTAGACCTCCGCGATGAAGAGAATCTTCGGATATTGCGCCTTTACCTGCGGAATGGCCCACTCCCAAAACTCCACGGGCACCATCTCCGCCATGTCGCAGCGGAAACCGTCAATCTCCTTTGAAGCCCAGAAGAGCAGAATGTCGCGCATCTTGATCCACGTGTCGGGTACCGGGTCGAAATGGTTTTGGCGACCGTGGGTATAGTCGACGCCATAGTTCAGTTTCACCGTTTCGTACCAGTCGCAAATGTTGGGATGCGCGTCGAAACGGTCGTTACCGGTGGCTTTGGCAGGCACCTCCTTGTAAGGTTCTGCAGCCCCCTGTTGTAAATCGAAAGCCCCCTCGAACGGCTGTCCGGGGATGTAGTAGAAATTATTCTGCGCATCGAAATCCACCTCCGTGCGGTCGTTCTCGCCCAGATCCGCCACACCGGCCGGTTTGGCGTCCGAGGCATACTGACGTGCCACATGGTTCGGCACAAAGTCGATAATCACTTTCAACCCGCTTCGGTGCGTCCGTTTCACCAAGTTGACAAACTCCTTCATACGGTCGGGCACCTTCGTGGCAAGGTCCGGATCGATATCATAATAATCCTTGATGGCATAGGGAGAACCCGCCTTACCTTTCACCACCGCCGGATGGTCCGGACGGATGCCGAAAGCGGCGTAAGAAGTCTGGGTGGCATGTTCAATGACCCCCGTGTACCAGATATGCGTGGCGCCCAAAGCCTTAATCTCTTGCAGCGCCTTCGTGGTGAAGTCGGCCAACTTACCGCAGCCGTTCTCTTCCTTGCTACCGTTCTGCGCGGTAGGAATGTGGTCGTTACCGAATAATCGGGTGAATACCTGATAGATAATGAGCTTTTCCATAATGAGATGTATTAGAGCCTTAAAGCTCAAAAGGTAAGAGTCGCTAGAAAGCCGGTGCGGCCTAGTAGCAACTCTTATCTATGATTTTTTTGTAAATATCTGCTGATTAGTTGATACCATGTGCGTTTGCACCGGCAGCAATCTTCTTGATCAAGCCCTGCAGTACAGCGCCCGGTCCGCACTCCGTAAAGTCGTCGGCACCGTCAGCCACCATGTTCTTCACGGTCTGAGTCCAACGTACAGAAGCAGTCAGCTGAGCCACCAAGTTGGCTTTGATTTCAGCGGGATCTGTGTGAGGCAGAGCGTCTACATTCTGATAAACGGGGCACTTCGGTGTGTGGAAGTCGGTTGCCTGGATAGCAGCCTCCAGCTCCACCTTCGCGGGGTTCATCAACGGAGAGTGGAAAGCACCACCCACCTTCAACGGCAAAGCACGTTTAGCGCCGGCAGCTTTCATCAGCTCGCAAGCCTTGTTGATACCCTCGATGGTACCTGAGATAACAATCTGGCCCGGGCAGTTGTAGTTGGCAGCAACCACTACCTCGCCTTCGCTAGCCACCTGCTGGCAGATTTCCTCAACCTTCTCATCCGGCAATGCGATGATGGCAGCCATGGTAGAAGGAGCAGCCTCGCAAGCTTTCTGCATGGCCATGGCACGTGCGTACACCAGTTTCAAACCATCCTCGAAAGAGAGCGCACCGGCAGCTACCAATGCAGAAAACTCACCGAGAGAGTGACCGGCAGTCATTTCAGGTTTGAACTCGTCACCCATGCACAAAGCAGAGATTACAGAGTGGAGGAACACAGCGGGCTGAGTCACTTTGGTCTGACGCAACTCCTCGTCTGTTCCTGCGAACATAATATCCGTAATGCGGTATCCTAAGATTTCGTTTGCCTTTTCAAACAATTCTTTAGCCAAGGCAGAGTTCTCATAGAGATCTTTACCCATGCCTACGAATTGGGCTCCCTGTCCGGGAAATACAAATGCTTTCATAAATTTATGTTTTTAACTAATTATCTTACAATTGGGCGCAAAGGTACAATGTTTTATCTTTCCCCCCAAGAAAAAAGTTTTTTATTTGCGTCGGAAGAGGTCGACCAAGTAGCTCAGCTTGACCGTAATGACCGAGTTGTTAGAGCAACTGAACGGGTCTTTCTTCGAGTCGCTGAAGAGGTTGCCGAAGCCGTAATAGTAGCGACCTTCCAGCATGAAATGACCGATGGAGGTGTTCAGGTCGAGACCCAAACCACCGGCAATACCATAGTCGAACGAGTTCTCAATCTCCTTGCCGTACTGGGCATTCGTGCCGCTCGGACGCAAGTCGGGGTTCCACTCGTCGTTGCCCCCGTAAGTCTCCTTATCGCTCAGATAGAAGCTGAACTGCGGACCGGCATTGACAAAGAACTGCAAGCCGCGTTCCTCCTTGCCCCAACCCAGATGGGCCATCAAAGGCACCTCGATATAGGTCACCGAGCGTTCGTAGGTATTATCGCAATACTCCTCAGCGTCAATATCCTCCACCCATCCGCGTTGCGCATAGTTGATTTCCATCTGCAGCGCCGCGATGGTCTTGAAGTACTTCTCGCAAGTGTAGAGCAGCGTGACACCACTGTTGATGCCGCTGAGCATCCCTTGCTTGATGGTCGGGGTAAAGCCGACGGAACTGAAGTTCAGTCCCCCGTTGACACCGACAGCCAGGTTGCTGCGAAACTCGCCCACCTGCGCCTGCATCGTTCTCGGAGCCGCGCACCACAACAGCAATGCGAGGAAAGCTCCTGCTATCTTGATACTCTTTTTCATCGGTCAAAATCCATTTTAATGATTTCGTGGTTCTTGGTGAAATGCACGAAGAACACCTTTTTATTAATAAAGCCACCCCATGTGTTCACCCGATCAAACTTGAAGCTGGTCTGAATGGGCGAGAAAGCAACGCGGTCGAGGTTGTTCTCCAGCGAATTGCCGAACGACGAGAGTCCCTTCAGGAAGTAGTAACCCGTGTCGAAGCCCAGGATGGCATACTTCGGATAGGTGTTCATCATCGTCTTGCCGTACCACTTGCGGTAAGTGTGCTGGAACTGATTGGCCGTCGTCGCCAGGTTGTTCGTGTAGAACGAACCATAGAAATAGGTGTCGAACGTATAGAACTCGTTGATGTAATCGTTGGTGTAAGTCTGCCACTCCGGATAACCGAAGAGTTGCAGATTGCAATCCGGATTCTCCAGTGCCAGCTCCTTCAGGTAAGGCATCAACTTAATCAGTGCCGTGTTAGCCCCCGAAGTCGGGATGAAGAGATTGTTCTGCGTCGTGCTCACCACCGCCTTCAGCGAGTTGCTCTCGTCACCCTGCAGCACCACCTCGTTATAGTTGACGCGCTGATTGTCGAGCTCCATCTTCAGACCGCGGATAAACTCCGTCTTCTCCGTGTTGCCGTCCTTGGTATCCACAAAGATGATGTTGGTCTGCACGCGGAAGCAACGCATGAAGTGGTCGTACACCTCCGAGTAGAGGTACGACTGCGGCGTATTAATCTGATAAACATAGGGATTATTGAACACCTCGTTGTTCTTCGAACTGAAAGGCACCACCATGCGAATCTGGTTGCTCTTGGCAAAGTCGGCCACCTCCTTGATATGTGCGGTGTGTACCGGACCGACGATGAGGTTCATCTTCTTCATCTCCGGCTGTGCCAGAATTCCCTTCAGCGTGGCGTCGTTGCCCTTCGTGTCATAGGCATATACATTATAAGAATAGCCCGACTGTTTCAAACTGTCGACAGCCAGCAAGAATCCTTCGTAATATTCCACCATACGCTTCTGCTCGTTGTTGCTCTCGCCATCGCTCATGAAGGGCAGAATCACCGCCACATTCACCTGCGCCAGTGTGCTCTTCTTGCGACTGCTCTCATTGAACAGCTCCTGATTGGAGGGAGCGGCCTGTACAGAAGTGGCCGTGGTCTGTGTGCGTTTGCTCTTCGGGTAGGGGATGCGCAGGAACTTACCCTTCTCGGGCGCTCCCGTCTTCAGCTCCGGATTGGCATCAATCAGGTCCTGACGCGTGATGCCGTAGTCCGCAGCAATGCTGGCAGTGGTCTCGTTCTTCTTCACGCGATGGATGTCCTGATAGTCGTTGCGTTTCGTCACCGGGAGCGTCTGTGGTTCCTGCGGTTGCTCCACCGTCGGAGCCACGGCATTGCCCGCCGTCTTGTGCGGAATGACAATCACCTGACCTGCGCGGAAGTTCGAGGCACTCAGTCCCGGATTCGCGTCGCAGATGCTCTGTGCCGTCACGCCATACTTCTGCGTCAGTCGGTAGAGCGTCTCGCCCGACTGTATCGTGTGGAATTGCTGTTCTACATTGCTCCCTTTCTGGGGAATCTTCAGGGTAGACCCTGCCTTAATCACCTTATCACTGCCCGGGTTCAGGCTGATAATGTCGCTCGTACTCACATTATACATGGTAGCGATGGAGTACAGGCTCTGTCCCTTCGTCACCGTGTGCAGAAAGTAGTGTGTCTGCTGGGCTGCGCCATAGAGCGGCAGGAGAAGAGCCAGACAAAGCAAGTGGGTCTTTCTTAATATCTTCATGAATCTATCGTTTTTCTTCGGGGCAAAAGTAGTAAAAAAATTGCATCCACTCATAATTTGTGCATAGTTTCACGAATATTAATGCGCAGATAGGTGAAATATTTCGGATGGAAGCATTATTTTTGCGTGTTGAAATGAATTTTGAAGATATGGGTGACGATACGGAAAAAATAGGTGTGTATGGCGCACGAGTACACAACTTAAAAAATATCAATGTGGAACTTCCGCGCAACAGTCTGGTGGTGATTACCGGACTGAGCGGCAGCGGTAAGTCCTCATTGGCCTTTGATACCATCTTTGCCGAAGGACAACGACGCTACATCGAGACTTTCTCGGCCTATGCGCGCAACTTCCTGGGGGGCATGGAGCGCCCGGACGTGGACAAAATCGTGGGCTTGAGTCCGGTGATTTCCATCGAACAGAAGACCACCAACAAGAATCCTCGTTCCACGGTGGGCACTACGACGGAGATTTACGACTATCTGCGTCTGCTCTTTGCCAGGGCGGGCGAGGCCTACTCGTACCTCTCGGGCGAGAAGATGGTGAAGTACACCGAGGAGCAGATTGTGAACCTGGCGCTCGAACGCTACGAGGGCAAGCGGGTCTATCTGCTGGCTCCGCTGGTGCATGCCCGAAAGGGTCATTACCGCGAGCTTTTTGAGCAGGTGCTGAAGAAGGGCTATCTGAACGTGCGGGTGGATGGCGAGATTCGCGAGATTACCCACGGCATGAAACTCGACCGCTACAAGAATCACGATATCGAACTGGTGGTGGACAAGTTTGTGATGACGCAGGTGGACGTGACGCGCCTGAAGCAGAGCATGGCCACGGCGATGAAGCAGGGCGATGGCTTGGTGATGATTCTTGATGCCGAGTCGGGCGAAGTGCGTCGCTACAGTCGCCGACTGATGTGTCCGGTGACGGGCTTGGCCTATAAGGATCCGGCGCCCCACAACTTCTCGTTCAACTCGCCGCAAGGAGCCTGCCCGAAGTGTAAGGGCCTTGGAGTGGTGAGCAAAATTGATGTCGACAAAATCATTCCCGACCGTTCGCTCTCGATTTACGAGGGCGGCATCGTTCCGTTGGGTAAATATAAGAATCTGATGATTTTCTGGCAGATTGAAGCACTGCTCGAAAAGTATGAGATGGATTTGAAAACACCGATTTCGGAACTGCCCGAAGAGGCGATTGATGAAATCATGAATGGCTCGACGGAGCGCATTCGTATCAAGAGTTCGCTGGTGCACACCTCGACCGACTATTTCACGACGTTCGACGGACTTTCGAAATATATCCAGATGATGCAGGACAGCGAGTCGTCTGCCACACAACAGAAGTGGGCGGAGCAGTTCTCTTGCATGACGGTCTGCCCGGAGTGCGGCGGCAAGCGTTTGAACAAGGAGGCGCTCCACTTCCGCATTCACGACAAGAACATTTACGACCTCTCCACGATGGATATCAAGGAGCTCTATGATTGGGTGAATCAGGTGGAGCCTTTCCTGAGCGACAAGCAACGACAGATTGCGACGGAGGTGCTCAAGGAGATTCGCTCGCGCCTGAAGTTTCTGCTGGATGTGGGCCTGGATTATCTTTCGCTCAACCGCTCCTCTGTATCGTTGTCGGGTGGTGAGAGTCAGCGTATCCGTCTGGCCACGCAGATTGGTTCGTTGCTGGTGAATGTGCTCTACATCCTGGATGAGCCCAGCATCGGTCTGCATCAGCGCGACAATGTGCGGTTGATTCAATCGCTGAAGGCGCTGCGCGACATCGGCAACTCGGTGCTGGTGGTGGAGCACGACAAGGATATGATGCTCAATGCCGACTATGTGGTGGATATGGGACCGAAGGCGGGACGATTGGGCGGCGAGGTGGTCTTTGCGGGTACGCCTGCGGAGATGCTGAAGACGCATACGCTGACTTCCAATTATCTGAATGGTACGCTGAAGATGGAGGTGCCTGCCGAGCGCCGACCGGGCAATGGCAAGTCGCTCGTGTTGCGCGGTGCCCGCGGTAACAACCTGAAGCAGGTGGATGTGGAGTTCCCGCTGGGCAAGTTGATTTGCGTGACGGGTGTTTCGGGTAGCGGAAAATCTACCTTAATTAATGATACCCTGCAGCCCATTCTCTCGCAGTACTTCTACCGCTCGCTGAAGGAGCCGTTGGCTTATGACTCCATCGAAGGTATAGAATATATAGATAAGGTGGTGGATGTCGACCAGTCGCCTTTGGGCCGAACACCGCGTTCGAACCCTGCCACCTACACCGGTGTCTTCTCGGACATCCGCAACCTGTTTGTGGAACTGCCCGAAGCAAAGATTCGCGGCTATCGTCCCGGACGCTTCTCGTTCAATGTCTCCGGCGGTCGCTGTGAGACTTGCAGTGGCAACGGTTACAAGACCATCGAGATGAATTTCCTGCCGGATGTGCTCGTGCCTTGCGAGGTGTGTCACGGCAAACGTTACAACCGTGAGACGCTGGAGGTGCGCTTCAAGGGTAAATCCATTGCCGATGTGCTCGATATGACCATCAATATGGCGGTGGAGTTCTTTGAGAATGTGCCGCAGATTCTGAATAAGATTAAGGTGCTGCAGGATGTGGGACTGGGTTACATCCGTTTGGGACAACCCTCGACTACGCTTTCCGGCGGTGAGAGTCAGCGTGTGAAACTGGCAACGGAGCTCTCTAAACGAGATACCGGACGCACGCTTTACATCCTGGACGAGCCCACCACCGGTCTGCACTTCGAAGATATCCGGGTGCTGATGAATGTACTCAACCGCTTGGTGGACAAGGGAAATACGGTGATTGTGATTGAACACAACCTGGATGTCATCAAGATGGCCGACTATCTGATAGATATGGGTCCTGACGGCGGTCGCAACGGCGGCCGGCTGCTCTTTGCGGGCACCCCGGAAGAGCTGGTGGCTTCGGGCGTGGGCTACACGTCGCAATATCTGCGTGATGAACTGAAATAATAGAAAAGGTATGGGAAAAGAGATAGAAAGAAAGTTCCTGGTGCGCGGCGACTATAAATCGCAGGCGGTGAAGGCGGTGCGCATGACGCAGGCTTACTTGAGTTCCGCCACGGGACGGACGGTGCGCGTGCGCATCAAGGATGACCGCGGTTACCTGACCATCAAGGGACCGTCGACGTCGAACGGCATGATGCGCTATGAGTGGGAAAAGGAGATTCCGGTGGACGAGGCGCGCGAACTGCTGCAGCTCTGTGAGCCGGGACTGATTGACAAAACGCGCTACCTGGTGCCTGCCGGCTCGTTGATGTATGAAGTGGACGAGTTCTATGGCGACAACGAGGGACTGGTGATGGCGGAGATTGAACTGCCCACGGAGGATACGCCTTTCGAGAAACCCGATTGGGTGGGAGAGGAGGTCACGGGAGATGCCCGCTACTATAACTCGCACCTGAAGGCGGCGCCCTATACCACATGGAACCTAACAAAAAAGGAAAACGATGAAAGCAAACGATAAACAGATTAAGAAGACCAACGTGGCGCGACTGATGGATAAGGAGAAGGTGGGTTACGAACTGATTCCTTATGAGGTGGACGAGAACGACCTCAGTGCCCAGCACGTGGCGGATGGCTTGGGTGAAAATATCGAACAGGTATTCAAAACCATTGTGCTGCAGGGAGATAAGAGCGGACACTTTGTCTGCGTGATTCCGGGTCATTGTGAAATCGACTTGAAGTTGGCGGCGAAAGCCTCCGGAAATAAGAAGTGCGACTTGATTCCGATGAAGGAGCTGTTGCCCCTCACGGGATACATCCGCGGCGGCTGTTCGCCCATCGGCATGAAGAAGCCGTTCCCCACTTATATCCATGAGACTTGCACGAATTTCCCTTACATATACGTAAGTGCGGGAATCCGTGGTTTGCAAATCAAATTGTCACCCGCTGATTTGGTTCGCGTGACAAATGCTAAAATTTTATGCTTATGTGATTGACATATCATAAAAATTCCTATCTTTGCAATATAATACAATCAACTATTAATTCATTAAAACTTAAAACGTATGTTTGAAGGACAACCCAAAGGGCTTTGGGCCCTGGCATTAGCCAACACCGGTGAGCGTTTCGGTTACTACACCATGCTCGCTGTCTTTGCGCTTTTCCTCGGGGAGAACTTCGGCTTCTCCGCCGGTACTGCCTCCGAGATTTACACTTGGTTTTTAACGCTTGTCTATTTCCTCCCGCTGTTTGGCGGTATGGCAGCCGATAAATGGGGCTACTCTCGTATGGTTGTCATCGGAATCATCATCATGTTCTTCGGCTATCTGCTGTTGTCGGTGCCCTTGGGTAGCGGTACGGTGGCAGTTGCTGCGATGGGTGCGGCCTTGCTCCTGGTGAGCTTGGGTACCGGTATGTTCAAAGGTAACCTGCAGGTAATGGTGGGCGACCTCTACAACAATCCTGCTTATGCCAACAAACGTGATTCCGGATTCTCTCTCTTCTATATGTTGATCAACGTGGGTGCGTTGTTCGCTCCGACCGCTGCTATCAAGATTATGGATTGGGCACAGGTGAGCCTGGGTTACTCGAAAGCTGATTCTTATCACTTCGCTTTCGCCGTGGCTTGTGTTTCTGTGGTAGCCAGCATCTGTATCTACTACTTCGGTAAGTCTACTTTCCGTCAGGTGTTGACGGTGAAGAAGACCAAAGAGGTGAAGACGGAGCAGGCAGCTCCCGAGATGTCTCCCGCCGAGACACGCGAGCGTATCATCTGCTTGGGCCTGGTATTTGCAGTGGTAATCTTCTTCTGGATGGCTTTCCACCAGAACGGTTTGACGCTGACTTGGTTCGCTGATGAGTTTACGGCAACCACCTCTACAGGCATCGAGTCGATGGAGTTTGACGTAACCAACTTGGTGGCTTTGATTTTCTTGGTTTACGGTCTCTTCGGCGTGTTCCAGAGCAAGACCGGCAAGGCAAAAGCTATCTATGGCGTTGTGATCGCAGCCGGTTTGGCCATCTTGGGTTACAACTACGCGCACTTGGCTCCCGAGGTACAGCTCTCAGCTCCTATCTTCCAGCAGTTTAACGCTTGCTTCGTAGTGATGTTGACACCGGTAAGTATCGCCCTCTTCGGCTGGTTGGCTAAGAAGGGTAAAGAGCCGAAAGCACCGGTGAAAATCGGTTTGGGTATGTTGGTCGCTGCCGCTGCCTACTTGCTGATGACGGTTTCCTGCATCGGTTTGCCCGCAACGAATCACCCGGAGCACGTAGCAAACGTCACTCCGAACTTGCTGGTATCTACTTACCTCATCCTGACCTTCGCTGAGTTGCTCCTTTCTCCGATTGGTATCTCCTTCGTAAGTAAAGTAGCTCCTCCTAAATATAAAGGTATGATGATGGGTGGTTGGTTTGTTGCCACAGCGTTGGGTAACAAGCTGGTTTCTATCCCGGGTCACATGTGGGATATGGACCTCACCATCGTATGGGGAACTTTGGCAGCTATCTGCTTGTTGGCTGCACTCTTCATCTTCTCCATCATCAAGAAACTGAACAAAGTAAGCTAATCTGCAATTAGTAACGACAATAAAAGATAAAGCCCGGGGAATTTTCTCCGGGCTTTGTTTGTTTTTCCTTTTTTTTCTACTAATTTTGCGCCTTAATTAGAAAGAATATAAAAATACGAGATATCATTATGGGTAAGAAATTTGCCGAACGCAGTCAGCTTGACCTCTCTCAAATCAATAAAGAGGTGCTGAAAGAATGGGACGAGAACGATGTTTTCGCCAAGAGTATGACAGAACGTGAAGGATGCCCTTCGTTTGTTTTCTATGAAGGTCCTCCTTCGGCAAACGGCATGCCCGGCATTCACCACGTAATGGCCCGCTCTATCAAGGATATTTTCTGCCGTTACAAAACCATGAAAGGTTTCCAGGTGAAACGTAAAGCCGGATGGGATACTCACGGACTCCCCGTGGAGCTGGGCGTGGAGAAGGCGCTGGGTATCACCAAGGAAGATATCGGAAAGACTATCTCTGTTGCAGAATATAACGCCACTTGTCGTAAAGATGTGATGAAGTTTACGAAAGAGTGGACCGACCTGACTCACAAGATGGGTTACTGGGTGGACCTCGAGAATCCCTACATCACATACGACAACCGTTACATCGAGACCTTGTGGTGGTTGCTGAAGCAGCTGTATGGCAAGAACCTGCTCTATAAAGGTTACACCATTCAGCCTTACTCACCTGCTGCAGGTACCGGTTTGAGCTCGCACGAGTTGAATCAGCCCGGTTGCTACCGCGATGTAAAGGATACGACTGTAGTGGCTCAATTCAAGATGAAGAACCCGAAACCGGAGATGACCGGCTGGGGTACTCCTTATTTCATTGCATGGACCACCACTCCGTGGACTTTGCCTTCAAACACTGCACTTTGCGTGGGCCCGAAGATTGACTACGTGGCAGTGCGCACCTACAACGGTTACACCGGTCAGCCGATTACCGTGGTGTTGGCAAAGGCTTTGCTGAATACCCACTTCAATCCGAAAGCTGCTGATCTCGACCTGAACGCTTACGAGCCGGGCAACAAACTGATCCCGTTCCAGGTGGTAGGCGAGTACAAAGGTACCGACTTGGTGGGCATGGAGTATGAGCAACTCTTCCCGTGGGTGAAACCGGCGGGTGAGGGCGCGTTCCGTGTGATCCCGGGTGATTATGTAACAACGGAAGATGGTACGGGTATCGTACACATCGCACCGAACTTTGGTGCTGACGATGCGCAGGTGGCAAAAGCTGCCGGTGTTCCTGCCATCTACTTAATTAATAAGAAAGGTGAAACCCGTCCGATGGTCGACTTGCAAGGTAAGTATTACCTGTTGAGCGAGCTGGATGAGGAGTTCGTGAAGAACAACGTGGACGTAGCGCTCTACCAGACGTATGAAGGTCGCTTCGTGAAGAATGCGTACGACCCGAACCTCACCGACAAGGACGAGACACTCGATATCTCTCTCTGCATGCAGATGAAGGCCAACAACCAGGCATTCAAGATTGAGAAGCATGTACACAACTATCCGCACTGCTGGCGTACCGATAAACCGGTGCTCTACTATCCGCTGGATAGCTGGTTCATCCGTTCTACCGCTTGCAAAGAGCGTATGATGGAGCTGAACAAGACCATCAACTGGAAGCCGGAATCTACGGGTACCGGACGTTTCGGTAAGTGGTTGGAGAACCTGAACGACTGGAACTTGAGCCGTTCACGCTACTGGGGTACACCGTTGCCTATCTGGCGTTCTGAAGAGGGCGAGGAGATTTGCATCGGTTCGGTAGAGGAACTCTATAACGAAATTGAAAAAGCGGTGGCTGCCGGCGTGATGAAGAGCAATCCGTACAAGGAGAGTGGCTTCGTTCCGGGTACGTACACCAAAGAAAACTACGATAAAATCGACCTTCACCGTCCGTATGTGGATGACATCATTCTGGTGTCTGAAAGCGGTAAGCCGATGAAGCGTGAGACCGACTTGATTGACGTATGGTTCGACTCCGGTGCGATGCCGTATGCGCAGATTCACTATCCGTTCGAGAACAAGGAGTTGCTGGATAACAGAAGTGTTTACCCGGCCGACTTCATCGCGGAGGGTGTTGACCAGACGCGTGGTTGGTTCTTTACTTTGCACGCCATCGCTACGATGGTCTTCGACAGCGTGGCTTACAAGGCGGTAATCTCTAATGGTCTGGTGCTCGACAAGAATGGTAACAAGATGTCCAAACGTTTGGGCAATGCGGTGGATCCGTTCGGTGCCATCGAGAAATTCGGTTCCGACCCGTTGCGTTGGTACATGATTACCAACTCTTCTCCGTGGGATAACCTGAAGTTCGATACGGAAGGAGTAGAAGAGGTGCGCCGTAAATTCTTCGGTACCTTGTATAACACCTACTCATTCTTTGCACTCTATGCCAATGTGGATGGCTTTACATTTAGTGAGGCGGAGGTGCCGATGGAGGAGCGTCCCGAGATTGACCGCTGGATTCTCTCTGTGCTCAACTCGTTGGTGAAGAACGTAGATGCTTGCTACAATGAATATGAGCCGACCAGAGCCGGACGTTATATCCAGGATTTCGTGAACGATAACCTCTCTAACTGGTACGTTCGCTTGAACCGTAAACGTTTCTGGGGCAGCAGCATGTCAACCGACAAGCTCTCTGCTTATCAGACACTCTATACTTGCTTGGAAACAGTGGCTAAACTGATGGCACCGATTGCTCCGTTCTATGCCGATCGTCTCTACAAAGACTTGACAGCGGTGACAAGCAGCGAGCAGGTGGTATCTGTTCACTTGGCGAAGTTCCCGGTTTGCAACGAGGCTTTGATCAACGAGGAGTTGGAGGCACGTATGCAGATGGCACAGGATGTAACCTCAATGACCTTGGCTTTGCGTCGTAAAGTCAATATCAAGGTGCGTCAGCCGCTGCAGTGTATCATGATTCCGGTGGTGGATGACGAGCAACGTGCACACATTGAAGCCGTGAAATCGTTGATTATGAACGAGGTGAACGTGAAGGAAATCAAGTTCGTGGAGGGCTCTGAAGGCGTTCTGGTGAAACGTGTGAAGTGCGACTTCAAGAAACTCGGTCCGAAGTTCGGCAAGCAGATGAAGGCAGTAGCTGCAGCTGTGGCAGAGCTTTCACAAGAAGCCATTGCTCAGTTGGAGCGCAACGGTTCGTACGCATTGACCATCGACGGTAACGAAGCGGTGATTGAGGCAGGCGACGTGGAGATCTTCAGCGAGGATATTCCGGGATGGTTGGTAGCCAACGAGGGTAAACTGACGGTAGCTCTGGAGGTCACTGTGACCGAGGAGCTGCAGCGTGAGGGTATCGCCCGCGAGCTTGTCAACCGTATTCAGAACATCCGTAAGAGCAGCGGTTTTGAGATTACCGATAAGATTACCATCGTACTCTCAAAGAATGCCCAGACCGATGCGGCTGTTGAACAATATAAAGCATATATTTGCAATCAAGTGCTGGCAACATCGTTGACGCTGGCGGAGGAAGTGACGGGAGGAACCGAACTCAACTTCGATGACTTCTCGCTCTTCGTTACCGTGAGTCGCGTCTAAGAGAGAGACGTTGCCAATAAGTACTTAAGTGAAAGAGAATTACATTAACCTTTAATATCCAAACACCATGGCAGAAAAAACAAGATACTCCGATGCGGAGTTGGAAGAGTTTAGAGCGATTATTATGGAAAAGCTCGAACTGGCAAAGCGTGATTATGACCAACTGAAGGACGCAATCATGAATGTAGACGGAAACGATGTAGGTGATACATCGCCCACGTATAAAATCATGGAAGAGGGCGCCAATACGCTCTCCAAAGAGGAAACGACACGACTGGCTCAACGTCAGCTCAAGTTCATTCAGGGCTTGCAGGCAGCGTTGGTGCGTATCGAGAATAAAACGTATGGAATCTGTCGCGAAACCGGCAAACTGATTCCGCCCGAGCGCTTGCGTGCCGTACCTCATGCTACCCTCAGTATCGAGGCCAAACAGGCATCCGGTAAGAGATAATTGCTTTTTACGAAGCTTTTTATGACAATTAAATGAAGAAGATAGTAACAAACGGACGATTGGCTGCCCTCCTTGTGGTGGCGGCTTTGGTAATTGATCAGGTAATTAAGATCTGGGTGAAGACCCATATGTATCGCGGACAGAGTATTCGTATAACCGATTGGTTCTACATCTACTTTACCGAGAACAATGGTATGGCTTTTGGTATGGAGATTGTCGGGAAACTTTTCCTGACGTCTTTCCGACTGATTGCGGCCATCCTTATCATCTATTACATGGTGAAACTGCTGCGCAAGGGCTTGGCTCAGCGCGGATTCATCGTTTGTTTATCGTTGATTCTGGCCGGTGCCCTGGGCAATATCATCGACTGTCTCTTCTATGGACTTATATTCAGTGAGAGTACCCTCTCGTCCATCGCTCATTTCGTTCCGATGGGCGAGGGGTATGAGTCGCTGATGTATGGAAGGGTGGTGGACATGTTCTACTTCCCCATCATTGACACCTATTGGCCCACATGGATGCCGTTGGTAGGTGGCTCGCACTTCATCTTCTTCAGTCCGATCTTCAACTTTGCCGATGCCTGCATCAGTTGTGGCGTGATTGCTTTGCTGCTTTTCTACAGCAATAACTTGCGCTCGCTCAACCAGGACATCAAGGAGGAACCGAAGGAAACCAAAGAAACGAAATAGTGGGTATGAGGAAACCGTTCTTTTTAGTGAGTCTGTTGTTCGCCGGAACATTGCTGTTCTCCGGCTGTAAACCGAAACGTCCGTCGGAGGTGATTGCTCCCGATGTGATGGAGAACTTGTTGTATGATTACCACCTGGCTGAGGTGTGGTCGAACGAGTTCAACGGGGCGGAACACTACAAACGCGAATTGCTTCAGCAGTTTGTCTTTGATAAGTATGGGGTCGACCGTGCTCAGTTTGATTCGTCGATGGTGTGGTACACGCGTAA
>CAYSOW010000039.1:0-19313 GCA_964432715.1 uncultured Bacteroides sp.
GTCGCCCGAAACGCATGTCCGCCATCACGCAAGCCCATGTGGCCTATTGCCACGGCGATAAAATCCTGGCCGAGAACGTCCGTTTCATCAGTCGCCTGAACATGAACCCCCTGAACGGCGCCAAGCGCATCCTCTACGTGCGTTGCCACATGGAGAGCACCGACGATGCCCTGACCGGCACCGGCGTCTATCTGGAGTGCTCGCTCGACTTCTGGGGACAGCGCCCCTTCTGGTGCAGCGATAAGGGAGGCGCCATCTTCCTCAACTGCGATTTCAACATCTGCCACGACGGCAAACGACAATACTTTTGCAAGTCGGTGGGCCCGCTGAGCATCATCGACTCCCGCTACCACTCCAAAGGGGCAGTCTATGCCGGATGGACCCACACACCGACCGACTGGCTGCGCTGCTATCAATATGGCGTCACCTTCGCCGGAGAACCTTATGTGATTGGCGGCGACAAACCTTATAACACCATCGCCCTCGACCAGCTGCCTGCCTTGGAGGCTTATCGCTTGCAGGGAAAGGAGGGGGTGCTCTATAACACCTATAACTTGTTGCGCGGCGATGACGACTGGGACCCGCTGCAGGTGCGTGCTGAGGTGGAGGCCCTGGAACAACGCGACGGGAAGAACTATACCGACCGTGCCACTTGCTTGCTGCCGGATGTGCAGACAGCGGCTTTGCAGACCGGCGAGGCTCCGCTGACGGTGCATGTCTCACTGATGCGCCCCGTGCATGTGGTGCTGCATAACGAGCCGATTCATTGGCGTGTGCAGAAGGGGTATGAGAAGTATCTGCAACTCTCGGCGACGGAGGGCGACAGCTGTGTGCTGACTCCGACCAACCACGACGAGGAGGCGAAACATTTCTCGGTGGTGGCTTACACGGAGAGTGGACTGGAGGGAGCGGTGGAGCTCACTGTAGCGCCCGACTTTGTGGAGGCGCCTGCCTTTGTACAGCTGCCGAAGCTGCAACTGGAGAAAGGGGCGGCAACGGTGCTTTACGAACTGAATCTGGAGGGACGCGCGGACGAGTCGCTGATTACCTGGTATCGCTGCACCGACCGAAACGGTGCGAATGCCATTCCCGTGGCAGTCTCTCGCCATGGCCAGCCGGAACAGCAATATACTTTGACTTTGGAGGATGTAGGCTACTATCTGATGGCGACGGTGGCGCCCAAGCATCTGCGTTGCTTGCCGGGCGAGGCACAGCGCGTGATTTCATCGGCACCGGTCAAGAAGAATCAGGTGCGTGCTGCGTATGCGCTGGATACCGATTTCCATGCTTTCCCGGTGGAGAAGCAACCGAAACTGTTGCCGGGCTTCTGGAGCGTGGATGGATTTAAGCCGATGGATACGGCGGAGTTCGATTGGACGGTGAGTGCCGAGAAGGATTACTGGTACTACGGTACGGCACTGAACGGTGCCCGCGGTGAGGGACTGGTGCAGGCGGATAAGGGAGCACGGTTGCTCTACACACCGCTGGAGGGTAGTTATGGCGATATGGAAGTGACGTGGCTGGTGGATCCGGCAAAGACGGCGGGTCAGGGCTTCGGTAGCGCCACGGGACAGTATCTCGACCTCTACATCAAGTTTGACACGCAGACACTGACGGGCTATGCACTCCGCGTGGTGCGTACCACGAAATATAGCAATGCGGTGGATTTCGTGCTGATGAAGTATGACCATGGAAAGGCAACGGCGATTTGCGAGCCGGTCTCTTCGCCTTGTTACCGCACCGGATGTACGTTGCGCCTCTGGACGAGCGACGGGAAACTGCGTGCGCATGTGGAGACGGCCACCGAGTTGCTGATGAGTCGCACCCCGGGCTTGTCGCCGACGGTCGATCTGGAAGCCCCCATCGAAGCCAATGAGTTTGGCGGCGTGGGCGTGCAACACACCGGCTCCACCGGAGAGAGTGTGACCATGCTCCATCAGCTGAAAGTGGATTGGAAAAGTATGAAGCTCGCTAAATAACGGAGCACATAGAAAAATCATAAAGGGCCCTGTCACTTCCACGATGGAAGCTGGACAGGGCCCTTACGGTAGATGAGAAAATAATTATTCTTGACCTCCGCCCAAAGCCTGGTAGAGGTTAATTAGACTCTGAATTTCAGTGAAGCGGTTGGCCACCTGAGTCAGTTCAGAGCTAAGCAGAGACTGACGAGCAGTCAAAACTTCCAAGTAAGTGGTGTTGCCGTGCTGCATCAAGAGCTCGGTACTTTCTACCGCTCTTTTCAGCGCAGCCACCTGATTCTCATATTCGCTCGCCTTGTTTTGAGCGGTTTGATATTGAGAGAGCAAGTCGTTCACCTCGCTACCGGCACTCAGCAAAGTCTGCTGGAAGGCCAATTTCGACTCTTCCAACTGAGCCTTCGCAATGCGCAGGTTGGCGCTGTTCTGACCCTTGGCAAAGATGGGCTGCGTAAGGCTACCCACGGCCGTTGCCAACAGTTTTCCCGGATTGATGATGGCAGAACCTGCGCTGTTGGTCCATCCTGCACTACCACTCAAGGTGATGGTGGGGTAGAAGGAAGCGCGTGCCTGACTGACACCGTAGAAGGCCTGTGCTACTGCCTGCTCTGCCGCACGAACGTCGGGACGGTTAGAGAGCATCTGCAAAGGTACACCTACGCTGAACTCAGTGGGCAACTGCTGGTTGTCCCAACTGCCGCGAGCAATGTCGTGCGGAGTCTCTGCCAGAATCAAAGCCAAGGCATTCTCCACCTGATGACGCTGCTCTTTCAAGTCGAGCACAGAGGTGCGTACCGAATAGTAAGCTGCTTCGGTCTGAGACACGGCCGCCTCGGTGACCATACCCGCCTGCATCATGGCACGCGTGCTCTCCAAGCTCTCTTTCCAAGTCTGCTCGGTAGATTCTGCGATGCGCACCTGCTCGTCGAGCATCAGCAACGTGTAGTAAGTGTTGGCCACGCCGGCAATCAACTGAGAGCGAACCGACTGCTCCACATCCTTCATCTGCTGCGCCAAGGCCTTCGCCTGACGTTTGGCATTGGTGATGCGGTTGGCCACACCGTACTGCCAGCTGGCAGTAATCGGCAACGAGTAGGTCTGAGTAGCTTTCGCTTTATCGAAGCTGCTCACGGTACCCTGAGGCGCCAAGGCGAAAGAAGGGAAGTAGGCCAGTTTGGCTGCTTTCAGCGCAGCTTCCGACTCCTTCACACGCAATTCCGCCGTTTTCAGGTCGGTGTTGTTCTCGAGCGCCTGCTCGATGAGTGCCTGCAGTTGAGGATCAGCGAACACCTCGCGCCAAGACAAAGTGCCCAGGTGGTTGTCAGCGTCCACCGTTGCCTCAATCTCTCCGTAAAGATTTTCAGGAACGGAGGTAGCGGGCTTATATTTGTTGTATACGCCACAGCTGCTTAACAAGGCAGCTGTGGTCAAAAGACAGATCGTTTTTTTCATTGCTTTGAATTACTTCTTAGGTTCTTCATTAAATGCACTTCTTTCACGCAAACTTTTCTCGCGCTCAGCCATTACCTGCGGATCTTTCTCCTCCTGCATGGCCGGACGAACACGCTCCTGCAAGAACTCGAAGACGATGAAGAGCACCGGTACGGCAAACAGAATAGCCAATGTACCGACCAACATACCGCCTACGACACCGGTACCCAGTGAACTGTTACCGTTGGCACCTGCACCTGTGGCAAACATCAAAGGCAACATACCGAAGATCATGGTGAGGACGGTCATCATAATCGGACGGAAACGTGCTTGTGCAGCTACGTAAGCGGCCTCGATGATGCCCATACCTTTACGGCGACGCTCCAACGCGAACTCGGTGATCAGGATGGCGGTCTTAGCCAACAAACCAATCAACATGATGACACCGGTCTGCAGGTAGATGTTGTTCTCCAATCCGAATAACTTCGCGAACAAGAAACTACCCAACAATCCGAACGGTACTGAGAAGATGACCGCAAACGGAATGAGGAAGCTCTCGTAGAGGCAGGCCAGAATCAGGTAGATCAACAGGATACATACGGCGTAGATGAAGACGGTGGAAGCGGCGCTGTTGCCGGCCTCCTCACGTGCCATACCACCGTACTCGTAGCTGTAACCGCTCGGCAGGGTCTGCTCGGCTACCTCAGCGATGGCCTTCATGACCTCACCCGAAGAGTAACCGTCGGCTGCATTCACGTTGGCTGTGATACTACTGAACAAGTTGAAACGTGTGGCAACCTCGGGACCCATCACCGGTTTGATGGTGATGAACTGACTCAACGGAGCCATCTCGCTGCCGTTGCGTACGTAGAGGTTGTTGAGTGACTGCTCATCGAGACGATACTCGGGAGCGGCCTGCAACATTACACGATATACTTTACCAAACTGGTTGAAGTTGGATACGTAAGAACCACCACAGTAGCTACTCAAGGTGCTCAACACCGTAGAGGGCGAGATGCCTGCACGCTTACACTTCGCTGCATCCACCTCGATGGAGTATTGCGGGAAGTTCATGGCGTATGAAGTGTAGGCCATCGCTACCTCCGGACGCTGGTTGAGGGCCATCAGGAACTTCCAGGCATTGCCGTAGAAGGTCTCCATGTCGCCACCGGTACGGTCCTGCAACTGTAACTCGATGGAGTTACCGGTACCGTAACCCGGAATCATACCCGGCTGGAAGACGAAGATCTGTGCTTCCTTGATTTGTGCAAACTGCATGTTCAGTTTACCTACCACCTCGTTACAGCTCTGTCCCTTGCCGGTACGCTCGCTCCACGGTTTCAATCGGGCGATGACCATACCGTAAGATACACCCTGACCGGAAATCAAACCGTAACCGGATACGCGCTGGTAGTGTAATACCTCCGGAGTCTCTTTCAAGACTTCCTCCACTTTCTTCATCACCTTGGTGGTCTCTTCCAGAGAGCTACCCGGTGCGGCACCCACGTTGATCATGCAGACACCCTGGTCCTCCTGCGGCACCAAACCGGTCTTCGTGGTACTCATGAAGTAAACCAGCAAGACGATAGAGAGCACGATGGACAACCATACCATCCAACGACGGTGGATGAAGAACATGACACCTTTCTTATATTTGCCCATCATGGCGTTGAAAGAGGCGTTGTAGGCAGCTCTTACGCGACCGTTGAAGCTCTTCTCGCTCTTGGTTCCGTCTGACGGACGCATCAACATGGCACAGAGGGCCGGGCAGAGCGTCAACGCACAGATACATGAGAGACCTACGGAAGTGGCCATGGTCACACCAAACTGGGTATAGAAGATACCGGAAGTACCACCCATGAAGGTCACGGGGATAAATACGGCCATGAAGACGAAGGTACAAGAGATAACGGCCATGGTTACGTCGCTCATGGCATCTTTCGTTGCCAGGTAGGGCGATTTGTAACCTACGTCGAACTTCGACTGTACGGCCTCTACCACGACGATGGCATCATCCACCACGGTACCGATGGCCAACACGAGGGCAAACAGGGTCAGGATGTTGATACTGAATCCGGCTGCCGACAAGCAGGCGAAGGTTCCCACCAGTGATACGATGATGGAGATAGACGGAATCAACGTACTCTTGAAGTCCTGCAAGAAGAAGTAAACCACCAGGATGACCAGGATGATTGCGATGATCAAGGTCTCTACTACCTCGTGGATAGACTCGAACAGGAAGTCGTTTGAACTCATCATGGTGACAAATTCCAAACCTTTCGGCAGGTCTTTGCTCAACTCCTCCAGCAAGGCGGAGATTTCATTGTTCACCTGGGTAGCGTTTGCTCCGGCCACCTGGAAGGTCAGGTAGGTTACTGACGGGTGGCTGTCCAAGGTACTGTGGAAACTGTAAGAGAGAGAACCCAACTCTACATCGGCCACATCCTTCAGACGAAGTACGTTACCGCTCTCATCCGAACGGATGACGATATTCTGGAACTCCTCTACGCTCTGCAGACGACCCTTATACTTCATGGTGAACTGGAAGGTGTTGTCTGATTTATCACCCAACGAACCGGTCGGCGACTCGATGTTCTGCTCGCCCAACACGGCGGTGATGTCTGACGGAATCAGGCAGTACTGTTTCATGATGTCCGGCTTCAGCCAGATACGCATACTGTAAGTATCGCCCAACTCGGTGACGTCACCCACACCTTCGATACGTTTCAAACGCGGAACGACGTTGATGTCCAAGTAGTTCGCGATGAAGTGCTCATCGTAGGTACCGTCGGTACAAACCAAAGAACCAATCTGCAAAAAGCTGGTCTGACGTTTAGAGGTGCTGACACCAATCTGAGTTACCTCAGAAGGCAACAAACCTTGTGCTTTTGACACACGGTTCTGCACGTTGACCGCCGCCATATCCGGGTTGGTACCCTGCTTGAAGTAGACCTGAATGGTGGCTGTACCTGAGTTGGTAGCCGTAGAGGTCATGTAAATCATGTTCTCCACACCGTTGATACTCTCCTCCAACGGCATGATCACACTCTTCTGCACTGCCTCGGCGTTGGCACCGGTATAGGTGGCAGACACCATGACGGTAGGAGGCGCAATATCAGGATACTGCTCCACCGGGAGCGTGAAGAGCGAAATAAGTCCGATGGCCAAAATCAAAATAGAGACAGAGATGGCCATGACAGGACGTTTAATAAATATATTTCCTTTCATGTTGTTTCGAATGATAAAGCGTTAATTATTTCACCTGCGTTCCCTCGCGAACCAATCCGGCACCCTCGGCTACAATCTCTTCGCCGGCTTCCAAACCACCGGTTACGATGTAGGTCTGTCCGTCGTTGTTGGGAGCTACGGTAATCAAAGCAGAAACGGCTTTGCCGTCAACCACCTTGTAAACCATGATCTTGTCCTGCATACGTACGGTAGCTGCCTGCGGAATCACGATGGCGTCTTTGTAGATGCCCGGGATGATGACGTTACCCGTAGCACCGCTGCACAACAGACGGTCGGGGTTAGCGAACACGGCACGCAACGTAACGGCACCGGTCTGACGATCGAGCACACCGCTGATGCTCTCTACTTTACCTTTCAAACCATACTCAGAACCGTCGTTCAGCTGCAAAGTTACCTCCGGCATCTCAGCGATGGCTTTGGCTGCAGAACCGTACTGACGAGTGAGGGCGAGCAACTGGTTCTCGTTCATAGAGAAGTAAACGTACATCTCAGAGTTGTCTGAAACGGTGGTCAATGCCTGCGGAATGCTGGCACTTACCAAGGCACCTACACGGTAAGGAATGGTACCGACGATACCGTTGGACGGGCTCTTAACGACGGTGTACGAAAGATTATTGCGAGCGCTCAACTCCAATGCCTCCATCTGAGCCACCTGTGCCTTGGCGGTCAACAGACTGTTCTCGGCGGTCTGCAAGTCGAAAGCAGAAACCACTTTCTTGTCGAACAACTCTTTTTTGCTGTTGTAAGTTAATTGTGCGGTGCTCAACGCAGCCTTCGCGGCTTGCAAGTTGGCTTTAGCTGTTTGAAGAGCTGCTTGATAAGGCACCTGATCGATGATGAAAAGGCTTTGACCTTTCGTTACCACATCACCCTCAGATACGCATACCTTGGTGATGGTTCCGGCTACTTGCGGATAGATGTCGATGTCTTGGCGTCCTTGAATGGTTGCAGCGTACTGACTTTGTGTTTCTGCGTCAGTGGTGGTCACACTCATTAATGAATAATTAGCACCCATTTGTGCTTGAGGAGCTTGTTTGCATCCTGTCATAACGAGGCCTCCCATGAGGAGAATCCACGCAATGTTCCAAACTTTTTTTCTCATTACCTTGTTGTTTAGTCTAATACATTCTTAAAAACGTCTGCAAAGGTACTCAAAATTTACCACCTACGGAATAGTTACTAGTGAAATAAAATTGTTCAATATGGGAACTGAATGTTGTTTTTTAAATTTTTTATTCTATTTTTGTGACAAAATTAAGTACTTATGGACATCATTCAATTACCCGAAGGGGAATCTTTTGTTGTTGGATCACGGGAAAATAGACCCATTATGAATCATTTGATTAAAGTGGCGGACCCAGTCTTAATCTTTTGCACAAATGGGAACGCACAGGCGACAGTGAACTTGAAAGAATATAAGATGGAGAAGAATACGTTACTATTTTTCTTCCCCGGAAGTATTGTCTCTTTCTTTGAATCGACGTCTGACTTTAAATGTACCTATTTTGTTTGCGCAGATGAGATATTGCGCGAGGCTTCGTTCCGCTTTGACCACTCGTTCTTCGCTTCATTGCGCGAAAATCCGTTGGTGCGACCTGCCAGTCAGTACCTCTTTGCCATTCAATCATTCTTTCATTATATGACTTATCTGAATGAGGATAAGGAGCATAGCTTTAGACTGCAGATTCTGAAGAACGCGCTGCAGTGCTTCTTGATGGACTTGTGCGACAAGGCGCACAAGGGGGAAATCTCGAACAACCTGTGGAATGCCAACCGGAAGGAGGTGATCTTTAATCGGTTTATGGAGTTGGTGCATACGCACTACATTGAGGAGCGTGAGGTGGCTTACTATGCCGATAAACTTTGTATTTCGCCCCGTTATCTCTCATCGGTGGTGCGCAGTGTGCGCTCGGATGTCACGCCGAAAGCCATCATCGACTCGTTTGTGGTGCTGGAAATCAAAGCCCTGCTGCAGTCCACCAACCTGAGCATTCAGGAGATTGCCGACCGTCTGCACTTTCCCGACCAGTCCTTCTTCGGTCGTTACTTCAAGAAACATACCGGCTTGATGCCGAGTCGCTATCGCGCTGAAAATAAATGGGTGGAGAAATAATCCTCCACCCATCCAATGCTATACCTATTATATTCTTATTATCTCCTTATTATATTATAACTGCATTTCCCGCATCTCTTTCGACAACTCCGGCCATGCATCGGCAAAGGCTTGCATGGAGGGGAAGAGCAGGTTGGCGCCTTCATTGAGCAACACTTCGTCGGGCAGCGGACCGGTGTTCACGGCTACGGTGAAGATGCCGGCAGCTACGGCGGCACGTACACCCAACGGTGCATTCTCTACCACAAACGCCTCGTTGGCTTGCAAGTGGCCCTTCTCCAAGGCCATCAAGTAGGGCTCGGGATGAGGCTTGCCGTGCTTCACATCGAAGGCGGTGACCATCAGCTCCTGGCGGAAGATGCCGGGGTAGTTGCGGTCGAGTCGGTTCAACAGCGACGCCTGTCCCGAACCGGTGACCACCATCGAGAACATCCCGTCGGCTTTAATCTCATTCAGCACCTTTGCAGCGCCCGGCATGGCACTCGCCTCCGGGTGTGTGTTGAAAAGATTGCTCTTGTAGGCATAGATGGCCTGAATCTCCTCCTCGGTGGCCTCTTTACCGCGCTCACGCATACTCACAATATTGATGGTAGAGGCACCCGTCCGTCCCTCGTACATATAAGCCTCCTGCTCGGAGAGATTGAATCCGAAGTGGGCCATCGTCTGGCTCCAGGAAGAGGCATGGTAAGGCATCGAGTCGAACAAGACACCGTCCATGTCGAAGAGCACTGCCTTCAGCGGCATTGCTTTCTGCTCGTGTTGTCTAAGATAGTTTTGTATCGCTTCTTTATACATAGAGTTTAAAAATTATATCCTAAATTGATGAAAAATCCCAGCTTGTCGGTGGCGTTCGAATAGTGGGCAGTCACCTCCAGCGGTCCGATGAACGAGTCGTACCCGTAGCTGACCCCCACGCCCCAACGGTTCTGACTCATCATGTCTCGCCACTCCTCGGCCGAGAAGAGCACGTTGCCCGTGAGCGAAAGGTACTGGTTGCTACCCATCCGCTGACGCAACTTCAGCGAAGCCACCGTTGCCTTTGCGTAGGCAATCTGCATATAGTTGACCCCCACGAAGGGCATCTGCTGCGGCAGGAAACGCTGCGGAGTGCTGCCACCCACCACATTGACTACCGGCAGGGTATAGTTGTTGTCCTTGGCCAGGATGTAGCGTCCGTAGAGACCGGGCAACAGCGTGAGGCGGTTGCGCAGGCGGAACGCTCCTTCCCAGTAGGCACTGAGGATGGGCATCGGACGCTCTTCGCGGTAGGAGATCAGGTCGTCGGTGTAGACGTAGCCGCGAATCTCCCACTTGATGCCCGAGGTGGGGAAGGTGCGACGGTTGAAACTGTCGAACTGCATCTGTCCGTAGTAGACAATAAAGTCCTCGTTCTGCACCTCCTCGATGCCGGTGTTGCCAAGCGGCAACAAGAAATCATCGAAGTGGAAGTTCTCGTAGCGCGCACCGATGCTGAAGTTGATGCTTCGCCAACTGCGGGCGAGGTTGAACTGCAGCAGGTTGTGCAGGAACGAGTAGGTGCATATCTTCTTCCCCCGGTTGTAGAGGTCCAAGTCGTTATAATCTATCTGGTAAGCCGTGTTCACACTCCAGGGCGTGCCGAACGGGCGGACGCGATAATCCAGGCGTCCCAGCATCTTTCGTCCCAGACGCACCGTCAGACCCACCTCCTGATTCTTCTTCTCGTTCAGGAAGAGGTTGGTGTTGAACTTCAGCGCAGCCAACGACTCGTTATCGAATCGGACACCCACGCTCACCGTGTTCATCCGCTTATCTTTTGAAGCAGTAATCTCCGGAATGCGGTCGTAGGGCTGGTCGGTTGTGAGTGCGTGCGGGGTAGGGTGTTCCACCTCCTCATAGGCCGTGAAGCCAATCTCCTCCTTCACCCGTTTCAAGTCCTCCCAATGCTCATGCGCCGCAATCTTGCCGCGATGGAGCAACGTCTCAATGGCCGAACTGCTGAAACTGGCGGCAGAGTAATCTTCGGCATACACCTTGATATGCACGTCGCTGTTGTCCACATTCTCCTTATATTTATTGTCGACCATCAAGTTGACAATCTGTCCCAGCACTTCCATCAGCGTGTTCAGCTTATCCGCCGGAGCCAAGCCCTCCTGCACATCCACACCGATGACGATGTCCGCCCCCATCTGTCGCGCCACATCCACCGGATAGTTGTTGCTCAAGCCACCGTCCACCAAGACCATGCCCTGATAGCGCACCGGCTGAAAGACGCCCGGGATGGACATGCTGGCTCGCATGGCCAAACCCAACTTGCCACTATGGAACACATACTCCGTGCCGTCCGCCAAGTTGTGCGCCACGCAGGCAAAGGGAATCGGCAGGCGATTGAAATCAATCGAGTCGTGGTAGCCCATGGTGAGTTCCGAGAAAAGCTCCCCGATGTTGTTGCCCTGTATCAATCCACCCTTCAGCGCATCCTTTGGCCTCTTCTTGAAAGGCAGCGAGAGCACATACTGCTCCGACCGCTGCTTGTCGCTCAGCAACTCCTGCTTGCGGTCGCTCATATCCGTCAGAAGCGCCGTCCAATCCTGTGAGCTGATGATACTATCCATCTGAGCCGGCGTGTAACCGATGGCATAGAGACCGCCGATGATGGAGCCCATGCTGGTGCCCACCACCATATCGACCGGAATGCCTGCCTCCTCGATCACCTTCAAGGCTCCCACATGGGCAGCCCCTTTGGCGCCGCCGCCACTCAGGACGACAGCCACTTTCTTCCGCCCTTCCATCTGCATGGGGAAGGAGAGAAGGAAGAGAAACAGACTCAGAAAAAACAGATACTTTCTCATAGAATTGCGGGTTGAAAAAAGGAGGATGTACGTTACACACGGTAACGAACATCCTCCCTATAATGTTTAGATTACTTCGTTACAGACGAGCCTGAATAGCTTTTGATTCAGCTTCATAGCCCGGTTTGTTCAGCAATGCGAACATGTTCTTCTTGTAAGCCTCTACGCCCGGTTGGTTGAACGGGTTGACGCCCAGCAGGTAACCGCTGATGCCGCAGGCTTTCTCGAAGAAGTAGATGACCTGACCCAAGTAGAACTCGTTGAGCTCGGGCACAATCAAGCGCATGTTGGGCACACCGCCGTCT
This sequence comes from uncultured Bacteroides sp., assembly GCA_964432715.1. Lineage (GTDB taxonomy): Bacteria > Bacteroidota > Bacteroidia > Bacteroidales > Bacteroidaceae > Phocaeicola_A. The sequence continues at coordinate 11,906 of CAYSOW010000039.1, forward strand.
ACGTGAGCCAACTGGGTACCCAGCTCGGCCATCTTGTTCACCTCATCCACACGTTTGCCGGCCAGGAAGTTCAAACCGTCCAGGTTCTCCTCGTCGCGCGGCACCTCCAAGTGGCGGTTGGGCTGCTCGATAGAGATCACCGTCTCATAGATGGTACGCTCACCCTCCTGAATCCATTGACCCATAGAGTGAAGGTCGGTAGAAAAGTCGACAGCTGCCGGGAAGATACCCTTCTGGTCCTTACCCTCAGACTCGCCGAAGAGCTGTTTCCACCACTCAGAGACATAGTGCAACTTCGGACAGAAGTTGACCAGAATCTCAATCTTCTTGCCTGCCTCTTTGTAGAGCGCATTACGCGTAGCGGCATAGATAGCCGACGGGTTCTCGGCAAACGGAACATCGCTGCCCGTCAAACCTTCCATCACCTTGGCGCCCTCCACCAACTGCTCGATGTCGAAACCGGCAGCAGCGATAGGCAACAAGCCCACCGGAGTGAGGACAGAGAAACGACCGCCCACATTGTCGGGGATGACGAATGTCTTATATCCCTCCTTGTCGGCTGTTACGCGAGCGGCACCCTTCTTGGCGTCGGTCACAGCCACGATGACTTTGCGAGCCATCTCCTTGCCGCGCTGGTCTTCACACTGCTTCTTCAGCAAGCGGAAAGCCAAAGCCGTCTCGGTGGTGGTACCCGATTTGGAAATATTAATCACACCGAAAGTTTTATCTTTCAGATATTCAGTCAATTCAGACAGATAGTCCTCGCCGATGTTGTGTCCGGCAAAAATCATAATCGGACCATTCTGTTCTTTCTTCAGCCACTGGAAGCTGTTAGAGAGTGCTTCAATCACCGCACGTGCGCCCAGGTAGCTACCGCCGATACCGGCCACGATGACCACCTCGCAATTGTCGCGAAGCACCTGCGCCGTAGCCTTCAAGTCTGCCAAATGCTCTTTGGTGATAGATGACGGCAAGTGCAGCCATCCCAAAAAGTCATTACCCAATCCCGTTCCGTTCTCCAGAGTCGCCATAGCGTCTTTCACTTGCGGCTCATACGCAGCGATTTGTTCCTTAGTAACAAATTTCGCCACTTTCTCGATGTTTAAACTAATATTTTTCATGGTTAAAAATCTATCTGAGTGAATCAGTTAAAAGTTTAATTTCAATCATAGGGGAAATTCGCTCATACAGAATGTTGTAGACAGCATCCATAATGGGCATGTTTACATGGTAATGCTTGTTGAGCTCCTTGATACACTTGGTACCATAGTAGCCCTCGGCAATCATTTCCATCTCTATCTGTGCACTCTTAACGGAATAGCCTTTACCAATCATGGTTCCGAAGACGCGGTTACGACTGAAGTTCGAATAGCCCGTCACCAGCAGGTCGCCCAGGTAAGCCGATTCGGCCACATTTCTGGTAATGGGGTGCACGGTATGCAAGAAACGGTTCATCTCCTGGATGGCGTTGGACATCAACACCGCCTGGAAATTGTCGCCATACTTCAGACCGCTGCAGATGCCGGCGGCAATGGCGTACACGTTTTTCAATACCGATCCATATTCGATACCAATCACATCGTCGCTCACGGAGGTCTTGATAAAGGGGGTGGTCATCTTACGGGCCATCAGCTGTGCTTTCACAATATCCGTGCATCCGATAGTAAGGTATGAAAGGCGTTCGAGCGCAACCTCCTCAGCGTGACAGGGACCTGCCAGCACTGCGATGTTCTCATCGGGAACGCCGTAGATTTGGTTAAAATAGCTGGATACCACCAAGTTCTCGTCAGGAACGATACCCTTGATGGCTGTCACCACGAACTTGTCCGTGAGCTTCGTCTTGAGCTTCTTTAAGTGGCTCTTCAGATAGGGCGAAGGGGTGACAAATATCAAGATGTCCGATTCCTTGACGATCTTGTTGATGTCCGATGAGAAATTGATTCTTCGCACGTCGAAGGCCACACTCGTCAGGTAGGCGGGGTTGTGACCCAGACGTTTGAAATCCTCAATACGATCATCCCGGCGCATGTACCAATTAATGGATTCTTCTTGCGTCAGCATAATCTTGGCGATGGCCGTTGCCCAGCTACCGCCTCCCATGATTGCTATTTTACCACTAGGTAATTTGGAAGTCATATTAAATTTTACTTATCCATTCGGCCACTGTATCTACCGAAGGATTGGTCAATTCTAATTTGTACTTTTTATTGATGCCGCAAATATCCATGTGGAGTTTCTGCGGATTAACTTCTTTCATGTCAGACACCAGGTTGTAACCTGCTTTCTGAATCAACGGTACCCACTCTTCGGGGACACCAATCTGCATGTAGGCGGCTGCGTTGTCTTTCGGAACCACCTTCTCCGGGCGCATCTGCGGGAAGAAGAGTACCTCCTGGATGGTGCTCTGGCCGGTCATCAACATCACGAGACGGTCCATACCGATACCCATACCTGAGGTGGGCGGCATACCATACTCCAATGCGCGGACAAAGTCCTTATCAATGATCATCGCCTCGTCGTCACCCTTCTCGCTCAAGCGCATCTGCTCTTCGAAACGCTCCAACTGATCAATCGGGTCGTTCAGCTCCGAGTAAGCGTTGCAAAGCTCCTTACCGTTCACCATCAACTCGAAGCGCTCAGTGAGGTTCTTGTTGTCGCGGTGGCGTTTGCAAAGCGGAGACATCTCGATGGGGTAGTCGGTGATGAAGGTTGGCTGGATGTAGTTGCCCTCGCAGAACTCGCCGAAGATCTCGTCAATGAGTTTACCTTTACCCATCGTATCATCAATCTCCATATTGAGTTTCTTGCATACCTCGCGGATACCCTCTTCGTCCATGTCGGTCAGGTCGTAACCCGTGAACTCCTTGATAGAGTCGAGCATCGTGATGCGTTTGAACGGAGCCTTGAAGCTGATTTTGTTCTCGCCCACCATCACCTCATCGGTGCCGTTGACATCCACACAAATCTTCTCCAACATCTTCTCGGTGAAACTCATCATCCAGTTGTAATCCTTGTAGGCCACATAAATCTCCATACAAGTAAACTCCGGGTTGTGCGTGCGGTCCATACCCTCGTTACGGAAGTTCTTGCCAATCTCATACACACCTTCGAAACCGCCCACAATCAGACGCTTCAAGTAGAGCTCACTGGCGATACGCATATAAAGAGGTATATCCAGTGCGTTGTGGTGAGTGATGAACGGACGCGCCGAAGCACCGCCCGGGATGGATTGCAGAATCGGCGTCTCCACCTCCACGTAACCCTTCGTGTTGAAGTACTCACGCATAGAACTGTACACCTTGCTGCGTTTCAAGAAAATCTCCTTCACGCCATCGTTCACAGCCAAGTCGACATAACGTTGGCGGTATCTCAGTTCCGGGTCCTCAAACTTATCGTAAGCCACGCCATCCTTGTATTTCACGATAGGCAGCGGTTTGATGCTCTTAGAAAGCACGGTCAACTTCTGCGCGTGGATACTAATCTCGCCCATCTGCGTTTTGAAGACAAAACCCTCGATGCCGATAAAGTCGCCCAAGTCGAGCAGACGTTTGAAGACCGTTGTATATAAATCTTTGTTTTCGCCCGGGCAGATATCGTCACGGGTGATATATACTTGGATTCTACCTTTAGAGTCTTGCAGCTCAATGAAGGAGGCTTTACCCATCACACGACGGCTCATCATTCGTCCGGCCACACAAACCTTGCGCGGCTCGTCCTCCTCTTTAAATTCAGCCTTGATGTCTGTCGAGAAGGCATTGGTTGGATACTCGGCAGCAGGATAGGGCTCTATCCCCATGGCTCTTAACTCATTCAGACTGTTGCGTCGAATGATTTCCTGTTCACTTAGCTCTAAAATATTCATGTTTTTACTCGTTTTCTTATATTTAGTGCAAAAATACGAAAGATTTCCGTAATAAGCTTATAAATAGATATAAAAAAAAGCACCAAGAGCTCCTCCTCCGAGGCTTGGTGCTTTTCCAACACAAAAACTAAACTAGACTTAACTAAACTATTCTATTGTGGAATTTCACAATTCCATTCGCTTACAAAGATAATAAGTGTGCATTAGACAAACAAATAATTTAACGAAAAATTCACTCCAACATTTATAATTTTTCGTTTTTAGGACTTATTCACTATTAATTTGCCTAAAAATTCTGTAAATGGAACACGATAACGGCCTCAATTCCCTTGCGGAAGATGTCCAACGAGAAGTTTTCGTTGGGAGAGTGTATCGCGTCACTTTCCAGTCCGAAGCCCATCAGAATGGTTTTGATGCCGAGAATGCGTTCGAAGTCGGAGATGATAGGAATGCTTCCTCCGCGACGAACGGCCAACGGCTTCTTTCCGAAGGCTTGGGTGAAGCCTGCCTCTGCAGCCTTGTAGGCGGGCAGGTCGATGGGGCATACATAGCCTTCGCCGCCGTGCATCGGGGTGACTTTCACCTTCACGGAAGCGGGGGCGATGGATTGGATATAATCTACAAAGAGTTTGGAGATCTCTTCATGTTGCTGATGGGGTACCAGGCGGCAGGAGACTTTCGCGTAGGCTTTCGACGGCAATACGGTCTTCGATCCTTCGCCGGTGTATCCGCCCCAAATGCCGCACACGTCGAACGACGGGCGACAGCTGTTGCGCTCCAGAGTGGAGTAGCCCTCTTCGCCTTCCAACGCATCCACATCAATGGCGGCTTTATATTTCTCTTCGTCGAAGGGGATGTTGGCAATCATCTCACGCTCGGCAGCGGGCACCTCCTCCACGCGGTCATAGAATCCGGGGATGGTGATGCGTCCGTGGGCGTCGGTCACCTGTGCCAGCATCTTGCAGAGGGTGTTGATGGGGTTGGCCACTGCACCGCCGAAGTGACCGGAGTGCAGGTCGCGGTTGGGACCGGTCACCTCTATCTCCCAATATGCCAGTCCGCGCAGGCCGGTGGTCAGGGAGGGAAGGTCGGCACCCAGCATACTGGTGTCGGACACCAAGATAAGGTCGGCCTTCAGCAACTCTTTATGTTGTTGGCAGAAACTATTCAGACTGGGGGAGCCAATTTCCTCTTCCCCCTCGAAGATGAACTTCACATTATGCTTCAGCAGTCCCTCGCGCACCAAGTACTCGAAGGCCTTCACCTGAATAAATGCCTGTCCCTTATCATCATCGGCACCACGGGCATAGATGCGTCCGTCGCGAATCTCCGGCTCGAAGGGGTTGCTCTTCCACAGCTCCAGCGGCTCCGCCGGCATCACGTCATAGTGGGCATAAATCAGCACCGTCTTCGCCTTCGGGTCTACCAATTTCTCCGCGTAGACCAGCGGGTTGCCTTCGGAAGGCATCACCTCGGCACGGTCCACTCCGGCCGCCAATAACAACTCTTTCCAACGGTTGGCGCAGGCAGTCATGTCTGCTTTGTGCTCCGGCAGGGCACTGATACTCGGGATGCGAATCAAACTGAAGAGCTCCTCCATGAAGCGAGGCTCCTCTTGCTGAATATATGCTTTAATATCCATCATGATAAGTAGTTAATTTTATAATCGGGTGGTTTTGTTCAGTAGATAATAGTCGAGGATGGTCATGGCGGCCATGGCTTCCACGATGGGCACTGCACGCGGCAGTACGCAGGGGTCGTGGCGGCCGCGGGCCTTCACAACGGTCTCCTCGCCTTGCAAGTCGACGGTGGGTTGCTCCCTCAGCAGGGTAGCCACCGGCTTGAAAGCTACGCGGAAGTAGATGTCTTGTCCGTTGCTGATACCGCCCTGGATACCTCCGGAGTGGTTGGTACGGGTAGAGACCTCACCTGCTTCGTTGCGATAGAAGATGTCGTTCTGCTCCGAACCGCGTTGTGCCAATCCGGAGAACCCTTCGCCATATTCAAATCCCTTGGCGGCGTTGATGCCCAGCATGGCAGCTCCCAGTGCGGCGTGCAACTTACCGAAGACCGGCTCGCCCAGTCCCACGGGGCATCCCTTGATGACACCGGTGATGACGCCTCCGATGGTGTCGCCTTCGCGCTTCACCTCACTGATGAGGGCTTCCATCTCCTTCGCCTTGGCTGCGTCGGGACAGCGAACGATGTTCTTCTCAATCTCCTCGGGGGAGTAAGCTTCATAGGAATGGTCCAGAGCAATCGGACCTACTTGAGAGGTATAGGCATAGACCTGAATGCCCAACTGACGCAACGCCAGCTTGGCCAAGGCACCGCCTACACAACGGGCGATCGTCTCGCGGGCAGAGGAGCGCCCTCCGCCGCGATGATCACGCAGCCCATATTTCTGTGTATAGGTGAAGTCGGCATGCGATGGACGGTAGAGATTCCGCAGATTCTCGTAGTCGTTCGAATGCTGATTCGTGTTTCTGACTAAAAATCCAATGGGGGTACCGGTTGATTTTCCTTCGAAGATACCCGAAAGAAACTCCACCTGATCCTCCTCTTTACGGTCGGTCGTAATCTTGCTTTGTCCCGGTTTGCGGCGTGCCAGCTCGGCCTGCACAAACTCCACATCAATCTCGATGCCGGCGGGAAAGCCGTCAATCACTCCACCAATCCCGCTTCCGTGCGATTCGCCGAAAGAGGTCAATCTAAACAGATTACCGAATGTATTATTGTACATAGTTTCGAAAGTTAAAATAAGGGCTGTGTCTTAGAAATGTGGATTAGTTGCAACCGCCGCAGCCGCCTTCGCAGCCACCCTCGCAACCGCCGCCACAACCGCCGCAGCCGCATCCTTCGCCGCTCAACAGATTAGCCATCTGCTGAATCTCTTCGTTGGTTGCTTCGCGTATTTCTGTTACCTCGCCCACGAATGTCAAATCCTTACCGGCCAACGGGTGGTTCAAGTCCATTACGACGATATCTTCCTTGACCTCCACTACGGTGCCGTTCATGCGTGCGCCGTCTGCGTTCATCAAAGGAACGATGTTTCCTTCGTAGATGCGCTCGCTGTCGAACTTGCCGTTAATCTCGAAGATGTTTTTCGGCAAATCCAGCACGTACTCGTCGTGGAACTCACCGTAGGCATCGTTTACGGGGATGGTAAATTCGAACTTGTCACCCTTGTTCAGGTTGATCAACTCTTTCTCGAATGCTTCGAGGGTAGTTCCCATGCCTGAGATGAATTGGAACGGGTGTTCAGCCGGAGCTTTTTCCATTAAGTTTTTCTCGCCGTCTTCCATCACGTAGAGTTCATAAGCCACGGTGATGTATTTGTTCGGTGTTTCTGCCATACGTTTCCTTGTTATAAGTTTGTTGATTTGTTTGATTTTATCTCTGCAAAGATACGCATAAAATTCGGAAGTATTGCTTTTTACACTGTTGTTAAAACTAAAATACCCTAAAGAGGGTATAGGTTGGCTCGTTTCTTTGCTGTATGTTTGCATCGTTTTACACCTATTATTATATAGGCTCTGTTTTCTT
>CAYSOW010000040.1:0-18948 GCA_964432715.1 uncultured Bacteroides sp.
AACTAATGAGAACTAATAAGAACTAATGAGGACCAACGAGAACTAACGGGAACAGTAAAGTCCTACGGAAGAAGAAATCAGAAAAGGATTCTTTCAAAAAAGGATTCATATAGAAAATCACCCATACAAAGAGGTCACTTAAAAAAGGAAGAAAGGAGGAAAGAAGTACAAGGAAGAAACAGAAACACCTATAAACGAAAAAAGACCGCCAAGAGTGGAAGCCTCTCAACAGTCCTAATCTTTAGCAGTAGCGGGACCCGGGATTGAACCGGGGACCTCATGATTATGAATCATGCGCTCTAACCAGCTGAGCTATCCCGCCATCTTTCGAATTGCGGTTGCAAAGATAGAGCCTATTTTCGAAATATGCAAACATTTGGAGCAATATTTTTTAAACTTTCTTTCACCGTGAAGGCTTGCAAGCTGAGGATGAGGAGTGTAGCTGCCAAAAAATTTTCAACCCGTTTCAGCAAGTCGAAAGAGGTCGTCACTAAAAAAATGCACTTTTGCATTAAAAAAACAGGAAGAGATAGCACGTTATTCAACAAAAAGCATTATTTTGCAGCCCGAACAGATAGCTATAACTTTCAAATCTCTATGGAAAAAGTAAAAGTACAAATAGAATATATGCTTAGTTCCGTATCAGGAGCCATCCTGTGGAACGCCATCAGTACCCCGATGGGACTGGAACAGTGGTTCGCCGACCGAGTCACCCTGAAAGACCACATCTTCACCTTTCAGTGGGGAAAAACAGAAATCCGCAGCGCCGAAGTCATCAACTCCCGGCTGGGTTCCTTCATCCGCTTGCGCTGGTGTGACGAGACCGATTCCAAGTATTACTTTGAGCTCCGCATCAGCTCCAACGAACTCACCAACGACTATATGTTTGAGATTATCGACTTTGCCGAACCGGGCGAAGAGGAGGATTTAAGAGAGCTTTGGGACTCCCAATTCGAGACTTTGAGAAGAAACTGTGGTGTTTAAAACGATAAAAATCATAAAACGTGCGCTTGTCTCCATCTTTTATGCTACTTTTGCATGATAATTGGTTACGACAAGAAGTATGCTACGCATCATCAAAAAATTAGATATATTCATTCTTAAGAGCTTTGCGTTCTTATTTATAGGCACTTTCTTCATTTGCCTCTTCATCTTCATGATGCAGTTCCTCTGGAGGAACGTAGACGAGATGGTGGGTAAAGGACTGGAAGTTAGTGCCTTGATGGAGTTTTTCTATTACTCCGCCCTCTCCCTGGTTCCGATTTCACTCCCGCTGGCCATCCTGCTGGCGTCCTTGATTACCTTCGGCAACTTCGGAGAGCGCTTCGAGCTGCTGGCCATGAAAGCTGCCGGCATCCCCTTGCTGCGCATCATGCGCCCGCTCATTATCTTCGTGGGACTCATCTGCTGTGCCTCGTTCTACTTTCAGAACGTGACCACCCCCAACTCGCAGATCAAGCTCTACACCCTGCTCTACTCCATGAAACAGAAATCGCCCGAGCTGGATATCCCCGAGGGCGCCTTCTATAACGAAATCGACGGTTACAACCTCTACATCAAGAAGAAGGACAAGAAGACCGGTATGCTCTACGGCGTAACCATCTACAACATGTCCGACGGATTCGAGAACGCCCATATCCTGGTGGCCGACTCCGGCAAGATGGAGATTACCGCCGACAAGAAATACCTGCAGCTCCACCTCTACAGCGGCGAACAGTTTGAAAACCTGCGCCAGCAGTCGATGAGCTCGCAGAATGTGCCCTACCGCCGAGAATCGTTCGTGGAGAAGCACACCCTCATCGCCTTCGACACCAACTTCAACCTGATGGATGCCAACCTCTTCAGTGCCCAGGCGGGAGGAAAGAACATGATACAGCTGAGCCACGACGTCGACTCGATGACACAGCATTACGACAGCATCGGACGTACCTATTATAAGGAGACCATGGACCGCATTCCGGCGGCCAAGATGAGTGCACACGACTCCACCCAGTGGAAACAATCGAAAGTGGCACGCGTGGATATGGACAGCCTCATCCACGTCTCCGGACGCACCAAGGAAGCACGCATGGTGAAATCCGCGCGCGAACGAGTGAACATCCTGCAGAACGAACTGGCCTACAAAGCCATCGTGATGAAGGAGGGCGACAAGACCATCCGCAAGCACCAGCTGGAGTGGTACAACAAGATTGTCCTCTCCCTCTCCTGCCTGGTCTTCTTCTTCATCGGCGCCCCGCTCGGCGCCATCATCCGCAAGGGAGGACTCGGTATGCCGGTCATCATCTCCATCGTCATCTTCTTGATTTACTACATCGTCAACACGATGGGAACCAAGTTGGCGAAGGAGGGCTCATGGACCATCTTCCTCGGTTCGTGGATCAGCACCATGGTACTGGCACCGCTCGGCGTCTTCTTCACCTACAAGTCGAACAAAGACTCCGTGGTGTTCAATGTGGATGCCTACATCGCCCTGCTGCGCAAGATACTGGGACTGCGCAGCGACCGCCACATCACGAAGAAAGAGGTGATTATCGAAGACCCCGACTATGGCCGCGTCTACGACACCCTGACCGAGATGTCGGCCACTTGTACCGCCTATGCCGAGGAGCACAAATTCAACCGTGCTCCCAACTATTATAAGGTGTTCACCAACGACAAGAACGACGTGGTGATAGCCCGCTTGAGTGAACAGCTGGAGGCTGTAGTGGAAGAGTTGTCCAACTCGAAGAACAACAAGATTATCCTCCAGCTGAACAACTACCCGATACTGATTATCGGCGCCCATAAGAGTCCGTTCAGCAACCGCTGGCTCAACATCCTGTCGGGCCTGGTGGTCCCCGTGGGACTCTTCTTCTACTTCCGCATCTGGCGTTTCGGACGCCGACTGGATCGAGATTTGAGAAATATCACAGAAACCAATCAACGCATACAAGCCGAGATTGACGAGTCTAAATTGAAATAGATTTAAAGTAAGAAAATGGAGAAAATTAAACTGAACACGATTGAAGAAGCGATTGAAGATTTCCGCGAAGGAAAGTTCATCGTAGTCGTTGACGACGAAGACCGCGAGAATGAGGGCGACCTGATTATCGCAGCCGAGAAGGTTACCGCAGAAAAGGTAAACTTCATGTTGAAATATGCACGTGGCGTGTTGTGTGCCCCCACCACCATCTCCCGTTGTAAGGAGTTGGAGTTGCCGCACCAAGTGGATGACAACACCTCCATTCTGGGCACCCCGTTCACCGTCACCATCGACAAGTTGGACGGATGCACCACCGGCGTATCTGCAGCCGACCGTGCTGCTACCATTCGCGCCATTGCCGACCCGACCGCAACCGCTCAGTCGTTTGGTCGCCCGGGCCACATCAACCCCCTCTACGCACAAGACAAGGGAGTGTTGAGACGCGCCGGTCACACCGAAGCAGCCATTGATATGGCACGCCTGGCAGGACTCTATCCCGCAGGTGCGCTGATTGAGATTATGAACGAAGACGGCACCATGGCCCGTCTGCCGCAGCTCCGCAAGTTTGCCGACGAGCACGACTTGAAGCTGATTTCCATCCGCGACTTGATTGCCTACCGCTTGAAAGAAGAGACCATTGTGGAGAAAGGCGTGGAGGTGGATATGCCCACCGTCTACGGTCACTTCCGCATGATTCCGTTCCGTCAGAAATCCAACGGACTGGAGCACGTGGCCATCTTCAAAGGCGAGTGGAAAGAAGACGAGAGCATCATGGTACGTATGCACTCCTCTTGCGCCACCGGCGACATCTTCGGATCTCTGCGTTGCGATTGCGGCGAGCAGTTGCACCGTGCCATGGAGATGATTGAGAAAGAGGGCAAGGGTGTCATCGTCTACCTGAGTCAGGAGGGACGCGGCATCGGCCTGATGGAGAAAATCAAAGCCTACAAACTGCAGGAAGAGGGCGTAGACACCGTAGATGCCAACCTCCGTCTGGGCCACCTGGCCGACGAGCGCGACTATGGCGTGGGTGCCGAGATTCTGCGCGAGCTGGGCGTACACAACATGCGCCTCATCACCAACAACCCCGTGAAACGCATCGGACTGGAGGCATACGGCTTACAGATTGTGGAGAACATCCCCGTGGAGATTACCCCCAACAAATACAACGAGCGCTACCTGCGCACCAAGAAAGAGCGCATGGGACACACCCTGAATATTAAATAACATACTAATATAAAGAGAAAAGAATTTATGAACCAAGTTTCCGAACGTTTGAACAGACTCTCCCCGTCGCAAACGCTGGCCATGTCACAAAAGAGTGGCGAGTTGAAAGCACAAGGCGTGGACGTAATTAACATGAGTGTAGGCGAGCCCGACTTCAACACCCCCGATCACATCAAGGAGGCAGCGAAGAAAGCCATCGACGAGAACTACTCTCGTTACTCTCCCGTAGCCGGTTACCCCGCTCTGCGCGAGGCTATCGTAGCTAAATTGAAAAACGAAAACGGATTGGAGTTCACTCCGAACCAGATTACTTGCGCCAACGGTGCCAAGCAGAGCGTCTGCAACGTAGTGATGACCTTGGTAGGTGCCGGCGACGAAGTGATTGTGCCCGCTCCCTACTGGGTGAGCTACACTGAAATGGTGAAGCTGGCCGACGGTACCCCCGTGATTGTTCGCGCAGGTATCGAGCAAGATTTCAAGATCACTCCGGCACAGCTGGAAGCAGCCATCACACCGCGTACGAAAGCCCTCATCCTCTGCTCACCGTCGAACCCCACCGGTTCTGTCTACAGCAAAGAAGAGTTGGCCGGTTTAGCAGCGGTTCTGGCCAAACACCCCGAAGTGTTCATCATCGCCGATGAGATCTACGAGCACATCAACTACGTGGGCAAACACGAGAGCATCGCACAGTTCCCCGAAGTGAAAGACCAGGTGATCATCATCAACGGTGTTTCTAAAGCCTACGCCATGACCGGATGGAGAATCGGTTTCGCAGCCGGTCCGGAATGGATTATCAAAGCCGTGAACAAACTGCAAGGCCAGTACACCTCAGGTCCCTGCTCCGTTTCACAGAAAGCAGCCGAGGCCGCTTACAGAGGAACCCAAGAGCCCGTGGAAGCGATGCGTAAAGCCTTCGAGCGTCGTCGCGACCTGATTGTGAAGTTGGCGAAAGAGATTCCGGGATTTGAAGTGAACGTACCGCAGGGTGCCTTCTACCTCTTCCCGAAATGCGACTCCTACTTTGGAAAGAGCGCCGGCGACCGTAAGATCAACGATGCAGCCGACCTGGCCATGTATCTGCTGGAAGTGGGTCACGTAGCCTGTGTAGGTGGTGGTGCCTTCGGTTCCCCCGAGTGCATCCGTATGAGCTACGCCACTTCAGATGAGAACATCATCGAAGCCATGCGTCGTATCAAGGAAGCCCTTGCCGCACTGAAGTAATCGAAACGATTAGATACAACAAAGCCGCTTAATCGAAAGATTAAGCGGCTTTATTATTTTGGGGTACTAAAACCTCGTTATTACTTGCTGATAGCACCAGAGGGACATACATCCGCACAAGTACCACACTCAGTACACATATCCGGGTTGATAGAGTAGATATCACCTTCGCTGATAGCGCCAACCGGACATTCGTCAATACAAGTTCCACAAGCGACACAATCGCTGCCAATTACGTAAGCCATATTCTTTAAATTAAATAAGTTGTTAGTATTTCAGTTATTTCTTTAGCAAAAGTACAAGTTTTTCTCGTTCATTGTTCTCCAAAACCGAGGAAATTACATAATTTGTACCTTTTCTAAATAAAAATCGTCTATAATCTACTGATATACAAATATATCCGCAAATCTCATTCTAAATTACTCTTTTTCGAAAGTCATCTCGATATGACCCACAAATCGTGCGTTCTTACCCATCTGCTGTAAAGGAATCTCCTCACCGTCCAGATTCTTATAGAACACCGGCTCGTCAAAATAAGAGTGCGAGTGGCCGCCCAACACCAAGTCGATGTTGCGTGTAGCGGGAATGAGATGCTCATCGCCCTCCTCGCCTTTCCAGCCCAAGTGCGACAAGCAAATCACCACGTCGCAATGCTGATCGACCTTCAGGAAAGTGGCCCACTGATTGGCACACTCCACCGGATCCTTAAAGACCAGTCCCTCATAGTTGCTCTGCGCCACCAAACCCTCCATGCGCGGAGAGAGACCGAAGACACCAATCTTCAAGCCATGACGCTGCAAGATGACATAATCCTTGATAAGTCCCTCCAACGGAGTACCCACCACCTCATAGTTGCAACAAACAATGGGGAACTTCGCCATACGGAAAAGGCGCGCCATATTCTCCAAGCCAAAATCGAACTCATGGTTACCAATGGTACCGGCATCATAACCCATCTCATTCATCAAGCTAATCTCCACATCCCCCTTAAACATATTATAATAAGGTGAACCCTGCGAGAAATCGCCCGAATCAAAGAGCAACAACTCCGGTTGCTCCCGGCGCAACTGCTTAATCAACGTAGCGCGGCGCAAGTAGCCACCCTTATTCGCCTGCGCCGTATCAGGCAAGTAAGCACTCAGCGGCTCAATGCAACTATGCGTATCATTGGTGTGATAAATCTGCAAGGTGAAGCGATCCTGCGCCCCCATGCTGCAAGTCAAAGCGAAAAGCACTCCGCAGAGCAAGCTTCGCATTCCAAAATATTTTGTTTTCATCTTCATCCGTTTTAATCAATCGTCCACTATTTTTCAGCGATTCGTCCGTCGAGCGCCGAAGAGATGGTCAAGCCCCAACGATGGCGATCAGAGACATAATCCAGGAAAATCTTACGCAGCGTAGCCCCCTCCGGTTGGAAGAAAGGCGTCGTCACCTCCTTGAAAGCCGTCATCCCGTCGTTACCCTCCGACAGATAGTCGATGGTAGCCACGCGGTAGACCCGGTTCTCATCCAGCGGATAGCCCCCCACATAAGCGTAGAGCAACTCCCCGTTACGCATACCGATGCGGGCACCACTGATACCCTCGCCCCCGGCAGCCACAATGTTCTGCAACAGATGGAGCAACTGCGTGCCCGTCATCTCCACGATAGAGAGCGAATTTTCAAACGGCAGAATCTGATAGATGCGACCATAGGTAATGTCACCCGCAGGCAGCGGTGCGCGCAAGCCCCCCACATTCACCAGACCCACCTCCGCCTCATGGCCGGGGTACTGATAAGAAGCACGACGGAGCACATCCGCCACCAAGTTAGAGAGCAAACTCTCCGGGCGACCCGCCTCCATATACATATCAGAGACGCCCACCACCGGAGACATCACACTGTCCACCTTCGCCTTATAAGGCGCCAGGATGGCCAAAGCCACCGAGTCCGGATTCGCATCGAGCGCCGAAGTCACCTCAATGCGTCCCCCCTTCACCTCCGTCAGTTGGTAAGAGGAAGAGCTGCATCCGCCCAGCCAAGTTCCGGCAGAGAGCAGACAAGCAGCCGCAAGCAATTGCATTTTGTTCATATCTACATTTTACTTTAGTTTCGTGGTTCAAAATTAGTCAAAAAAGGGGACATGCAAGGAAATTTCGATAAAAATTTCATTATTCACTTGTGTATCTGACAAATAATTCGTTACTTTGCACCGCTTCCGCGCAATCGCTGTCACAGGAAGAGTAACTTGATATGTTGCGTTGGTACGATAAACAATTTAAATAGTCAAAATAAAATGGATTTAATCAAAATTGCTGAAGAAGCATTTGCTACGGGCAAACAACACCCCGAGTTCAAAGCCGGTGATACAGTAACTGTAGCATACAGAATCGTGGAAGGTAACAAAGAGCGTGTACAGTTGTACCGCGGTGTAGTTATCCGTATCTCAGGTCATGGTGAAAAAAGACGTTTCACAGTGCGCAAGATGTCAGGTACTGTAGGTGTAGAGCGTATCTTCCCTATCGAGTCACCGGCTATCGACAGCATCACTGTAAACAAAATCGGTAAAGTTCGTCGCGCTAAATTGTACTATTTGCGTGCCCTCACCGGTAAGAAAGCCAGAATCCAGGAAAAAAGAGTTAACGCGTAATTGCTCTTTCGATACAAGGAAAGGAGGTTCCCCACGGAGCCTCCTTTTTTGTTTCAGGGCCCGCGAGCGTCCTATTTTACCAAAAGAGAGGAAAAGTTTTAAATTATTAAGTCCACTTTTTGTCACTATTATGGATAAATCGCTATCTTTGTGGCTCTTTAAGTAGCATAAATAAAAAAGATAAAATAGACATGGCACAAGAAGATGTTTTCAAGAAGATCGTCTCTCACTGCAAAGAGTACGGTTTTGTCTTTCCCTCCAGCGATATTTACGATGGTTTGGGAGCCGTTTACGACTACGGTCAGATGGGTGTAGAACTCAAAAACAACATTAAACAATACTGGTGGCAGAGCATGGTGTTGCTGCATGAGAACATTGTCGGTATCGACTCAGCCATCTTTATGCACCCCACCATCTGGAAAGCTTCCGGTCACGTGGATGCCTTCAACGACCCTTTGATTGACAACAAGGACTCCAAGAAAAGATATCGCGCCGATGTACTGATTGAAGATCAGCTGGCAAAATACGATGATAAAATCAATAAAGAGGTAGCCAAAGCAGCCAAACGTTTCGGCGATGCCTTCGACGAGGCACAGTTCCGTTCTACGAACGCACGCGTGCTGGAGCACCAAGCTAAACGCGACGCCTTGCACGAGCGTTTCAGCAAAGCCCTCAACGAGAACAATCTGGAGGAGCTCCGTCAGATTATCATCGACGAAGAGATTGTTTGTCCGATTTCGGGTACCAAGAACTGGACCGAAGTGCGTCAGTTCAACCTGATGTTCTCAACCGAGATGGGTTCCACCTCTGAAGGTTCTATGAAAGTGTACCTCCGTCCGGAGACGGCACAGGGTATCTTCGTGAACTACCTGAACGTACAGAAGACCGGCCGTATGAAGATTCCTTTCGGTATCGCACAGATTGGTAAAGCCTTCCGTAACGAGATTGTCGCTCGTCAGTTCATCTTCCGTATGCGTGAGTTCGAACAGATGGAGATGCAGTTCTTCGTTCGCCCGGGCAGCGAGCTGGAGTGGTTCAAACAATGGAAAGAGACTCGTTTGAAATGGCACAAGGCCCTCGGCTTCGGCGATGACCACTACCGTTTCCACGATCATGATAAACTGGCGCACTACGCCAACGCAGCTACCGATATCGAGTTCCTGATGCCGTTCGGTTTCAAGGAGGTAGAGGGTATCCACTCTCGTACCAACTTCGACTTGAGTCAGCATGAGAAATTCTCAGGCAAGAGCATCAAGTACTTCGACCCTGAGTTGAACGATTCATACACACCGTATGTCATCGAGACCTCTATCGGTGTCGACCGTATGTTCCTGAGCGTGATGTGTGCTTCTTACTGCGAAGAGCAGCTGGAGAACGGCGAGAGTCGTGTGGTATTGAAATTGCCTGCAGCCCTGGCACCGGTGAAACTGGCGGTATTGCCGTTGGTAAAGAAAGACGGTCTGCCCGAGAAAGCACGCGAGATCATCGACGACTTGAAGTTCCACTTCCACTGCCAGTATGATGAGAAGGACTCTATCGGTAAACGTTACCGTCGCCAGGATGCCATCGGTACTCCGTACTGTATCACCGTAGACCACCAGACCCTGGAGGACAACTGCGTGACACTGCGTAACCGTGACACCATGCAGCAGGAGCGCGTGGCTATTGCCGACCTGAACGCAATCATTGCCGACAAGGTAAGCATCACGAGCCTGCTGAAAACATTAATGTAATTTTAAAACACTGTATGAGAAAGAATTTTTTGGCGGTTGCCGGTTTGCTATGGATGATGTTCCTGGCCTTCACGGCTTGTAGCGAGACTACGGAAGAGTCGACCTACTTCAACTGGGAAGAGCGCAACCGCACCTACTTGGATTCCATTGCGAACGTGGCACGTACCAACAGCTCCGGCGAATGGAAGGTGATTAAGAGTTATACCCTTCCGGCCGACAACCTGAACGGTACGGTTTTGACCCCGGACAACACGAACTACATCTATGTACGTGTGTTGGGCGAAGGAACCGGAGAGACGACCGTGAAATATCAGGATACCGTGCGTGTACACTACCGCGGCAAACTGATTAACGGTACCGTTTTTGAACAGTCGTTCAAGGCGTATGAGTTGAACGAGGAGGCGCTGAAAGTTGCGGTGCCTTCTAAGTTCTCCGCTTCTGCGGTTATCAACGGTTGGACCACCGCTTTGCAGCAGATGAAAGAGGGTGACCATTGGGAGGTGTTTATTCCGTGGACTTTGGCCTACGGACCGACCAACTCTTCCAGCACGAGCAGCACCAGCTCTACGATTGAAGCGTATAGCGTGCTCCGCTTCGAGATGTACCTGGCACGTATCTACCCTTACGAGGAGTATTACGGAACAACGGTACCCGACTGGAACTAACCCGTGAATTCAAGTCCACCTATACAACGAGGGCTGCTTCTAGCATCAGAAGCAGCCCTCGTTTTTTTGCTCTTATGTTCAAATCTTTTTTCAACCTCATTTCACCATCGCCCGCAAGGCAGCGATTTCCTCTTTCCACAACGATTCGTCGGGAGTTTCCAGAATAATCGGCATGTCGTCAAAGCGCGGATCATTCATAAAGCGCTCAAAGAAAGAGGGAGCAATCAACCCCTTGCCAATATTGTCGTGACGGTCGACCCGACTCGCCAAAGCCTTTTTCGAATCGTTCAGGTGGATGGCCCGCAAGAACGAGAAGCCCACCACCCGTTCAAACTCATCGAACACCTCATCGTACTTCTCGGCCAAGTCGTAACCCGCCGTGTAAGTGTGGCATGTATCAAGACAGACACCCACGCGCGACTGATCCTCCACACGGTCGATGATGTAGCGCAGATGCTCAAAGGCAAAGCCCATGTTGCTGCCCTGTCCCGCCGTGTTCTCAATGACCGCCGTCACCCCCTGCGTCTTAGCCAACGTCAGGTTGATAGACTCCGCAATACGATCCAGGCACTCCTCCGGCGTCTCCTTGTTCAAGTGACTCCCCGGATGGAAATTCAACAACTTCAAGCCCAGCTGTTCACAGCGCTGCATCTCGTCGAGAAACGCCGCACGCGATTTATTCAAGCCCTCCTCTTCCGGGTGACCGAGATTAATCAGGTAACTATCGTGCGGAAGGATATGCTCCGGACGAATGTTACACTGCTCGCAATACTGCTTGAAGAGCGCGATGCTCTCCGCCGTTAAAGGTTTCGACACCCACTGCCGCTGGTTCTTCGTGAACAAGGCAAAAGCGTTGGCACCAATGGCCTGCGCATTCAACGGGGCGCTCTCCACGCCGCCGGATGCTGATACATGTGCTCCGATATATTTCATATTTCTAATGTTTGATTGAATGATACATCTCCGCGGTTTATGCACGAAGACAGCTACAAAAGTAAGAAGTAATTTGTAAAATTCCTCATCTTTTTGTTACTTTGCTTGAAATTCAAACGTAAATAGACAGACAAAGATATGAAGTGGACAAGATTCATCGTGGGCGGAGCAATGATGCTGACCGTTGCAGCCTGCGGTTCAAAAAACAACCAACAAGAGAGCAATAGTGAGATTTTCTATTCCACCAGCGAAGCCTCTGCCGACGGCTCCCTCAGTGTGTCGGCCTCTGAAGTGGCCAAAGATATTACGTGGAAATCCGTCGTTTACCACTACGACATTAAACGTACCCCCGACGAGAGTTTGCCGAAGGTGAAAGATGAAACGGGCGATACCTTTATCGACAACCGCATCGCGCTGACGATTACCAAAGGAGACGCCCCCTTCTTCCAAAAAGAGTTTACCAAAGAGAGTTTCGCCTCCCTGCTGGACGAAGGTTTTATGAAGAACGGCGTGTTGGAAGGCATCACCTTCTATCAGACCACCGACGCTGCCATGCTCTTCACGGTGAGCGTCAACTACCCGCAGTCCGACCTGTACATGCCGATTCTGCTGAGCATCTCGGCCAACGGTTCCATGGAAATTATGAAAGATAATTCTGCTGACGAATACTACGGAGGGGAGTAATCCCCCTCCGCACCGCGCCGGCTGCATCAGAGTTCACTCAACTCCAGCCAGCGCATACTCTTTTCATCCAGTTCCTCGTTGAGGAGCGGGAGACGTTTCGACTTCTCCGTCAGTTCCTCCACCGAAAGCGTACCGCTGCAAAGTGCCGCCTCAATGGCAGCCTTCTCGGCCTCCAGAGCCTCAATCTCCTTTTCCAGCTGTTCAAACTCGCGGCGTTCCTTGAAACTCATCTTGCGTTTCTCGTTCAGGCGCACCTTCTCCGTCTTCTCCTCCACCGGCTTCTGCACCTCCTTCTTGGCGCGCAGTTCCGACTCCTTCCATTCGCGGTAGTCGGTATAGTTACCGGGAAAGTCGCGGATATCGCCCTGTCCGTTGAACACCAGCAGATGGTCCACCACCTTATCCATAAAGTAGCGGTCGTGTGACACCACAATGACACACCCTTTGAACGAGCGCAGATACTCCTCGAGCACCTGCAGCGTCACGATGTCCAAATCGTTCGTCGGCTCGTCGAGCACCAGGAAGTTCGGGTTGCGCATCAGCACCGTACAGAGATACAAACGGCGACGTTCACCACCACTCAACTTATAGACATACTTATGCTGCGTCTCGGGCGAGAAGAGGAAATGCTGCAAAAACTGCGAGGCCGTCAGACGCTTTCCGTTGGAAAACTCAATCACCTCCGCGATGTCCTGCACCACGTCAATCACCTTCATCTGCTCATTGAACTTCAGTCCCTCCTGCGAGTAGTAGCCAAAGCGCACCGTCTCACCGATGTCCAGCGTACCGCGGTCGGGCTGTTCCAAGCCCATCAGAATCTTCAGAAAAGTCGACTTGCCGGTACCATTGTTGCCCACCAAGCCCATCTTCTCATAGCGCGAGAAGATATAAGAGAAATCATCCAAAATCTTCAAGTCGCCGAAACTCTTATAGAGATGATCCGCCTCAAAAATCTTCGAGCCGATGTATGAAGAAGTCACCTCCAGCTTCACCTGCTCACTGCGCACCTGCGTCTTCGCCACCTTCTCCAATTCATAGAAAGCCTCCTCGCGGTAGCGCGCCTTATGACCACGTGCCTGCGGCATGCGACGCATCCACTCCAGCTCCGTCCGGTAAAGGTTATTGGCACGCGCAATCTCCGCATTGGTAGCATCCAGGCGCTCCTGCCGTTTCTCCAGATAGTAACTATAGTTTCCCTTATACGAATAAACCTGTTGATTGTCAATTTCCAGAATCTCCGAGCAGACACGATCCAGGAAGTAACGATCGTGCGTCACCATCAGCAGACTGAGGTTGCCGCGTTTCAGATACTCCTCCAGCCACTCCGTCATATCCAAATCCAAGTGGTTAGTCGGCTCATCCAGAATCAAGAAGTCGGGCTCATTGATCAAGACATTCGCCAGTGCCACCCGCTTCAGCTGACCGCCCGAAAGCTGACTCACCGGTTGATGAAAGTCGTAAATCTTCAGCTGCGAGAGAATCTGCTTCGCCTTCTGCTCATAGTCCCACGCCTGCGCATGCTCCATACGCGTCAGCAGCTCCTCCAAGTCCGGGTGCCCCTCCGTCTGCATGCAGCGCTCATACTCCTTAATCAAGTTCACCGTCTCATTACCGTGATAGAAGCAAGCCTCCAGCACCGTCAGTTCAGGCGGATAGCTCGGACTCTGCTCCAGGTAGCCCACCTTCAAGTCACGACGGTAAGTGATACGTCCACTGTCGTACCCCTCACGATCGGCCAAGATATTCAGCAACGTCGACTTGCCACTACCATTCTTGGCAATCAAGCCGATGCGCTGCCCCTCATCGACGCCGAAAGAAATCTGACGGAAAAGCACCAAATCGCCGAACGACTTGGTCAGCTCCTCCACTTGCAAATAAGGATTCGCCATTACATTACCCCCTCAACGTCCGACTTAATCTGATTCAATACCTCCTTCAGCACACAAGGTTTGCCTTGGCGCAGCGCCTCATAGATGAGTTGCGTGACAGGTACCAACACCTGCGTATCACGGTAACGCAAAGCCGGATACTCGTCGCGACCGTCCATCACCGTCACCCACTCCATGCCATCAATGGCATCCACCACGATGGTACCGAAGGCAATGCCAAACGCATGCCATACGTCACGCTGCTTCGGCGAATAGTCGCCACCGTCAATCATCTGCTGAATACGCTCCACATCCGTCTCCGCCGCCGTGAAATCCTTCTTCAACTTCTTCTTGATTTGCGACACCGCCCACTCATACGCCGTATTGATCTCATTGATCTCCAGCACACGCACCGGAATCACCTCCTTGGGATAACGCTTCTTCAAGTCGCGCAACTCCAAGGTAGCAATCACCTGCAGCGCCTCCTCGTTCGGCATCCCCTTCTCCGTGGTGAACGAGCACTCAGCCACCGTATCACCGCGACCGGTAATCCAGAGATGCGTAACGTACATCTTATCCTCCTCCGGGAACGACTCCTTACTATAGACACACTCCCAAGGGCCCACCTTCACCGTTTCGGCCTGCGGATTCGCCTTCAGTTCCTCCGCCAACACCTCACGGGCATACGAAGCCGAGGCATCCTTGAAGACAGAGATGCGGAAATTACCGCTCCACTTCTCGGGATGATAGAAGAGAAAGCTCCCCTCCTCATCCTCAAACTCACTCCAACCCGCCGGATAGTTCAACGAGAACCAGCCACCGGGTGCGATATATTTTTTCACTTCCTTCATAATTTGTTATCTATAGCCCACAGGGAACGTTCCGAGGGGGCGGGTTATTTTCCAATCGGTTGTATCTTGCGGCGCGTCTCTTTCGAGATTTCCAGATACATATAGTTTTGTTGTCCGGAGTGAATCTCCGTCTCATTCTCTTTATACTTCGCCGTGGCATACTCGCCCGACTTTTTAAAAGTAAGCTTCGACATCTCCGTTTGCGACTTGCCCACCATCGTGGAGTCCAAGTGCTCCTCCGGGAAGAAATCATCCAGATTGACATCGCCAATCATGGTGGTCTCCAGGAAGTTCACCTCCTCCTGACTCTTATCGGTGTAATAACCCACAAACATGTGGCCGGGGATACGAATCAGAATGGGGTTGATATTGATGGCTTTCAGCAGCGAAGCAAACAGCACGCTACCATCCACACAGTTGATTTGCGCCGACTCCAAAGCATTGTCAATCGTGCGCACCCGTTGCGCATAGACCACATTCGACGAGAGACTCGTGTTCGAGATGGAGCTATACTTGAAATTTCTTTTCTGCAACACATACCAGAGTGCATAGACCTGCTCGCGCACCTGTGACGCCTTGCCCTGATAACCGATGAAACGGTTGACAATGCGTGCATTGAGCGCCTCGCGCAGCAGCTGGTCGATCATGGGATGCTCCTCGTTGACATACGCCGCAAAGAAGAGGCTGGTGTCATGGAAACGATTGTGCGAGTCGACATAACCCAGCGGACACTCGTTGACACTACGCATCGAGAAGGTGCAATTCTTGGGCGAGAGTTCGCGCTGATTCAGCGTCACCTTCACCGTCAAGGTCATCGGCACCGACTGTGAATTGGCCTTCAGCGCCGCATAGTCCCAGATAATCTCCGGATAAATCTCGTACTCCGTATCCTTCTCCTTCAACAGAAACTCAGACACAGACTCCGAAGAAAAGGGCGTAGCGCCCACCTGCACGCGCACCCGAGAATTGGCATGCGTTGACTTCACCTTAATATATATACCCGTAAAAGTGTTTCCCAAAGCATAGTCGCTCTCGGAAACAATCAGTTCCGCATCCGTGGTTGCGGTCGACAGAATGGCCGCAGGGAAGATATTACCTCCCAGCTCATCCGCGATTTCAAAGGAAGGTTGCCACAAGCGGTTGCGGAGGGCAAACACAACACCCCCTGCAACCACCAGGAACAACAGTCCGAACGTGGTAATCTGCCAGATGCGTTTTCGGACCTTCAACATCTTATCTGACAGCAATACTTTCGATTTCTACCAAGACATTCTTCGGCAAGCCCTTCACAGCTACGGCAGAGCGAGCAGGGAAAGCACCCTCGAAGTATTTAGCATACACAGCGTTCATCTCAGCGAACAAAGACATATCCGCCATGAAAACCGTAGTCTTCACAATGTTTGCAGTGGTCAAGCCAGCCTCTGCCAACACATTCTTAATATTCTCGAACACCTGGGTAGTCTGCTCAGTGATGCCACCTTCTACCACTTCACCCGTTGCCGGATTGATAGGAATTTGGCCTGAGAGAAATACAGTACCATTTACTTCGATTGCCTGGCTATAAGGACCGATAGCCGCCGGTGCATTGGTTGTTGCGATTACTTTTTTCATTGCTTCAACAGTTTAATTAATTAGTAGTATTTTTACAAGGCTAAATTACGACTTTTAACGCACATATTTGCACAGAAAGAGAAATATAGTGTTCGTTTTACATTCCTTTAACATGCGCGCAAAAGAAAATACCCGAAGAGCATCAAAAAAAAGATTAAAAAGTGATTGATATTCATAGAAATGATTATCTTTGCATCATCATTTGGTGAGCGGGACTCTCCGCTTCAACAAAAAGTATTCAATATAAAAACATAATATTACACATTCCCTCTTTCCCTTTTCATTCCTCACACGCTTTTATGATGAACCGACAATTCGGAATCCGTTTCATGCGTTTTGAATGATTGGAGGGAATAACACCGTATTTATAATAGTCGTATGTACAACATCTTTCAATTAAACGAAAAGTCCGTAGAAGAGTTGCAGCAGATTGCTCATGAGTTGGGCATTGCCAAGACTGAAACGCTCCAAAAGAGAGACTTGGTCTACAAGATTTTGGACGAGCAAGCCAAGGTGGGCGCTTCGCAAAAGTCTTCTACCGAGACCGTTAAAGAAAACCGTAAACGCTCTCGCATCAGTGTGAAGAAAGAGGGCGCTGACCGTGTCTACACGGCCACACAAGACAAGACTGAGAAGGTGGAAGAGTCCGCCCCCGTAAGACGCGTCAGTCCGATGAAAAGTGCAGAACCTGCTGCACCCGCTCCTGCTGCTGAAAAAGCAAGCGCACGCAAAGTAGCTCCGGCGAAAGCCATGGAAAAAGCTGTATCAGAAGTACCTGCCGCAGAGGTGGAAGTGGCAGCCGATGCTGAAGTAGCTGCCGAAGGTCCGAAGAAACGCGGACGCAAGCCGGGCAGCAAGAACAAGAGCACCTTGGCCCGCGAAGAGCAGGCTAACGAAGAGGCGACTCCGAGCGTAGCAGCTCCGGAAGAGCGCACCGAGGCTGAAGCTCCGAAGAAGATTCGTTCAAGAGTTTCTGCATCGGTCAAAGAGAGCGCCGACGAGCTGAGCGACCTGTTTGCCCATGCAGAGGGTCAGAACGAGCCGAAAGCAGCGTCCAAAGAGGATGACCTCTTCTCATTGATGGATTCCGACGACTTTATTCCTATTGAAGATTTGCCCACCGGAGACGACAAGATTGAGATTCCGACAGAGCTTTTTGCGAAGTTTGAGACCACCAAGGCGACTCCGGAAATCAGTTCGCCCAAGAACATGTACAGCAACCGTCCGACCAAACAGAAGTTCAACGGTCGCCAGAAGGAGGGCAAGGGCAAAGAGGGCAAAGAGCCCAGAGATAACAGAGAAAACAGAGAAGCGAGAGAGCCCAAAGAGGCGAGAGAACGCGAATATAGTAACGACAACGCAGCACAGGCTGAGAGCACGTTCCAGCAACCGGAGCGCAAACAGCCGGAGCGCGAGAAGCCTTACGAGTTTGAGGATATCCTCACCGGTGAGGGTGTGCTCGAAATCATGCAGGACGGTTACGGATTCTTGCGTTCTTCCGACTACAACTACCTCTCTTCGCCCGACGATATTTACGTATCACAGTCGCAAATCAAGTTGTTCGGCTTGAAGACCGGCGACGTGGTGGAAGGTCCGATTCGTCCGCCGAAAGAGGGCGAGAAGTACTTCCCCTTGGTACGTGTCACCAGCATCAACGGTCAGGACCCGTCCGTAGTGCGCGACCGTGTTCCGTTTGAACACCTCACCCCGCTCTTCCCCGACGAGAAATTCCGTCTTTGCACCGGTCGCAACGACAGTCTGTCGGCACGTATTGTCGACCTGTTCGCACCGATTGGTAAAGGTCAGCGTGCACTGATTGTGGCACAGCCGAAGACCGGTAAGACCCTCTTGATGAAGGACATTGCCAACGCCATTGCAGCCAACCATCCGGAAGCTTACCTGATTATGTTGCTGATTGACGAGCGTCCCGAGGAGGTTACCGACATGGCCCGCAGTGTCAATGCCGAGGTCATTGCCTCTACTTTCGACGAGCCCGCCGAGCGCCACGTGAAGATTGCCGGCATCGTGTTGGAGAAAGCAAAACGTATGGTGGAATGTGGTCATGACGTCGTTATCTTCCTCGACTCCATCACCCGTTTGGCACGTGCTTACAACACCGTTTCTCCGGCCTCCGGTAAGGTATTGTCCGGTGGTGTGGATGCCAACGCTTTGCACAAGCCGAAACGCTTCTTCGGTGCCGCCCGTAACATTGAGAACGGTGGTTCACTGACCATCATCGCAACGGCCCTGATTGATACAGGTTCTAAGATGGATGAGGTGATCTTCGAGGAGTTCAAGGGTACCGGCAACATGGAGTTGCAGCTCGACCGCAACCTGGCGAACAAACGACTCTTCCCGGCAGTCAACATTGTGGCTTCCAGCACCCGTCGCGACGATTTGCTCATCGACAAGGCATCGCTGGAGCGCATCTGGGGCTTCCGCAACTATCTGGCCGACATGAATCCGGTGGAGGCTATCGAGTTTGTGAAGGGCAACCTGGAAAGAACCCGCGACAACGACGAGTTCTTGGCCACCATGAATTCATAAAACGAACATTCATCCTA
>CAYSOW010000041.1:0-8926 GCA_964432715.1 uncultured Bacteroides sp.
ATAAGGTGATTGAGTTGGCACCCGATTTTGCCTTTGCTTATTACAACCGAGGCAACCTCTACTCGCAACTCACCGACTATCGTGCGGCGATTGCCGACTATACCACGGCCATCTCGCTCAATGCCACCTTTGCAGAAGCCTACTTTAATCGCGGTCTGACCTACATTTTCCTGGGAAATAATCAGCAGGGAGTGGCCGACTTGAGTAAGGCGGGTGAGCTGGGTATCTTTGAGGCCTATAACGTCATCAAACGATATACGGTCACAAAATAGGCTATTTTTTTGAAGAAAAAGCGCATAAACCAAAAGATTTCGTTATTTTTGCGATTCAATTGGATAAAAAGACAAAATAGATAAGAATTATGATAAAAATCACATTTCCGGACGGCTCTGTACGTGAATACAACGAAGGAGTAACCGGTCTGCAGATTGCAGAAAGTATCAGTGCCCGCTTGGCTCAGGATGTACTGGCTTGCGGTGTAAACGGAGAAACTTATGATTTGTCACGCCCCATCAACGAGGACGCTTCTGTAGTGCTCTACAAATGGGACGACGAACAAGGTAAACATGCCTTCTGGCACACCAGCGCTCACTTGCTGGCTGAGGCTTTGCAGGAACTCTATCCGGGCATCCAGTTCGGTATCGGTCCCGCCATCGAGAACGGTTTCTACTATGATGTAGATCCGGGTGAAGCGGTGATTAAAGAGGGCGACCTGCCCGCTATCGAGGCTAAAATGGCTGAGTTGGTAGCGAAGAAAGAGAATTTGGTACGTCGTGACATCGCGAAAGCGGATGCTTTGAAGATGTTCGGCGACAGAGGTGAAACTTACAAATGTGAGTTGATCTCCGAGTTGGAGGATGGTCACATTACAACCTATACACAGGGTGCATTTACCGACCTTTGCCGTGGTCCGCACTTGCTCTCAACGGCTCCCATCAAAGCCATCAAGCTGCTCTCTGTAGCCGGTGCTTACTGGAGAGGTCATGAGGACCGCAAGCAGATGACTCGTATCTATGGTATCACCTTCCCGAAGAAGAAAATGCTGGATGAGTATCTGACTTTGCTCGAAGAGGCTAAGAAACGCGACCACCGTAAGATTGGTAAGGAGATGGAGCTCTTTACTTTCTCTGATATGGTGGGTAAAGGTTTGCCTTTGTGGTTGCCGAAAGGTACTGCGTTGCGTCTCCGTCTGGAGGATTTCCTGAAGAAGATTCAGAAACGCTTCGGTTATCTGCAGGTGATGACTCCGCACATCGGTAACAAACAGTTGTATGTTACTTCCGGCCACTGGGATCACTATGGTAAGGATAGCTTCCAGCCCATCACCACTCCGGAGGAGGGCGAGGTTTACTTGCTGAAACCGATGAACTGTCCGCACCACTGTATGATTTACAAGAACTCACCCCGTTCTTACAAGGAGCTGCCTTTGCGCTTCGCTGAGTTCGGTACTGTATATCGTTACGAGCAGAGCGGTGAGTTGCACGGATTGACTCGTGTACGTAGCTTTACGCAGGACGATGCGCACATCTTCTGCCGCCCCGACCAGGTGAAGGACGAGTTCTTGAAAGTAATGGATATCATCCAGATTATCTTCAAGGCGCTCGACTTTGAGAACTTCGAGGCTCAGATTTCTTTGCGCGACCCGAACAACCGCGAGAAGTATGTAGGTAGCGACGAGGTATGGGAGAAAGCAGAAAGCGCCATCGTGGAGGCTTGTCAGGAGAAGGGCTTGAAGGCTCGCGTAGAGTATGGCGAGGCTGCCTTCTACGGACCGAAGTTGGACTTCATGGTGAAGGATGCCCTGGGTCGTCGTTGGCAGTTGGGTACCATTCAGGTGGACTACAACTTGCCGGAGCGCTTCCAGTTGGAGTACATGGGTACCGATAACGTGAAACATCGTCCGGTGATGATTCACCGTGCACCGTTCGGTTCTATGGAGCGCTTCGTGGCTGTGTTGATTGAGCACACCGGTGGTAAATTCCCGTTGTGGTTGACTCCGGATCAGGTGGCTATCCTCCCGATCTCTGAGAAATTCAACGACTATGCCGAGAAGGTAAGAGCTTATCTCGATATGAACGACGTACGTGCCATCGTAGATGATCGTAACGAGAAGATTGGTCGTAAGATTCGCGATAACGAATTGAAACGTATCCCTTACATGCTGATTGTGGGTGAAAAAGAAGCCGAAAATGGTGAAGTTTCAGTCAGAAAACAGGGTGAAGGTGATAAAGGAAGCATGAAATTTGAAGAATTTGCAAATATTTTGAACCAAGAAGTTCAAAATATGACAAATAAGTTTTAACTTTGCAGCCGATTACGAATTTAGGGGTCGAACGACCCCCGAATTCGGGCTAATTGATAAAGAAACAGTAAATTAAAAAACAAGAAAGAGGAAGTAATTAATTTGAATGAAGAATGACAGTTTAAAAGGGCAACATAGAATCAATGAACAGATTCGTGCCAAAGAAGTTCGTATTGTGGGTGACGATATTGAGTCCGCAGTTTATCCCATTGGTCAAGCCTTAAGATTGGCTGAGGAGCATGAGTGCGACCTGGTAGAAATTTCACCCAATGCAGTTCCACCTGTTTGTCGTTTGATTGATTATTCCAAATTCCTTTATCAATTGAAGAAACGCCAGAAGGAACAGAAAGCCAAACAGGTGAAGGTGAACGTGAAGGAGATTCGTTTCGGACCTCAGACCGATGATCACGATTACAACTTTAAGTTGAAACATGCCATTGGCTTCTTGCAAGACGGCGACAAGGTGAAAGCGTATGTCTTCTTTAAGGGACGTTCCATCCTTTTCAAAGAGCAGGGTGAGGTGTTGCTGCTTCGTTTTGCCAATGATTTGGAGGAGTACGCTAAGGTAGAGCAGATGCCTCTCTTGGAGGGAAAACGTATGACGATTTTCCTCTCTCCGAAGAAACCGGGTGCTCCGAAGTCTACCAAACCGGCTCCGCAGGCGCCGAAAGCTGAGAAGGCTGAAAAAGCTGCTCAGGCTCCGAAAGCAGAGAAACCTGCCGAGAGCGCAGAATAATAAGAAAAAAGAAGTGTGTAGCGCCGCGTTGGTGTAGTGCGCTGCCATGATTGATTAATAATTTAAAATTTAACAAGATGCCAAAGATTAAAACTAACTCCGGTTCTAAAAAAAGATTTACTCTTACCGGATCAGGAAAAATCAAAAGAAAACACGCTTTTCATAGCCACATTTTGACTAAGAAGACGAAAAAGCAGAAAAGAAACTTGTGCCATGTAGGTTTGGTTCACGAGACCAACGTATCTCAGGTGAAGGAGCTTTTAGCAATGAAGTAATCTTAAAGAAAGCGTAAACGTATTATTAATGTGTTAACCGAGTGTTTTAGCTTTAAGTTCGCTTATTTAAAGGGGCGGCGCTAACATTCAAAAAAGAATTAAAACTATGCCAAGATCAGTAAATCATGTTGCTTCAAGAGCAAAAAGAAAGAAAATTTTAGGTCTGACCAGAGGTTA
Organism: uncultured Bacteroides sp.; assembly: GCA_964432715.1. GTDB lineage: Bacteria > Bacteroidota > Bacteroidia > Bacteroidales > Bacteroidaceae > Phocaeicola_A. The sequence continues at coordinate 3,491 of CAYSOW010000041.1, forward strand.
TTTTGGTGCAAGAAAAAATGTTTGGACGGTAGCAAAAAATACATGGGAAAAAGGTTTGACTTATGCTTACCGCGACCGTAAAAACAAGAAACGTAACTTCCGCGCATTGTGGATCCAACGTATCAACGCTGCTGCTCGTTTGGAGGGTATGTCATACTCTAAATTGATGGGCGCTTTGCACAAAGCCGGTATCGAGATCAACCGTAAGGTGTTGGCTGACTTAGCCATGAATCACCCTGAGGCATTTAAGGCTGTTGTTGCGAAAGCAAAAAACGCTTAAGCTGCGGTCACTGAAAAGAGATTTACGAATGAAGCCGTCTCCTTATCACAAGGAAACGGCTTCGTTTTCTTTTTGGTGTTATTGAAATTATCTTCAGAAAGCATGTCGACACTAAGTCAGCTTTAAGCTTGCTTGGCGCGACTTCTCTTCTTACTTTCGTAGTAGGCGGTGATGTGTTGCGCACTCTTCTCCAGCGCTGCGTGGTTCTGGTTGTAGCGCTGCCACAGCTGCTTGCAGGTGCTGTTCTGCAGTCCCGGTGCCACGGAGGTCTTTCCGTACATAAACGGGTCGCAGAGCTGATAGTTGTGCAGAATGGCCACAATCTCCGTAGAGGGTTGTTTCACCAGCTTCGCCAGGGCTACCACTTCCGGAACATTCGGCACCATGGTGTCGGGAATCAGTTGGAAATAGAGCTGCAGGGCGAGGGTATAGGTGCGAATCTCAGAGAGGAACCGGTCGGCATCAATGCGCAACTTCTTCCGGTCCATAAAGTATTCGTTCCACATCGGGAGGAACAAATCCGACTCCTCCTCCTTCTCCTCATAATTACAGAAAAGGAGCGGAATGCTGGGGTACCACTTCAGAAAATCATGCATGTGTCTGTAAATGGCTTTGGGGGTACGGCCCAGCGTTTTAGCCAAGTCGATGACGGCCTCTGCATTCTCTTTCTTCACCCCTACGGGCTCCTGAAAATACAGATTCAACACTAAAATTGATTCCCCTTTGGTCCATTTTGCAGTCATTAGATACCTCCTTTGTTATAAATTTTATACAAATATAACACCTTATTTGGAATGAATCGCAAAAACGGACTTTTTTTATTCCTCAATCTTGAAATTTTTTAATTAGCTTGTAAGGTCTACACTTATCCCAGGAAGAAGAAGGAGACGCCCACCACACTGATGATGGCGCCGATGACCTCCTTGTAAGTGACCTTCTGACCGAAGATCCAGTGGGCTGGAGCAATGATAAAGATGGGGGTCAGGGCCATGAGGGTAGAGGCAATTCCCGCCTCGGTGTAGCGCACGGCCATCAGAGACATCGCCACGCCCACGAACGGACCGGTCACTGTGGCCCACCAGGCGGCGTGCATGCCTTTCTTGTCGCGGATGCCTTGCAGCAACAGGTGCCCCTCTTTACGCAGCAACAGCAGGAAGATAAAGCCTGCTGCACCTGCTACGGCGCGCATAAAGGTGGCAGCAAAGGGGAGCAGCAGGGTGACGCGGGTCATCTCCTCCGGGATGGAGGCCTCGTAGTAGTTCATTCCCACCTTGCTGAGCACCAGTCCCACGCCTTGTCCCACACCGGCACCGATGCCGAGCAAAATGCCTCTCAGGGGCAATTTAAAGCTCAATTTATGCGATTCTCCTTTGTGGAGTACCGACATACCGATGCCCACCATGGTAATCACCATGCCGATGAGTGCCTTGAAGGTGAGTGTCTCGCCCAGAATCATCCATCCCGCCAAGGCGGCCGAGGGGGGAGCCAGCGTCATAAACAGCTGTCCGAAGCGTGAGCCAATCAGGTTGTAGCAATTAAACAGACAGTAATCGCCGAAGACATACCCCACCAGTCCCGAGAGTGAGAGCCAGAGCCAAGCCTCGCCGTTGGTAAAGAGCGGGTAGGGGCGTCCGGTTACCACCGCCATTGTCACTCCCAGCAAGCAAAGGGAGAGACACATACGAATCACATTGAGGGCGGATGCACCGATACGTCGGCTGGCCACTTCTCCGCAGAGGGCCGTGATGGTCCAGGTTATAGCCACGCTTAAAGCGATGAATTCTCCGGTATACATAAGTCTGCTATCTACTGTTGTCTATTGTTTATGTATGATTGTCTATTCAAAATTTCGGCTGCAAAGTTACAACAAAATCTTGTTTCTATGAATCCCGTCCTATGAAAAAAAGTAGGAGATAAGCACCTTTCGGCACTTACCTCCTACGCATCATTTTATCGAATAGAATTAACTACAATTACAACTCAGTGTTCTCGTTAATCAAAGTGTTGTAATCTGTTTCTTTGTTCGGATAAACCCAAGTCCATTCGTTGGCATCCTCAGGAGCTATGGTGACAGCAAACTGTGCGTGGAAGCTACCACCGTTTGCAAAAGACTTACGAGAGATAGGCTCTTTCCAGCGTTTGTAGTCGAACCAGTCGAAACCCTCGCCCCAAAGCTCAATCTTACGATACAACTTCACCTCTTCCAGCAAATCGTTGCCGGTCTTGGTGCAAGTATAGTCGGAATTTCTCGTTTTGTTCAACTCTACCAACAATGCCTGTGTCTGTGCATCTTTACCGCCGAGGTGGCAGTTGGCTTCTGCCTCGGTCAGGTACATCTCTGCAGCACGGAACAAGTTCAACTCACCGACACCCGGCTGAACCAATGCCTGGAACTTGAACTGCATATAGACGTAGATAGCACTGGTGGAGTAAAGTTTGCTCTCGTATTCTGATTTAGCTCGTTTCTCAAGAGCGCTGTTTGCCTTTCCGGTGGAAGTGTTATAAGTCTCTCCGTCTTTCGGGTTCAGCCACAGGTCACGACGTACATCAGTTTCGGGGAGCTTGTCGTACAGCTCTTTGCTGATGGCGCACGGATAGGTACGGCAGATGCTCGCACTGGAGTTACTTCCCTGATAAGCGAAGAACTGATAGAAGTAAAGTGTCTCTTCTGAACTACTATATACGCTCCAAATCCACTCTTGATTCGTGGTGTTGAAACCAGATTGGTATTCTTTATTGGTCATCAACGTGTAGTTCTTGCGAGCCAAGGCTGCATAGTTAGCAGCGTTTTGCCAGTCGCTTCTTGTCAAAGCGGCACGTGCGTAAACGGCGTAAGCTACATCCAGGTTGGTCTCATAGTTGTGCGTTGCATCACGATCCTGACCGGAAGCCTTAAAGTCGGCAATGGCATCATCCAAATCCTGGTAGATTTGTGCGTACACCTCACCCAATGTAGAAGCGGCCAAATCACCGGTACTGTCATCCAGACGCAAAGGAAGACCACGGCTGGCACCGTTGTTGCTGTCCACCCAGCGGTGGCAATAGAGCTGAGACAACATCAAGTAGCAGTAAGCTCTGAAAGTCAAAGCTTGTGCCTTGATAAACTTCTTATCCTCTTCCAATCCGTCTGCAGCATCAATGTTCACAATGATGGTGTTGGCATTACCGATAATTTTATAGTAATAGTACCAAGGATAGTAGTCATATACAGAAGTTGAACGTTCATTATAGGTCGAGTTAATAATGGCGGACCATCCTGTCAATGCACATTTCTGAAAGTCGTTGCCGGGATAGTTTCCATACCATGTTTTGATGGTACCCTCTCCGTTGAATCCCTGCGAACTCAAGTACTGGGTAGTCATCAAACGGCTCAATCCGTTGATTGCCAATTTCGCATTATCCGTGTTTTCGAAGATGGTGGCAGTTCCGATGGTGCTTTCTGGAGTTGTGTCCAAATAGTCACTTGCGCAGGAGGTCATCGCCAGCGCCAACCCCAAGGAATATATTAATTTCTTCATACTTCAAAATTATAATTTAATGTTAAGACCTACAGTAAATACACGCGGAGTTACCAGGTAGTTGCTCTGTGAACCGCTGAATGACTGCTGCGGGTTCATACCCTGACGAGCTGTCCAGGTAATCAGGTTCTCGCAGTTCAAACTGATATTTACAGATTCCAAATCCAACTTGCGAACAAGTTCGCGCGGCAAACGATAGCTCATGGTGAGGTTCTTGAATACCAAGTAATCACCGCTGGTCAACCATCTTGAAGAGGTTGCGTTGTTGTCTGAACTTGTTGAACTGTTGAGCTCAGGAATACCATTCTTATCGATACGGTCGGCTGAAGTCTCAGTCATACCTTCGGGAACGCCGTTCCATGATTTCATCACGTCAGAGTGATAGTTACTTGCAGCTGTTCCGGCTCTCATCAAAGAAGCGTAGTTAGAATCGTACACCTTGCCTCCCATTGCGTAAGTAAACATGGCAGAGAGGTTGAATGCTTTGTAAGATACATTACCGGTGAAGCTACCATAAATCTTCGGCAGTGCAGAACCGTGGAACTCTTTCAATGCATAGGTCGTATTGTTTACGTAGTAAGTACCGTTGATCAAAGTGGCTTTACTTGTGATATCGGAACCCTCTGCGTTACCAATCTTCGAACCATCTTCGCCTACTACATAATAGTCGTCCAAGTTGATCTTATAGAGAGACTGACCGGTCATCTGGTCAACGCCCTCGAAGGTGTAAGTATAGAACTCATAACGGCTCTTGCCCTCCATGATTTTGTAAACTCCGGAGATGATACCGTCCTTGTTCTGCTCCGGCAACTTCTTCACCTTATTACTCATGATGGTCGCATTGGTAGCGAAGTTCACCTTCCAGTCGCGGTTCTTGTAGATATCTACATCCGTATTGATCTCGATACCTTTGTTAGAGATGGTACCCAAGTTCTTGGTGATGGTAGACTCTGCAGATGAGTTGGAAGTAGCACCGGCTGACAACGGGTTGTAAACGTCGAAAATCAAGTCCTTGTTCTGTTTGTCGAAGTACTCGATTCCGATGTTCCAACGGTTGAACAGTCGACCCTCTACAGCGAAACCGTAAGCCTCACTGGTCTCCCATTTCAAATCGTAAGCAGCGTTCTGAGTCAAGTAAGAAGCACCCAGGTTGTTAATCTGAGAGTCGGTATACAAAGCCATGTAGCCATAGTAACCGGCACCGGCGTCGTTACCTACCTGTCCCCAGTTGGCACGAACCTTCAAGTTGTCCACCCAAGTAATAGGTTTCATGAATGCCTCATCAGAAACCACCCAGTTGGCACCGATACTACCGAAGTTACCCCAACGGTTGTCTTTGTGGAAACGAGAAGAACCATCTCTACGGAAAGAAGCTTCCACATTGTACTTGCCGTCGTAAGCATAACGTACACGTCCCAAGTAGCTCTCTGTGCGATACTGGGTAGAGTAGCTGGTCAAAGAGGTGATGTCAGAGAAATTGGACATGTTGTATTTATTGGCGAATTTCTCTGTCGTTTTGAAACCATAGATATATTCGTATTGGTATTTGTAGTTCTCGTGAGCCACCAATACGTCTACGAAATGTTTGTCAAAGTTATGCTTCCAGTTCAACTGTTGCTGGAAGGTATAGTTCTTATA
>CAYSOW010000041.1:9026-17589 GCA_964432715.1 uncultured Bacteroides sp.
GTCACTACTATCACCATTGGTGGAGTTGGCTACCTGATGTGTACCTGACAAATTAAAACCGCCTTTCAACCATTTCTTCGGCGTAAAGGTTACAGAGGTACGACCGGAAAGACGGCTGAAGTCTGAGTTGCTGACGTAACCGTTCTCATCCAGATAACCCAAAGAGAAATAGAAGGTACTGTTGCTGCTCGCCTTGTTACCGCTGACGTTATACTCCTGACGATAACCGTTGCGGATGGTTTGGTCATACCAATCCAAGTCGCCCTTGTAACCATCAAGAATCTCGGCATCAGCCACCAATTTACCATTGGCATCGAACAATTCATTGTCTGCTTTGTTATAGATGTTCAAGTAGAGCATTTCTGAAATCAAGTTGTTCGAAGCGTAGGCAGCTGCAGTAGCGGCATCGTCACCGGCAGTTATACGCTGGTTCTTCATGTTCATCCAGTTAGCCTCCATAAACTGATTTGCATTGGTCAACTTGTACTCCTTGATACCTCTGCTATAGGTACCCTGGCTAATCTTCAGCTCCATGCTCATCTTTTCAGATTTACCTTGGCGGGTAGTAATCAAGATGACACCGTTGGATGCACGGTTACCATACAAGGCGCAAGAAGCGGCATCCTTCAATACGGAGATAGATTCGATATCGCTCGGGTTCAAGTCGGAGATGTTACCACCGTAGGGTACACCATCAATGACATACAGCGGAGAGCTGGAACCGTTGACGGTACCGATACCGCGGATTCGAATGGTAGGGTCAGAACCCGGTGAACCATAAGTGCTGTTGATTTGCACACCGGAAGTGGAACCTTCCAAAGCGGAAGTTACACTGGAAGTAGGTCGCATCTCGATGGCTTTCTGATCCACCTGAGAGATAGCACCGGTGATGGAGGATTTCTTCTGTGAACCGTAAGCCACCACAACCACCTCATCCAACTGATGCTGGTCGTCCGTCAAAACGGTCTTGATAAGTCCGCTCTTGATGGGGACTTCCTGTGTTTCCATACCCACGTAGGAGATGACAAGCATCTTGGCAGAAGCCGGGATACGATCCAACGTGTAATTACCATCCATATCGGTCACAGTTCCGAGGGTGGTTCCTTTTACGATCACTGATGCCCCGATGACCGGCTCGTCGTTAGAATCAACGATGACGCCCTTCACCTTTGTCACTTGGGCAATTGCTATTCCAATACCTATTGCAAAGAATAGCAAAGACATTCGTAGTCTGTTAAGCATACTTCTCTTTTTATTTATAATTAACTGTAAGTAAATATCGTGTTATCCTGTTTCTAATGGTATATGCTTAGGCTAAGGTAACCACGGTGTATCGCACACAATGGATTACGTTGTGCAAAATTACAAAATGTTATTATCATTTGCAATATTCAGGACTGATTTTGTTTTAAATTTTCAATTTTTATCAGTTTTAATAAATAGTAAATTATGAGTGTTCTTTGGCTCGGGGGTGGGACTGTTACTATGCAAAAGGCTCCACGTTTCTCGCGAAATGTGGAGCCCATAAGTTCACAAAATGCAACTATGTTATAAAAGACCGTTATAGGTTTATCACAACATCACCAACGGTTGAATGGAATGCGTCATCTTGATAGACAAATTCCTGTATGGATGTCCCGTTGATTTCTATCGGTTCATAGAGTAAGATACCACTTGTCGTGTAGCAGAAGGCTACTGATACCTTTTGCGTCTCTTCTGCCTGATTGACGAAGCTGAAAGAGAGGTTGCGTGAAGAAATCTTTCCGCTCACGGTTTCTCCTCCTATAGTGACCGTATAGTTTTTAGAGGTGTGTTCACTCATGGCTATCACCTTATCTAAGTAATCACTTGGATTCTCGTTCAGACGGGTCATATAAATATAGTTACCGGTTCTTCTTCCTTTCAACTTAATGGTGTTTTCGTCTTCAGAAAGATTCATGAGCATAAATTCGTAATCTCCGTCTTTACCATGATATGCGGAACTTGAAGGCTCTGCAAAGTAATGTATATATTTATTGTAGGTGTCAAACGTTAGCACGGGTCCCTCATCCGAAATTAATTGGTAAAGGCTTTCACAGGTGTCTTCACTCTTATCTGCCAACTCGAAATAGGCAGTTACATCAGAACTGGTAAATTGCCAAACATAAGTGTATCCACCATAGCTCTGATTTGCATCCGGATAGTATTGTACAGCCCATCCGTAGGAGGATGAAGAGAGCACCTCCTTATACTTCGTCAAGGCTTCCGATACACGAATGGTGGTCAATTCATCAAATAACTCCTTGTCATCCTTCAGGCATGATTGCAGCAGGCAGGGGAGTAATAGAAGTATGATTATGTATAATCTGTTTGTCTTCATACGTTTCATGTTTTATAGGTTATCTAAATCTAACGATGAAATCTCTCCTTGACGTTTTTGAACGACATCTCTAAGAACATCCAAATCAATATTCCAATTATCCATCATATATTGATAGACGATGTCGAACTTCGCGTTAAGCAAGGAGGCACCGCTGGTTCCTGCCTTACTCAATTTCTCTGCCCATCCGTCAGCGCTGGTGGTAACATAGAGAGAAACCAATTCGGCAAAGTCCTCATTAGGTTCACTGGATGAATACGGACTGATGAATCCATCGGGTAGACTTTTGTCTTCTGATGAATAAACATCGCTCCAGGAATCCGCAACGTAACCGGTGGGCGTGATGGCGTTAAAATCGGTGGTAAATGGCTTGGTCTGGTTCAAAATATGCGTAAACTCATGGTGCATTGTTTTGAAATAATAGTGGTTGAGCCAGGTTGTATTCATTTGTATTGAATTCACGTAGTAGAGCGTGATTTTCAATCCTCCTTCGGCCGTACCAAGCACGATGTTTCCGTTATTCTTATAAGCCGCTGACCCCACCAGGTGAATCAGTTTCGGATAGTTGCTACGAATAAAGTCTTTACTACCGGTTACTTCGTCGTATGCTTCCAGGCAGAGAAACTTTGCAAGTTTACAAATCTGGATGGCTTTCTTATACTCCGCAGGTACCAAGTAGTAGTTCATGTTAGACTCAATATCCTCCATGCGATATTTCACGGTGATATTATAGGGCTTGACATAGTTTTCCGTAATCCATCGGTCAAAATCATTTTCTTCTCGTTGTGAATCCACAATGACACTCTTGCTGGTGTCCGGGTCGTCGTCACTCTCGCAAGCGGTGAATCCCAATGTGAAGAAAGAGATCATCAAAGTTGTTATCAGAATTTTTTTCATAATCTTCATACTTTAATAGGTTTCTAACTATTTGCTGCGCGGATTGGGCTCCAGTCCGGCGGTAATCACATCGGCAGGTATCTGCATGGCTCTACGCTCGTCGCGAACAGGTAATTCGTCGGTAACGGAAACAACGGTTTGTGCTTCCAACGTACGACGATAGATTTCTATTCCGTAACGTTTGATATCAAACCAGCGCATACCTTCGTGCAAAAATTCGTAGCGTCTCATGTAGAGGAGGCAATGGATGAAACTTTCCTTCAAACTACCTTCTTCGATGTCTGCAAGCTCGCAGTGCAAATGTTTCTTCGGCGTAGGCGTTTCGGGAGTGTAGTAGGCGTACTTATCTGCCCATGCCTGAATACTCTCAGAGGTTAAGTTCCAAGCTTTCGCATAGCTCTTATTCAAGGAGTTGGATGTCCATAAATTCATATCCTCCAGGGCTTTGTCATATTCTCCGAGCATTACGTATGCTTCTGCGCGGTTGAGCAGGGCTTCTTCTGCTTTGAATGCTACATATAGACAGTGTGCGTAACCGGTTCCGGCTACCGGGTCTGTATATTCAAAGTAGTAGGGAATACGTGGTGCCAATACTTTTTGGTAACTGGCAGCGCTGTACCAGAATGTTCTGGGCAAGTAGAAATACATACAAGTGCTGGAAGTCAGTGAGTAAGTACCCCATGGGGCACAGTTCATAGTTTCCGTACGAGCAACTAGGTAACCGTGTGTGAAGCGTCCGCCTGTGCTTACATTACGGAATATACTTCCGGCTTTGGAATAAGCTGTGTGAATAAGGAAGTTACATTTGTTGGATGTGCTGGTGTATGCTTGCAATACATTGTTTAACGGCGAACGAGGCAGTGCGGCTAGAGCTTCGTTGTCTCGTAACAATTCAGCGGGTGAACTTCCTAAAACTTCGTTGGCGCACTCAATGGCCTTGTCCCATTTCCCACAGAAAAGGTAGAAACGAGAGGCAAATGTGTAAGCAGCATTACGATTAAAATGATACTTGGGCACGGTGTAGATAGCGTCATTAATCAACGGCAGTCCGGCTTCCAAATCCTTTTCAATCAGTTCATAGTCATGAGCTACGGTGCCACGCTCGTACTTCGGATTAAGCTCATCCTCCACCTTCTCCATATAGGGAATGCCTAAGTCCGTGGCTGAGTAAGTCGGACTATAATGTTGGCAGAATAGGTTCACCAACATGAAGTGGTTGTAGGCACGACAAACCAAGGCCTCGCCTCGTGTAGCGTCCAGACTGGATGGATTACCCATCTCTTCTATGGAAAGTAATGCTTGGTTTGCATTAGTGATGCTCTTGTAATAAGACTGCCATGCCCGTTGAGGTGATTCGTTGTCAGTCTCTGTTACATCAATCCAGCCGTAAAGTTGCTCCCAAAAACGTGTAGTGTTTTTGGTAGCCCCGAAATCGTCTATATTATCGGACGCAAATTCGCAGCAGAGCACGTGACCATGGTCGGGATAGGCTTCCACCAATAGTTTGGTCACTTTATCTTCATTGTCAACTTCCGCCCGGTTATCCGGCATCTCGTCCAGGTAACTGTTGCACGAGAAGCAGATCATCAGCAGAGGGAGTTGCCAGTATTTATGTATATTGTTTATTTTCATAATCTTCCTTTTTTAAGTTGAATCGAATCTTTTAGATGCCAACACGCAATGTCATAGTAAACTGCTTAGGAACAGGTGCAGCTACACCTCCTGTATTGAAGAATTCAGGATCCTGTCCGTTTAACTTCTTGTCGGCGTAAATCAAGAAGAGGTTGGTGGCCTGAAGTTTCAAGGACACATTCGAAAGCATGAGTTTCTTTACGAAAGAGGTCGGGAAATCGTAGCTGAGAGAGATTTCCTTCATTCGAATGAAATCACCTTTAGCTATACGCTCGGTTGAATAGTTATAGGCATTGTAGGCATAACTCAAGTGTGTATCAAGCTTGTTCTGTCGAACGGAGGAGATCACCGGAATGGTAGTGATGTTTTCATCACCGGGCAATCCCCAACGGTTTTTAAACTCCTTCGGCATAGAACTCAGGTCGCTGTATGATTTCTTAAAGACCGGGTTGAGGCGTACTACATTACCATAAGAATAGGTAATGAAGACATTCAGCTTGAAGTTCTTATAGGAGAATACGTTACCCACGCTACCAAAATCGGTAGGATCTGCACTACCTGAGTATTCCAGGAAGTCAATGTTCTCACGCTCCTGGAAGTAGATACCCGTTGTCGTTATGTTGCCATCCTGATCCAGGAAGGTAGGAAGTCCTTCTTCGTTCAATCCACGGAAAGGAATGGAGAAGATGGAACGAACCGGGTAACCCTTGAGAGCAAAACCGGAACCGGAAACGAGGTCGATTACTCGTGAACGGTTCTCCAATTCAGTAACCTCATTGGTGGCATGTGAGTAGATAATGTCTGTTGTCCATTTGAAATGCTTCGTGATAATGTTCTTCGTAGAAAGGCTGAGCTCTACACCACGTGATTTCATCGAAGCAACGTTTCCGTATTTTACGACCTCACCACCGATACCTTGAGTGGTAACCGCGCCAATCAAATCATAGTTGTTACGACGGTACCAGTCGAACTCAAAGTTGATACGGTTATCCAGGAAACCGAAGCTGGCACCCAAGTTCAACTCATGCTTCTTCTCGTATGTCAGTTCGTTGTTGGCCAACTGAGAAACATAGAGGGCGGACTCTTGGTCGCCGGCACTCGGACGCCAAGGAGTCTCACTCTTGATGACGATGTACGAGTTCGTTACACTGCTCGGACCACGGTCTGCCGTTAATGAGTAAGATGCTTTCAGTGAAAGGAATGACAAGGCGGGCTTTAAATCCTCGAAGAATGCTTCTTCGTGCATATTCCATGCACCGGAAACGTTCCAAGTGGGAAGCCAGCGAGCCGCACGACTTTTACCCAACTTATTGGTGCCTTCGTAACGGATGGTCCCGTTCAAAGTGTACTTTCCTTTATAAGAATAGGTACCATTTCCGAAGAATGCAACGCTCTTAGTGCGCGTATTGGTCATGGCATAATAGTCGCTTCCTTCCTCAGCGCTCTTCTTGAATACCTCATATACGTAGTAGGGAATCTCTCCCATAGAGTATTGTAATCCCCAACCGCGGAACCAGGTTTTGTGACGCTCAACAGAGTTGGTCTCCATACCGCCAAAGAGATTGATGATGTGTTTCTCTTTCAGTACCGTGTTATACGATGCCGTGGCACGGAAATCATAGGAGAGCATGCGGTTGTCAGTTCTCTTATAGATACCACCTTCGGGCAGAATAGTGATAGGCACAGCATAAGGATCGTCAGGATCCGTATAAAGGTATGAGTTGTTATCTCGAATGGTGGTAGTAGGCATTGCACGGTATGCCATTGCTTGATTCGAGAAGTCTGTGATGTGATGCTCCTGTGAGGAGTTAGAGTATTTGACTGCTCCTAGAACCGCCATCTCTAACTTGCTGAAAGGCTTCCACTTTAACTCACCCTGGAATTTAACGTCGCTCACATTCAAATCTATATAGTTGTTTTCCAACTCATGCAAGATGTTGAAATCAGCGTAGTTGCGGGTATAGTACTCGTTGGGGTCCAATACGCGAGAGGTGTTTAACGCGTAGGAGTACGGGTTGATATCGAAATCACGTTTCACTTCTCCGGATACAGCATCAGTCTCGGAGGATAATGTACCGGGGGCTTTCTGCTTACGATAAGACGCATTTGAGATAAGGTTCAGACTTAACCACTTACTGATGTTGTAGGTGGAGTTGAGGCTGGCCGTGTAACGATTAATCTTGCTTTGAAGTGACCAACCCGGGTCAAGCATTGCACTTAAAGATGCGTAGTAGGAGGACTTATCTGTACCGGATGTAATACCGATGGAGTGGTTCTGCATGACTGAGTTTTGGAACAGAATATCGAACCAATCCGTATTTCTATACTCGGCCAAACGAAGGTATGCTTTCTTTGCCGCGTCTGTATTCTCCAACTCGCCACTGGTAATCAGCTGACCCATCTTACCATATACACCGCTTTCTCGAGCATTGGTTACATCTGAGTAGTTCAGCCAACCCTTGTCGGACATCTCCTGGTAAATATCCATCTGCTCTTGAGAGTTCATGATGTTAAACGTAGAGTATGAGGGCTTCAAACGCATGGTGAACTCTCCGGTGTAGTTGATCTTGTGCTGACCGGATTTACCTTTCTTGGTGGTAACAACAATCACACCGGCCATGGCACGTGCACCATAGATAGAGGTGGCAGAACCATCTTTCAAAATCTGGAAGCTTTCAATATCATCGGAGTTTAATCCTGCGATAGCTGATGAAATCAACGTCTCGGCATCTCCCGAGGAGAGGTCGTCTGCGTCAATCTCTACAACATCTTCCATAATTACACCGTCGACAACCCACAACGGTTTTGAACTACCGTAGATAGAGGTAGCTCCACGTACTCTGATTTTAGGCGCAGTACCGAAGGTTCCGGATACGTTTTGTACTGAGACTCCGGCGGCACGTCCTTCCAAGGCACGGCTAATTTCCGGCAGACCATCTAGTTTGGTGTCAGCCGCATTGAGTCGAGTGGATGATCCGGTGAAAAGACGTTTGTCCATCTTTTGCATACCGGTAACTACCACTTCTTCCAGCATTTCGGAATTGCTCTTAAGTAGCACCTTGACCATCGCTTTAATGGGAACTTCTGCTGTTTGCATTCCTACAAATGAAATCTGCAGTAATTTGCTGTTCGCAGGTACATTGGATAAGGTAAATGCGCCGTCCATATCGGTAATAACACCAATCTGTGTTCCTTTAACCATAACAGAGGCACCAATTACCGGCTCTCCATCTTCCTCAGAAAGGACAACACCTGTCACTTTCCGAGTTTGGGCCGTAGCTAACCCTATTCCTATCAAGAATAGGGAAAGTAGAAACATTAAAATTCTCTTCATAAGCACTCTTTTTTAGTTAGTCGTATATAAATCAATGATATAATCTGTCTAATCCAATTCTTGGATAAAATGCTCGTTAACTAAAAATGTAAGAAAATCTAAGGCTCAACTGGTCCCCTCTCTTAGTAAGAGAGGGATTGCTTGTTGCAATATTACTTAAATCGTTTAAAACTAGCAAATTTTAGCACTTCTTTTTGTTGTAAAACTTAAACATATGTGCAAATTGTTTAAGGAATAGGAATTCTCGAATTTTCAAAACGCTGTAAACTAAATATTTATGCAATATATCCCTCTCTTACTAAGAGAACCCATTCGTCTGCTTCTATAAACCACTGTTAATT
>CAYSOW010000042.1:0-17400 GCA_964432715.1 uncultured Bacteroides sp.
CAATCATATCAATGTCGTGTGTTGCTCGTGGGCGCATCACCGTGTTAGTCATTGTAATATCACATGCAGTGCCACCGATAATAACGTAGTTATCAGCGAAATCCGCAAAAGCTTCTCGAAATTTATCTAATCCTTCCATTCTAATTCGTTAATCATACGTTCTACTTCTCCTTCTACTCTCGGATCTGTATCATCTTTTAGCGATAAGGCCAACGAAAGTTTATCTACATATTGCAAATGAACGTCTTTCAGACCTACGGCCGGATATTTCCAAACCTCTACCATGACGTTGCCATCAAAGCGATTGGCATTCTCAAATGTATCTTTTGCCTTGAGTTGTCGATATTCCTTGGCGGTCATCATTACCTGTGTCTCTTTGTCCGGATTTAGCCATGTGTAGTTGGCGAGGGCATTAATGCCACAAATCGCATACTTGTCGGCAGACTCCATATTGTCGCAGAAGCAACGAGTCTCAATAGGAGAAATCACGTAAGGCTGAGCTGCTTGCCACAATTCTAAACCCTTATAGTTAAAGCTGATAATCTTGCTGCGTGGACCATCTTGCACTTTTTCGCACAGTCCGACATCCTCCAAGCAAGTTAGCCCTAACGTAATGCTTGCATAAGAGTATGGAACAAGCGGTGCAATGTCTATTGCTGACAGACCGTTTAGGCTTTTTACTTGCAGATGATACAGCAATAGATATTGAGCAATCGGCGTAAGAATAGTGTTTATTTTACGTTCGGCGGTATATTCCATCGCCACCAACATTGGCAAATGAGCGTACTTATCGGACATTACAAAATAGATGTTTTTATCCAATAAACGCCTACGTTCGTAGTTATAGCCACTTTTCAGTATAAATACCACCGGTAATCCTGACCAATCTGTCAATCGTTTAGCCGCAATGCTACATTCACGCGGAGTGGGATTACTTTTTTTCGGTTCAACAAATAGCATAGCTACATCTTGGTAACTACCGTCATAAAAATTAAATGACAGCATTTCTCCAATGGCTAAGCCCTTGAGCTCGTCTTTTGAACGTAAAAGCAACTTCACGCTCCTGCCAAGTATGCTTATAGCTTTGCTTTCTTTCATTTTTGCTCCATTTTAATGCATCATTAAAACGATGCAAAAATATAAATCATATTTGAATTATACAAGTATGAATCGCAATTCTAATCTGTTATAGTATAATATTTTGCTTTTAGTAGAAGCTTGGTAGCTCTCAGGTGTATATTGTTCCGATTTTGCGCAGAACAAGTGTCGATACTGGCGTGACCTTTGATGACTGATAAGTCTGACTACTTAAACAAATACTCCAATTGGTCAGACAGTGTCTGACTTTTTTGCGAACTGAAAAGTAAACTTAGTTTCGCCCAAAACATGATGAACCAAAAAAAGGGGCGCAGGAACAAAAAATTAGACGAATTGTACTTCCCCAAAGTAAAAAAGAGTACTTTTGCATAAACTTACTAAGGAAACCTATGCGAGTACTGATTATTAACACCTCTGAGAAGATGGGCGGCGCGGCCATTGCTGCGGGACGCCTGGTCGACGCGTTGAATAACAACGGGATTAAGACGACTATGCTCGTGCGCGACAAGCAGACGGAGCGGCTCACGGTGGTGCCGGTCAGTCAGTCGTGGGTCAACCTCTGGAAGTTTCTCTATGAACGCGCGGTCATCTGGATGGCCAACCGTTTCTCTACACGCAACCTCTTCGCGGTGGATATTGCCAACCGGGGCATCGATATTACGACGCTGCCTGAGTTTCGCGAGGCGGATATCATCCACTTGCATTGGGTGAACCAGGGGATGCTCTCGCTGAAACAGATTCGCAAGATTGTGGACTCGGGTAAACCGGTGGTGTGGACCATGCATGATATGTGGCCGTTTACGGGCATCTGTCACTATGCGGGCGACTGTACGCGCTATCTCTCGGAGTGCTCTCACTGTCCGTTGCTGCGCGGGGGTGGCAGTGCACACGACCTCTCCCGACAGGTGTTTCAGAAGAAGCTGGCGTATATTGCCGACCGGAAGGTGACTTTCGTGGCTTGCAGTCAGTGGCTCGAGGGACTGGCACGCAAGGCGGCACTGCTGCAGGGGCAACGTGTGACGAATATTCCCAATGCCATCAATACGCATCTCTACCGGCCGATGAACCGACAGGAGGCGCGCACGAAGTGCGGACTGCCGCAGGAGAAGCAGCTGCTGCTCTTCGGCTCGATGAAGATTACCGATGAACGTAAGGGGTTCCGCTATCTGGCGGAGGCTTGCCGTAAGTTGGTGGAGCTGGAGCCTGCACTGAGGGAGCGGATTGGCGTGGTGGTGGTGGGCAAGGAGTCTGCCCAACTCTCTGAACAGATTCCTTTCCGGGTCTACAGCATGGATTATGTGAGCGACGAGAAGCGACTGGTGGAGATCTATAATGCGGTGGATCTCTATGTGACGCCTTCGCTGCAGGATAATCTGCCGAACACCATCGTGGAGGCCATGGCGTGCGGCATTCCTTGCGTGGGGTTCCAGGTGGGGGGTATTCCGCAGATGATTGACCATCTGCATAATGGCTACGTCGCTGAGTATCGCTCGGCGGACGATCTGGCCAACGGCATCCGCTGGGCCTTGACGGAGGGCGGGTATGCCGGACTGAGTGAGGAAGCTAGACGCAAGGCGGTGAACAGCTACTCGGAGGAGCGCATCGCACGCAGATATCAAGAACTATATAACCAAGTAATCAAACCCGATGCATAATCATTTTCGCCCTAAATTCTCGATTATCACGGTCACTTTCAATGCGGAGAAGGTGATTGAGGATACTATTCAGAGCATCGTGACTCAGACGTATAAGAATATTGAGTACCTGCTGATTGACGGTGGGTCGACCGACCGTACCCTGGAGATTGCAGGGCGCTACAGGGAGCATATTCACTACTTGTGCAGCGAGCCTGACAGGGGGCTCTATGACGCGATGAATAAGGGACTGGCGCACGCTACGGGCGACTATGTCTGCTTTCTGAATGCGGGCGACTGTCTGCATGAGGATGATACGCTCTTTCTGATGGTGCGCCGATGGAATGATGAGTGGGCGCAACACCCGGAGCTGCCGATGCCGGATGTGCTCTATGGGGAGACGGCGATTGTGGATGCGCAGGGGCACTTTGTGCGGATGCGGCGTCTCGCGGCACCGAAGCAGCTCAACTGGAAGAGTTTCCGTCACGGGATGCTGGTGTGCCACCAGGCTTTCTTTGCCCGCCGGGAACTGGCGCCGCAATATGACCTCCGCTATCGCTACTCGGCCGACTTCGACTGGTGTATCAAGGTGATGAAACAGGCACGCTCCCTGTTCAACACCGGCTTGACGGTGGTCGACTACCTGCAGGAGGGGTTGACCACACGCCATCACAAGGCGTCGCTCAGGGAGCGTTATCAAATTATGTGCTGCCACTATGGCCGCTTGTCTACGCTATTGTTTCATGCTTGGTTCGTGGTGCGCTCCTTCTTGAAGAAGTGACGTCGCACGGTGAGCCACAGGGCGATGAGGACGCCTACCAGCCAGAGGGCGAGGCCGATCCATGCCACGGTCTCTGTGCGCTGTATCGACACGGGGTGGAAGGTGAGCTGCAACTGATGCTTGCCGGCGGTGACATTCGCGGCACGCAAGGTCCAGTCGACTCGTCCCAAGGCGATCTCTTCGCCATCCAGGAAGGCGCGCCAGCCCGGATAGTAGATCTCTGAGAAGACTACCAGGCCCGGTTTCGTGCTCTCTACGGTGTAGGTGAGCTCGTTCGGCTCGTACTTCGTCAGGCGAATGGTCTGCACATCGGTGCTGTCGGTAGCGGCGGGCGCCTGCAACACGCTCTTGAAGCGTTGATCTGCCACGGCGGTCTCTGCCGGGTTCAGCTGCTGCAACGACTCCAGTTCTTCATTGGCATTCGCCACCCACTCCAGATTTCTTACAAACCAGGCATTGCCCAGGGCATAGGGATACTCCAGCGGCAAGGTGTGTCCTTGCGACAGGGGGAAGATGAGCCAGCGCGTGTTGAGCATGTTCAGCACCGGATAGTTCGAGCCATCCACGGCCTCCAGGTTGCCTTGCTGCTCCACTACCTCCTGCGCCAGTTGCTGCATCTCGGGGGCGATGTGCGCCTCTATCAGTTCCTGATAACGACGCAGTTTGGCGGCATGATAGCCACCGATACTCTTATGGCGATAGGAGGTCTCATTCTCATTGAAGGTGTTGGCTGCCAGATTCAGCACACGATAATCCTGCGCCGTATCCTGCAAGATGTAGCGGTCGGTCTCACTCTCCACAAAACGTTGCTCGCCGGTCTGCGGCTCCACAAACATCTCATCGAAGAGGTAGCGCTTGTTGATTTGCCACAGGTCTACCAGGCAGAGCAGGGTCAGCACTGACACCATCCACACGGCTTTGAGGCGGCCCTTGAGGTAGAGCCAGAGGAAGAGTGCGCCCACGGTGACGATGAGGAAGCTGCGCCAGGCATCTGCCTTGAAGATGGCGATGCGCATCTCTTCCAGGTTGGTCAGGATGGGCAGCAGGTGCTCTCCCAAGCCGCTCTGCTGAAAGGCGTTCATCTCTGCTGAGGAGATGTAGGAGGGGAAGAAGAACTTCGGGGCGAGGGCGAAGAGCAGCGCCAGTCCGCCGGTGAGCAGATAGGCGGTGGGCAACACCCAACGCTTCTCGGTGACGCTCTGCGGTGCACGCACCACCTCACGCAACGCCAGCAGGGCGAGCAGGGGGATGGTGAACTCGGCAATCACCAGGATGGAGGAGACTGCCCGGAACTTGTCGTAGAGCGGGATATAGTCGAGGAAGAAGTCGGTGAACCCCATGAAGTTCTTGCCCCACGAGAGGAAGAACGAGAGGAGGGTGGCTGCCAGCAGCGCCCATTTCATCGGTCCCTTCACAATGAACAGGCCCAGGAGGAAGAGCATCAGCACGAAGGCGCCTACGTAGACCGGTCCGGAGGTGCCGGGCTGTTCGCCCCAGTACTGCGTGATCTGACTGTAGATGGAGGTGTAGGTGGGGTCGGCCACTTTCATGGCGGTCTCACTGTCTGACATGAGCAGTGGCTTGTCGCCTGCATTCGAGGCGCCTCCCTTGACATTGGGCACCAGCAACGAGAAGGTCTCCCCGATGCCGTAGCTCCACTGGGTGATGTAGTCGCGCTCCAGTCCGCTCTTGGTCTGATTGGCGGTATCGGTATCTGCCTTCACCAGCTCGCTCTTGCCGCGCATCGACTCCTTACTATATTGATAGGTGTGGTAGAGGTTGGAGGCGTTGATGGCTACGCCCACAAAGGCGGAGAGCACCAGCAGGAGGGTTTGGCGACCGAAGCGTTTCAGCTCGCCTTTCTTCCATGCTTCTACGCCGAAGGCGATGGCCATGAAGGCCATGACGAAGAGGAAGTAGTAGCTCATCTGCAGGTGGTTGGAGAGGATTTGCAACGCCACAAAAAGGGTGGTGACGAGGCAGCCCCAGAGCGACTTGCCGCGATAGATGAGCACCATGCCGGCGATGGTGGGCGGGATGTAGGCCAGTGTGATGAACTTCCACAGGTGGCCTGCTGCGATGATGATGAAGAAATAGGAGGAGAAGGCCCAGACGATGGCGCCCAGGGCTGACATCCATACCTTGAAGTCGAATGCCCGCAACAGGATGTAGAAGCCGAGCAACATGATGAAGACCAGTCCCACCACGTCGGGCAGGAAGAGGCGATAGAGGTGCTCGATGCCTTTCAGCGAGTCGGACGAGTCGTAGCTCGGGGTCATCTGATAGGTGGGCATGCCGCTGAACAGTGCATTGGTCCAACGGGTGCGTTCACCGGTGCGCTGATAATACTCGAGTGCCTCTTGTCCGGCTCCTTGGCCGGCGGCGGTGTCGTGCTGCCAGAGGCGACGACCTTCGGTATCTGCGGGGTAGAAATAGAGAAACGACAGGAGGGCGAAGAAGAGGATCGCCACGAGGTCGGGAACTATTTTCTTGAATGAGTGATTCATGTGGATAGAAGATTACTCGCTGCAACCGCCTGTGGAGCGATTGCAGCGAGGGTTGGAATTAATATCTGTAGTGTTCCGCCTTGTACGGACCGTCCACTGAGACGCCGATGTAGGCTGCCTGCTCGGGGGTCAGCTTGGTGAGGTGTACGCCGATGCGCTCCAGGTGGAGGCGGGCTACCTCTTCATCGAGGTGCTTCGGCAAGCGGTAAACATCCACTTTGTAGGGGTTGTTGAAGAGCTCTATCTGCGCCAGGGTCTGGTTGGTGAAGGAGTTACTCATCACGAACGAGGGGTGGCCGGTGGCACAGCCCAGGTTGACCAGTCGGCCGTCGGCGAGCAGGATGATGGAGTGACCGTCGGGGAAGAAGTAACGGTCGACCTGCGGCTTGATGTTGACGCAACGGATGCCGGGGTAGTGCTTGAGGGCATCCACCTGTATCTCGTTGTCGAAGTGGCCGATGTTGCAGACAATGGCTTGATCGGGCATCTTCTCGATGTGGTCGATGCGGATGATGTCGATGTTGCCGGTGGTGGTAACGAAGATGTTACCTTTGGAGCATGCTTCGTCCATGGTGACTACCTCGAAGCCTTCCATCGCTGCCTGCAGGGCGCAGATGGGGTCTACTTCGGTCACCAGCACGCGGGCGCCGTAGGAGCGCATGGAGTGGGAGCAGCCTTTTCCTACATCGCCGTAACCGCATACGACTACGACTTTGCCGGCAATCATCACGTCGGTGGCGCGCTTGATTCCGTCGGCCAACGACTCGCGGCAACCGTAGAGGTTGTCGAACTTGCTCTTGGTCACGGAGTCGTTTACATTGAACGCCGGGAAGAGCAGCTTGCCTTCTTCTTTCATCTGATAGAGGCGGTGTACGCCTGTGGTGGTCTCTTCTGAGACGCCGCGAATCTCGGCTGCTACTTTGGTCCAGCGACCGTTGTCGGCTGCCAATACGCGTTTCAGAATGGCGAAGAGCTCAATCTCATCTTCAGCATGTACGGGGACATCAAGCACGGCGGCGTCTTGCTCGGCCTCTACGCCTTTGTGAATCATCAGGGTGGCGTCTCCACCGTCGTCCACAATCATGTTGGGACCTTTTCCGCCGGGGAAGTTCATGGCTTGCAGCGTGCACCACCAGTAGTCGGCCAGGGTCTCTCCTTTCCAGGCGAAGACGGCTACACCGGTGGCGGCAATGGCGGCAGCGGCGTGGTCTTGGGTGGAGTAGATGTTGCAGGAGCACCAGCGTACTTCGGCGCCGAGGGCTACGAGGGTCTCAATGAGCACCGCGGTCTGGATGGTCATGTGGAGCGATCCCATCACACGGGCGCCTTTCAACGGTTGGCTCTTGCCATATTTCTCACGCAATGCCATCAAACCGGGCATCTCTTTCTCTGCCATCTCTATCTCCTTGCGACCGAAGTCGGCCAGCGAGATATCTGCCACCTTATAGGGCAATGTAGAAAATAATTCTGTAGACATGTTCTTAATTTACTGATATATTTATAATTGCGGCAAAGATAGCAATAAATTTCCGAACATACACGAAAAAGGTCCGGACTTTCGCAAGCCCGGACCCATCACTATAAGTATTTACTTTAATTAAATGTTTACTTATTAGTTGATAGCATCGCTCAACTCAGAACCGGCTTTGAATTTAGCCACTTTCTTAGCTGCAATCGTAATGCTCTGTTTTGTAGCAGGATTTACACCTGTACGCTCACCTCTCTCAGATACTGAGAAAGTACCGAAGCCTACCAAAGAAACTTTCTGATTCTCTTTCAAGGCTTTTTTCACTGCGCTAACGAATCCGTCCAACGCTTTCTTTGAGTCAACTTTAGTCAAGCCTGACTCTGATGCAATTGCATCGATCAATTCTGCTTTATTCATAATGTTATGATTTATTAAAAAATTATTTTATAACAAAAGTTTCACTCTTAAACCGTCGACAAATATAGAGATAGATATTTGATAAACAAACAAAAAAGCAAAAAAATGAAGCAAAAAAGCAAAAAAAAAGTCTTCTTTCGCCTGAAACGCGCTGTATAACGGAGAATTTTACTACTTTTGCGCCGTTATTTAACCCATTTAGATATGAATTTACCCCCGGTTACCAAAAACCTCATCATCATCAATGCACTGCTGTTTTTCGCTACTTTCGCGCTGCAGCGGGTGGGCATCGACTTGACCAACCTGTTGGGACTCCACTTTTTCCTGGCGCCTCAGTTTAAGTTGCATCAGTTGTTTACTTATATGTTCATGCATGGCGGGTTCGAACATATTCTCTTTAATATGTTTGCCGTGTGGATGTTCGGACGGGTGCTCGAACAGGTGTGGGGCTCGAAGCGGTTCTTGATTTTCTATATCGTGTGTGGCGTGGGTGCCGGACTCTGTCAGGAGGTGGCGCAGTATGCTTCTTATCTCATGGACGGGCTGAACCGCTATGAGATGGTGAATACTTCTACGGGACTGATTTCGATGTCGGATTATCTGAATCTGTGGACCACCGTGGGTGCGTCGGGCGCTATCTATGGTATCTTGCTGGCTTTCGGTATGACTTTCCCGAACCAGCCGATCTATATCTATTTTCTCTTCCCTATCCGGGCGAAGTATTTTGTGGCGATTTATGCGGCGCTGGAGCTGTTGCTGGGCTTGGCTCAGACGGGCGACGGGGTGGCGCACTTTGCGCACTTGGGCGGTATGCTCTTCGGCTTGCTGCTGATTCTCTACTGGCGTAAAAAGTATGGTAACCATGGCGGCCCCTATTATTACTAATCTGCTGCAGAGCTACCGCCGGGGGTCGATGCCGGTGCGGTTTATCTATCTCAACGTGGGGTTTTTTCTGCTCTGCGCACTCGTTGGTTTGCTGCTGCGGCTGTTCCATGTGGAGAGTGCACCGCTGTTGCATCAGCTGATGTTGCCGGCGGAGCCGCTGCAGTTGCTCTGCCAGCCGTGGAGTGTGGTGACTTATATGTTCTTGCAGGTGGAGCCGCTCCATCTGCTCTTTAATATGCTGTGGCTCTACTGGTTCGGACAGCTTTTTCTCTACTTTTTCTCGGAACGGGCGTTCGGGGGGCTTTATCTCTTCGGCGGACTTTGCGGGGCGGTGCTCTATCTGCTCTGCTTCAACTTGTTGCCGCTCTTTACGCCTTCGGGGAGCTATCTGCTGGGGGCTTCGGCGTCGGTGCTGGCCATTACGATGGCAACGGCGGTGAGGGAGCCTAACTTCAAGATCCGACTTTTTCTCTTCGGCGAGCTTTCGCTGAAGTATGTGGCGGGCTTGATGGTGGTGATGGACTTGCTGCTGATTACTTCGGAGAATGCGGGGGGTCACATTGCGCATCTGGGGGGCGCGCTGGGCGGGCTCTGGTATGCGCTGATGTTGCGCCGGGGGGTGGATATCACGGCGTGGATCAACCGTTTGCTGGATGGGCTCTCTGTCGCGGTTCAACGTTACTCGCACCCGCTCCGACGGGAACGTCGCCCCAGGATGAAGGTGCACCAAGGGGGGCACAACGGGGGGACTCGGAGGGCCTCGAAGGAGTCGGGCGAGGAGATGAATCGCATTCTCGATAAACTGAAACAATCCGGCTATAACAGCTTGACGACGGACGAGAAGAAGCAGCTGTTTGATGCCTCTAAACGATAACGAAGACGATGAAACATATCGGAAGGTTCTTGGGATGGATTTTGCTGGGCATCAACGCGCTCTGTGTCCTCTTTATGTGGCTCTGCGCCCTCAGTCCGTTGCTTCCTCCGGCGAAGCAGCCGCTGCTGGCTTGCCTGGGGCTGGCCTTTCCGCTGGCCATGATGCTCAACTTTCTCTTCTTGCTTTTCTGGTTTGTCATCTATCGCAAATATATGCTGCTCTCGCTGGTGGCGCTGCTCACTTGTGCGCAGTGCATCTGGACCAACTGTCCGCTGAATCTCTTTCAGAAGGAGGTGCCCGAGGAGCATTGGAAGGTGCTCACTTACAATGTGATGAAGTTTAGTGACGATGAGCCGAACACGGAGGCGAAGCCGAACGAGATTCTGACTTACTTGCAGGGGTGCGGGGCGGATGTGCTCTGCTTGCAGGAGTTCGGGACCAACTTCCGCCTGCGGATGAGTGACATCGAGAAGGCGCTGAGCAACTATCCTTACCATCATGTCTACACTATTCACGGAGGGGGCAACGCACTGGCTTGCTTCTCGCGTCATCCCATTCTGGCCGCTACGCCCATTGATTATGCCAGTGAGGGGAACGGCAGTATCATCTACCGCATCGACATGGGGGGAGATACGCTGACGGTGGTCAATAATCACTTGGAATCGAACCACTTGAGCAGTGACGACCGGAGTACTTATGAGGATATGATTAAGGACCCGGAGACGAAGAAGGTGAAGACGGGGGCGCGCTACCTGTTGCGGAAGCTGGCCTCTACCACTCCTACCCGTGCCGAACAGGCCGACAGTGTGGCGGCGGCGATTCGTCGGTTGCCTCAGGGGCCGCTCGTGGTGTGCGGCGACTTTAACACCTCGGCCATCTCTTACCCCCACCGCGTCATCGGGAAGGGCCTTACCGACGCCTTCAGTCAGTCGGGCCGCGGCTTCGGCATCTCCTTCCACAAGAACATGCTCTACTTCCGCATCGACCAACTCTTCATCAGTAACGACCTGCGCAGCTACCGTTGCACGGTGGATTCCTCCATCGGTGCCTCCGATCACTACCCCCTTTGGTGCTACATCTCCAAGAAATAAGCAAGCCGAAAGGGCGGATTCGCCCCTTTTTTGTTGCTGAAAGCTAAAATATTGTGGCAGAAACCGCACAAATGTGAAAAAAAGAACTATATTTGCACCCTTACAAATTAGTTTATAAATAATGTATTAAATATAAAACTAAAGAAAAATGCAGAACAAAGGATTCGTAAAGGTTTTCGCGGTACTGCTCACCTTGGTGTGTGTGTTCTACCTCTCGTTCTCTTTTGTGACTCGCCATCACATGAGTCTGGCGGCACAAGATCCGAAGGGTGAGACGCACTATTTGGACTCCATGCAAAATGAGAAGGTCTACCTGGGGGTATATACGCTGAAACAATGTCGTGAAATGGAAATTGGTTTGGGTCTGGATTTGAAGGGTGGTATGAACGTCATCCTCGAAGTGTCTGTACCCGATGTGATTAAGATGTTGGCCGACCACAAATCGGACGAGGCATTTAATCAGGCTGTGGCCAATGCAGCCAAATTACAGGTGACTAGTCAGAGCGACTTCATCACGCTCTTTATCAACGAGTATCACAAACTGGCTCCCGAGGGCAAGTTGGCGGAGATCTTCGCTACACAGCAGCTGAAGGACAAGGTGAACACGAAGAGCACCGACGCTGAAGTGGAGAAGGCTTTGCGCGAGGAGGTGAAGGCGGCCATCGACAACTCATACAATATTCTTCGTACACGTATCGACCGCTTTGGTGTGGTTCAGCCGAACATCCAGGCGCTGGAGGGCGGCATGGGTCGTATCATGGTGGAGCTGCCGGGTATCAAGGAGCCGGAGCGTGTGCGTAAATTGTTGCAGGGTTCTGCCAACCTGGAGTTCTGGGAGACTTTTGACGCCAGTGAGATTACTCCGTACTTGGTGAACGCTGACAGCAAACTGCGTAGCTTGCTCTCGGGCGAACAACCTGCGGAACAGGATTCTACCGACTTGGCGGAGGCTCCGGCTGCTGAGGAGTCTCAGGTGGCTGACGCGCCTGCACAGAAGGATTCGCTGAGCGCGGATGAGCTGAAGGCGCAGTTGACCGGTAAGAAGGCGAATACAGCTGACAATGCGGCTGAACTCGACGCTTACAAGAAGGAGCACCCGTTGCTCGCTATCTTCCAGCCGAACCCTTACGGCAAAGGTTGCATCGTGGGTTATGCCAGCTACAGAGATACAGCGGAGGTGAATCGCTATCTGGCGATGCCGGAGGTGAAAGCGGTATTGCCGCGTGAGTTGAGCCTGAAATGGGGTGTGAAAGCTTCTGAGATGGATAAGAGCGGTCAGATTTTCGAGCTCTATGCGATCAAGATGACTCAGCGCAACGGTCGCGCTCCGTTGGAGGGTGATGTGGTGGTATCTTCTTCGGATACTTACGACCAGTACGGTAAACCGGCGGTCAGCATGAGTATGAACACCGACGGTTCTCGTCGCTGGGCTCAGTTGACTAAACAGAACATTGGTAAAGCCATCGCGATTGTGCTGGATGGTTATGTATATAGTGCCCCGAACGTGATGGGTGAGATTACCGGCGGTAACTCTTCTATCACCGGTAACTTTACTTTGGAGGATACGAAGGACTTGGCGAACGTGTTGCGTTCAGGTAAGATGCCGGCTCCCGCACGTATCGTACAGGAGGACATCGTGGGTCCGTCTCTCGGTCAGGAGTCTATCAACCAGGGTATCGTTTCTTTCATCGTGGCTTTGATTCTGTTGATGATCTACATGTGCGCTATCTACGGTTTCATTCCGGGTATGGTGGCTAACGGTGCGTTGATTATCAACTTCTTCTTCACACTGGGTATCCTTACCTCTTTCCAGGCTGCCTTGACGATGTCAGGTATCGCCGGTATGGTGCTCTCTCTGGGTATGGCGGTGGATGCCAACGTGTTGATCTACGAGCGTACGAAGGAGGAGCTGAAAGCGGGTAAGACGGTGAAGGCTGCGTTGGCCGACGGTTATTCGAACGCTTTCTCTGCCATCTTCGACTCTAACTTGACTTCTATCATCACAGGTATCATCCTGTTCTACTTCGGTACCGGTCCGATCCGTGGTTTTGCTACGACGTTGATCATCGGTATCCTCTGCTCATTCTTCACGGCTGTCTTCGTGACGCGTCTGGTTTATGAGCACTTCATGAACAAGGAGAAATGGTTGAACCTGACTTTCGATACGAAATGTTCACGCCACATGATGGTGAACACGCACGTCCACTTCATGGGATTGACGAAACGTTCGTTCACGGTGTTCGGTATCATCTTGGTGGTTTGCATCATCTCTTTCTTTACTCGCGGCTTGAGCCAGAGTATTGACTTCACCGGTGGTCGTAACTTTGTGGTTCAGTTTGAACAACCCACTGAGCCGGAGACGGTACGTGCTTTGCTGCAGGAGAAGGTGGGCGACGCTAACGTGCAGGCCATCGCTTTGGGTACCGACCATAAGACGGTGCGTGTGACAACCAACTTCCGCATCAACGAGGAGAACCCGGATATCGACTCTCAGATTGAGGAGTTCTTGTTCACCTCTTTGAAGGAGGGTAACTTGCTGGGTGAGGGTACGACGCTCGATATCTTCATTGATCGCGACAACCGTACCGGTGGTTCTATCATCAGTTCACAGAAGGTGGGTCCGAGTATCGCTGACGATATCAAGACTTCGGCCATCTGGTCTGTCATCTTCGCTTTGGTGGCTATCTTCATCTATATCTTGATTCGTTTCCACAACGTGGCCTACAGTGTGGGTTCTGTCGTAGCCTTGGCGCTCGATACTACTCTCATCATCGGTGCTTACTCGTTGTGCTACGGTTGGGTGCCTTTCTCTCTGGAGATCGACCAGACCTTCATCGGTGCTATCCTGACCGCTATCGGTTACTCTATCAACGATAAGGTGGTCATCTTCGACCGTATCCGTGAGTACTTCAAGCTCTATCCGAAACGCAGCCACTTCCAGTTGTTCAATGATTCACTGAACACTACTTTGGCTCGTACCATCAATACTTCGGTGAGTACCTTGATTGTGTTGCTCTGTATCTTCATCCTGGGTGGCGACAGCATCCGTAGCTTTGCCTTCGCCATGATTCTGGGTGTGATCATCGGTACGTTGTCTTCTCTCTTCATCGCTGCGCCGATTGCTTACCTCACCATGGGTAAACGTATGCCGGAGGGCGAAGAGACAGAAAAAGCTTAAACTTACATTTCTCCGTCTTGCCGGGGAACTTTTTTCATTATTGAAATTTTTAATTAAATTGGGGGTGCCTGTTCCACGCAAGGAGCAGGCACCTTTCTTTTGTTTATCTGCTGAAAATCATTATCTTTGCATATCTAAATCTAGCTATATAATAAATAAGGTGTAAACATGATAAAGAAATTATGCACTTGCATTGCCTTGGGACTGGCTTCCATGGCTTCGTGGGCTCAGGCGCCGCTCTGGTTGCGCGACGTACGCCTCTCGCCCGATGGGAAAGAGATTGTGTTCTGTTATCGGGGCGACTTGTACAAAGTGGCTTCCGAGGGAGGTGTGGCTCAACAACTCACTACCCAATCCTCGTATGAATGTAACCCGGTCTGGTCGCCCGACGGTAAGCAACTGGCTTTTGCCAGCGACCGTAACGGCAACTTCGACGTCTTTGTGATGAAGAGCTCGGGCGGCGCGGCACAACGCCTCACCTACCACTCGGAGTCGGAGATTCCGACGGCCTTCACGCCCGACGGCAAGAAGGTGCTCTTCACGGCCTCTCTGCAAGACCCTGCCGAGAGTGCGCTCTTCCCTACGCTCCGTCAGCCGGAACTCTATGCGCTGCCTATCAACGGCGGGCGTCTGGAGCAGGTGCTTGCCACTCCTGCCGAGGCGGTGTGGTATGCCCCCGACGGCAAGAGTTTCTACTATCAAGATAAGAAGGGTAACGAGAATGAGTGGCGTAAGCATCACACCTCTTCGGTGACGCGCACCCTGTGGAGCTACACGCCTGCCACGGGCAAGCACGCGAAGGTGGTGGAGCATGCCGGCGAGGACCGCAACCCGGTGGTCTCTCCCGACGGGCAGTCGCTCTACTTCCTGAGTGAGCGCAACGGTGGCAGCATGAATGTCTACACGGCGCCTGTGGGCAACACGGAGAACCCGAAGGCGGTGACGGGCTTCAAGACGCACCCTGTGCGATTCCTCTCTATCGACCGCAACGAGACGCTTTGCTTCACTTACGACGGTGAGATCTACTTGCAGCCGAAGGGGGGCAAGGCGAAGAAGGTGAACATTCAGTTGCAGAGCGATGCCGAGGAGGCGCTCTATACCGAGTCGGTCAACCACGGCAGCAGTGACGCGGCGGTCTCTCCCGACGGCAAGCAGGTGGCTTTCGTGCTGCGCGGCGAGGTGTTTGTCACTTCGGTGGAATATGGCACGACGAAACAGATTACTCACACGGCTGCGACGGAGAAGCAGGTGACCTTCGGTGCCGACAACCGCACCATTGCTTATGCCAGTGAGCGCGACGGGCTCTGGCAGCTCTACACGGCGACGATTGCGCGCAAGGAGGATGCCAACTTCCCCAATGCGACGCTCATCAAGGAGGAGGCGCTGCTGCCCTCTTCCACCATTGAGCGGGGCTGTCCGCAGTTCTCGCCCGACGGTAAGGAGCTGGCGTTTGTGGAGGGTCGTAACCGTCTGATGGTGGTGAACCTTGCCACGAAGAAGGTGCGCCAGATTACGGATGCTTCTACGCACTACAGCACGAGTGGTTCTTTCACTTATCGCTGGTCGCCCGACGGGAAATGGTTTACGCTGACTTACATTGCGCATCGCCACGATCCCTATTCGGACGTGGGTTTGGTGAGTGCCAAGGGGGGTGAACCCATCCTGAACCTCACCGGCAGTGGCTACAGCAATGAGAATCCGCGCTTCGTGCTCGACGGCAATGCGATTCTCTTTGAGACGGAGCGCTACGGTATGCGTAACCATGCTTCTTGGGGCACGCAGAGCGACTTGATGCTGGTGTTCCTCAACCGGGATGCGTATGATAAGTACCGCATGACGAAGGAGGAGTATGAACTGCAGAAGGAGCTGGAGGCGGAACAGGCCAAAGAGGCGAAGAAGGCTGCTTCTAAGGGGAATGCGGAGAAGTCGAATAATAAGGATGCTGAGAAGAGTGACAACAAAGATAGCAAGGATAGCAAGGACAGTAAGGAGAAGAAGGTGAAGGAGATTGTGGTGGAGCCGGAGGGCATCGAGGACCGCATCGTTCGTCTCACCCCTGCCTCTTCGTCTTTGGGCGATGCCATCATCACGCAGGATGGGGAGACGCTGTTCTACCTGTCTCGCTTCGATGGGGCGCAGGACCTTTGGAAACTGGATTTGCGCAAGAAGACGACGCAGCAGGTGCAGAAGGGCATGGGAGGCGGCGCCTTGGAGATGGATAGCAAGGGCAATCTCTTCTTGCTGGGCTACGCGATGAAGAAGGTGAACAGTAGTACCGGTGCCCCGACGCCGATCAAGGTGGAGGGCAAGCTGAAGATGGACCGCGCGGCGGAACGTGCGGCGATGTTTGCACATGTGCGCTTGCAGATTGAGAAGCGTTTCTACGAGAAGAACTTGCATGGGGTCGACTGGAAGGGACTGACTGCCCACTATGAGCGCTTCTTGCCGCATATCGACAATAACTACGATTTCTCGGAGATGCTGAGCGAGTTGCTCGGGGAGCTGAATGTGTCGCACACCGGTTCGGGCTATCGTGTGGGCAACCGCGGGGAGAATACGGCCAACCTGGGCGCCCTCTTCGACTGGAACTATACGGGGAAAGGATTCCGCATCGCGGAGGTGCTGGAGGGCGGACCGCTCAACTATAAGCAGGGAAAGGCTACGGCGGGCACCATCCTGGAGAAGGTGGACGGCGAGGAGCCTGCCGACGAGGAGGCGCTCTACGCACTGCTCAACGGCAAGTCGGGCGAGAAGGTGCTGGTGAGCCTCTACAACCCCACGACCAAGGAGCGTTGGGACGAGGTGGTGAAGCCGGTGAGAGAGAGTGTCATCCGCGACTTGCTCTACACGCGTTGGGTGAAGCAGCGTGCGGCCGACGTGACGCGCTGGTCGAACGGACGGTTGGGCTATGTGCACATTGCCTCTATGGACGACGCCAGCTTCCGTACGGTCTACTCTGACATCCTGGGTAAGTACAACGAGTGCGAGGGTATCGTCATCGACACCCGCTTCAATGGCGGCGGTCGTCTGCACGAGGATATCGAGGTGCTCTTCAGCGGCAAGAAATACTTCACGCAGGTGATTCGCGGTCAGGAGGCTTGCGACATGCCGAGCCGACGCTGGAACAAGCCCTCTATCATGCTGATGGGTGAGGCCAACTACTCTAACGCGCACGGCACTCCTTGGGTCTACAGTCACAACAAGCTGGGTAAGCTGGTGGGTATGCCGGTGCCGGGCACTATGACGAGTGTCAACTGGGAGACGCTGCAGGACCCGACGCTCTACTTCGGTATCCCGATGGTGGGCTATCGACTGGCGGACGGCAGCTATCTGGAGAACCAGCAGCTGGAGCCGGACATCAAGGTGGCGAACTCCCCGGAGACGATTGTCAAAGGTGAGGATACGCAGCTGCGCACGGCGGTGGAGGCCCTTTTAAAAGAATTATAACCCCCTGAAAAAGCGGGCGA
>CAYSOW010000043.1:0-2340 GCA_964432715.1 uncultured Bacteroides sp.
GAGATTATCGACGTAACTCCGCTTCCTCACAATGGTTGTCGTCCTCCTAAGAGAAGAAGAGTTTAATAAAGATAACCTGATTAAAGATGAAACTTGAATTCGTTATGGATTGCAACTTCCTTTCTGTAATCGCGGCTGCAACAATTTAAGTTCATTGATAAACAATTTAATTTAAGATTTAAAATGGCTAGATATACTGGACCAAAATCAAGAATTGCTCGTAAATTTGGTGAAGCTATTTTCGGAGCAGATAAAGTATTGTCTAAGAGAAATTATCCTCCTGGACAACATGGAAACTCAAGAAGAAAGAAAACTTCTGAGTATGGTGTCATGTTAGCTGAGAAGCAGAAAGCTAAATACACTTACGGTGTGTTGGAGAAACAGTTCCGCAACTTGTTTGAGAAAGCAGCCAGCGCAAACGGTATTACCGGTGA
Source organism: uncultured Bacteroides sp. (assembly GCA_964432715.1). Taxonomy (GTDB): domain Bacteria; phylum Bacteroidota; class Bacteroidia; order Bacteroidales; family Bacteroidaceae; genus Phocaeicola_A. The sequence goes on from CAYSOW010000043.1 coordinate 435, forward strand.
GGTGCTGTTGCAGTCACTCGAGTCTCGTTTGGACAACATCGTATATCGTTTGGGTATTGCTCCCACTCGTGCTGCTGCTCGTCAGCTTGTTAGTCACAAGCACATCGTGGTTGACGGTAAGGTAGTGAACATTCCTTCTTACTCTGTAAAACCGGGTCAACTCGTAGGTGTTCGTGAAAGATCAAAATCTTTGGAGGTTATCGGTAACGCACTCGCTGGTTTCAACCACAGCAAATATCCTTGGTTGGAGTGGGACGAGACTACGAAAGTAGGTAAGTTGCTGCATGTGCCTGAAAGAGCAGATATTCCTGAGAATATTAAAGAACATTTGATTGTTGAGTTGTACTCTAAATAATAATTGATTCATGGCGATATTAGCATTTCAAAAACCTGATAAAGTTTTAATGTTGGAGGCGGATTCCAAATATGGTAAATTTGAGTTCCGTCCGTTGGAGCCTGGTTTCGGTATCACCGTCGGTAACGCTCTGCGCCGTATCCTTTTGTCTTCGTTGGAGGGCTATGCCATCAATACCATCCGTATTGAGGGTGTAGAGCATGAATTTGCAACTGTTCCCGGAGTAAAAGAAGATGTTACCAACATTATCTTGAATCTGAAACAAGTCAGATTCAAACAAATAGTAGAAGAAATCGAGGACGAGAAAGTAAGTATTACAATTGAGAATTCTACTGAATTCAAAGCTGGTGATATAGGCAAGTATTTGACTGGATTTGAAGTGTTAAATCCTGAATTGGTTATTTGCCACTTAGATTCAAAAGCAACAATGCAGATTGATATTACAATCAACAAAGGTCGTGGATACGTGCCGGCTGACGAAAACCGCGAGTATTGCACCGATGTGAATGTAATACCCATCGATTCAATTTACACTCCGATTCGTAATGTCAAATACGCTATCGAGCCGTTCCGCGTTGAGCAGAAGACTGACTACGATAAGCTCGTACTTGAGATTACTACGGATGGTTCCATTCACCCGAAGGAAGCACTGAAGGAGGCTGCGAAGATCTTGATTCATCACTTCATGCTCTTCTCTGACGAGAAGATCACTTTGGAGAACTCTGATGCCGATGGCAACGAGGAGTTTGATGAAGAGGTTCTCCACATGCGTCAGTTGTTGAAGACCAAACTCGTGGATATGAACCTCTCTGTACGTGCCCTCAACTGTTTGAAGGCTGCGGACGTAGAGACTCTGGGCGACTTGGTTACGTTCAACAAGACCGACCTGCTTAAGTTCAGAAACTTCGGTAAGAAATCGCTTACGGAGCTTGATGATTTGCTCGATAGTCTGAATCTGTCGTTTGGAACCGATATCTCAAAATATAAATTAGATAAAGAATAAAAAATGAGACACAATAAGAAATTCAACCATTTGGGTCGTACTGCTTCTCATAGATCGGCTATGTTGTCGAATATGGCTGTTTCCTTGATCAAGCACAAAAGAATCACTACGACCGTAGCAAAGGCTAAAGCTTTGAAGAAGTTTGTTGAGCCTTTGATTACCAAATCTAAAAACGACACCACTAATTCGCGTCGTGTAGTATTTGGTTACTTGCAAGACAAATTGGCCGTTACAGAGTTGTTCAAAGAGATTTCTGTAAAGGTTGCTGATCGTCCGGGTGGCTATACTCGTATCATCAAATTGGGTAACCGTCCCAGCGACAACGCTGAAATGTGCTTCATCGAGTTGGTAGACTATGATGAGAACATGGCAAAAGAGAAAGCTGCTAAGAAGACGACTCGTACTCGTCGTTCTAAGAAAGCTGCTACTGAAGCCCCGGCACAAGAGAACGCAGCAGAAGTGGCTGCTACTCCGGCAGAGGAAGCTCCTAAAGCTGAATAATTCGATCACTTATATACATCAAGAGAAGGGCGTATCCGTAGGGATGC
>CAYSOW010000043.1:2440-17160 GCA_964432715.1 uncultured Bacteroides sp.
CTGAATAATTCGATCACTTATATACATCAAGAGAAGGGCGTATCCGTAGGGATGCACCCTTTTTTTGCACCTGTACGAAAACAGTTCTAGAATCCTACCATCATAAACTGGTTTCGGGGGTGGTGTATCTTTAAGTTTGTAAATTGTGAAAAAAACACACATCCTGTCGCTCGGGTCTACATGACCTCTAGCTGGACTTTACTGCTCAATTCTTCTCGGATCGCTTGTTTTTGGCCTTTAACTATTAAAACGTGTTAACTTTTGACGAGTTTTCGGTCTCTTCCTTTGGTGAATTGCTCTTTATTTTAAGATTTGGGAATGATTTTAAACTAAAAATCGAGTCTTTATGAAAAATCGTAACATAGGAAAGATATGTGCCTTAGCCCTCATGTTTTTGACCGCTTGCCAGCAAACGGTCTTGTTCGAGAATGAAGAAGAAAGTGAAAGAATCCCCGTTACATTCACACCGGAGATTCAAACACGTGCAGTGAATAATGAATGGGAGGTTGGAGACAAGATGGGTATCTATATGTTTGGAACCCAGAAGACCCTCAGTAGTCAATCTATCATTGACGAGTCTGCCAATAGAAAGTATGTCTATACGGGGGAGGGTTTGGTCCCTTGCACCTCCAATGATACGCTCTTTTACCCCACCAATACCAAAGTGGACTTCATTGCATATCATCCTTATCGAGCTGTAAACAACTACACCGTTGATTTGGATGTAACCAATCAAGCAAGCCAATCTGCCATTGACTTCCTCTATAGCAACAATCTAAAAGGAATTTCCAGTACGACAGAGTCCTTGGAGTTGAAGTTTACGCATGAGCTTACGCAAGTACAATTCCTCCTGGGCAAAGGAGAAGGTCTGACCGACAGCGACCTGAAGGGACTGAAGGTGGAAGTGGATGATGTAGTGGCCGAAGCTTCCTATGACCTGACGACCGGAACGTTGAGTATAGCTTCAGGAGCTAATACCACAAAGATTGCTGCGGATGTAAACAGTGCCGGCACGGTGGGAAATATGATCATGATTCCGCAGACCGGAGGGGATAAGTACGTGATTGTAACCTTAGCCTCACGTCGTGCATACAAGTTCTTGTTGAAAGACTTGAATTGGGTAGCTGGAAACTCCTATACCTATCATATTACTCTCAACAAAGATTATCAGTCGATCAATGTGCTGACGGCCACCATTACACCTTGGGGCAATGGTGGCTCGGTAGACTTGGATCAGGACGGTGGCAGCACGTTGGACGCATCCAACTGGGACGGTGAGACTATCGATGAAAGTTGGTATAGTGCATCGCTCTCTAAGTTTGAACTGACGAAAGCATCGGAATTGGCAGGCTTGGCAAAGCTGGTCAATGAGGGAACAACTTTCGAGGGAAAAACAATCTTCTTGATGAATAGCATCGATATGAAGAGTAAGGATTGGACGCCGATTGGTAATGCTTCCGGAAAGACCTTCAAAGGTACTTTCAACGGAAACGGACATACCATCAGCAATATCAATCCGCAGATAACGTCCGATGTCCCTTATTTTGCTCTTTTCGGTATCAATGAGGGAACGGTGAGGCAGGTAATCGTCTCGGGCTCTCGCAGTGAAAAAGTGGAAAGTTACATCGCGGATGCAAAGGTGGGTGCTTTGGTGGCGCTCAACAAAGGAACGGTGAGTGGCTGTCGAAGCTACGTAACGTTCAACTATACGGCCACTAGTAGTTCTGCTTTGGATGCCCCTTCGCTTTACATCGGAGGATTGGTCGGCAGTAATGAGGGTAGTCTGAATGAATGCCAAAACTACGGTGAAATGGAAGTATCGATGAACTTTACTTCAACAGCGACCGAAACGGAGAGCGTAGCCCCCAATACTTATGTGGGGGGTGTCGTTGGAACCAACTCCGGAACCCTTACGCAATGTGATAACAATATCAATATCCATGCAACCGGTGGAAAGGTGAGCATTGGAGGAGTGGTAGGAAGTAATAAGAACTCCTCGGCCGAGAAAAAAGCCATCTATCAATGCATCAATTACGGAGAAATCACTTCAGAGGCCCAGACCGCCAATGTGAGTGCCGGAGGAATCTTGGGAATACAAGAAAATGTGGGCGGTAGCATATGCGATTGCTATAACTACGGTGCCGTGACAACTTCTTCTGCAGCTGAGAAGTTTTTCGCTATTTCGGGGGGAATCGTCGGTTATAACCGTACGTCTGTGACGAAATGTTTGAACGCAGGAAATATCTCAGCAAATAACAATGCTTTGAAAACGAGTGCTTATGCCGGTGGTATTGCAGGGTATAACATCACGAACGGTGCAATTCATACCAGCGTAAACGCAGCCACAGCCAAGGTGGATGCGCCTTATTACTTCGGGGGTATCACGGGTAGTAACGGAATAAGTACAACAGCTGCCAAGGGTGTGATTTATAGTTGTTGTTCAAACTATGGCACTCCGCTTCGTTGGACAAGTACAGGCAGCGATGTGGAACCGACAAAGGATGTTGATACTTCAGAACATACAGACAACTAACAAATACAAATAACTGGAATTTAAGTAGGAGGTGGATGCGCACAACAGGGCACTGCTTCCTACTTTTTTTATCTCTTCCTGCAGAGTCCATCAGCTAACCCCACCAACCATCTCTCTCACTTCCTCGTCACCTTCCAGAACCGCCTTAGATAAAGCACGGCTGCGGTGGTGAGACTGATGGGAAAACTCATCCAGACACCGAAGGCACCCCAACGAAAGACATCACAGAAGAGGTAGCTCAGGGGGAGCGAAAGAAGGATGTAGCAGATGAACGAGTAGCGCATCAAGGGCTTCACATCCCCTAAACCGCGGAGCGCATTGGCGAAGTTCGTCTGCATGCCGTCGCCCACCTGATAGAGCAGCATGGGCCAGACCAATGTAGAGACAATGTCGGTCACCTCCTGACTGTCGGTGAAGAGCGCAGCAATGTCGTGGCGGAAGAGGACGATGAGACTGCCGGTGGTGAGACCGATGAACATCATCAACTGATAGCCACCGTAGGCCGCCTGACGGATGCCCTTGTAGTCTGACAGTCCGTTGTGGTTGCTGACACGGATGGAAACGGCACTACCGATTCCTATGTAAAAGAGGTAGACAATCATGGCAACATTGAGCATCACCTGATGAGCGGCCAGGGAAGAGGCACCTACCCAACCGAGGAAGATGGCGCAGAGAGAAAACGCCACCGCCTCCATGCCCTGCTGCAGTCCCGTGGGCCAACCCAACCGGTTCAACAGAATGACGTGTGCTCGGTGCGCCCGTTCCTGATGCCATAACCTACGATACTCGGCATAGCGCGGCAGCAGGAAATAGACCGCAACGAAAAGCAAGAACATTACGATACGTGCGCTCAAGGTAGCCCATCCGGCTCCCACCAGACCCAGTTCCGGAAATCCGCAAAGGCCGAAAATCAAGAGCGCGTTGAACACCACATTCCACACATTGCCGATAAGCGTGATGCTCATCGCCACCCATGTATCCCCCTTGCAATCAAAGAACTGCTTAAAGGCACCGGCCGCCGAGACGAAAGGAATGGAGACCAGCAGAATGAGAAAGTAGGGCTTCATGAGCGGCAGCAACTCCTCCGGCTGTCCCAGGTAGGGCATCGCCAGGTAGAAACCACCCATGAGTAACATCACCGCCAGTCCTTGCATCGTATCAGCAAGGAGGCTCGACTTGAACACCGAGACCATCCATCCGTTCTCACCCCGGGCATAAGAGGCACCCAATTGCGAGATGGCCCCCATAGTGAATCCGACGCAGAGCAGAATAGCCAGCATGAAGATATTATTGACGAAACCGACTGCCGCGAGCTCGGCCGTAGAGTGTTGTCCCACCATGATGGTGTCGGCCAGTCCCTGCACAGTCATACCAATCTGTCCCACGGTAATAGGAATACCGAGGCGAAGCAGGGCTTTGTACTCTTTGGGGTAATAGAAATCTCGCAGTCTCATAAAGTCGTTCTGTAAAAATCGTTTTGTATAAAGTCGTCGGTTAGAATATTTTAGTCCACAAAGGTACGCAATTCCGAGCACATCTCCAACAGCGCCTGAAAAGGTGCGAAAGTTTAAAAAACGCACAAAAGGGACAAAATATTGCACAAATAACACACCTTCGAGCGCATTTCTCCACTATCTTTGCCGATACATACGATGTAAAACATGGAATGCGACGAAAAAATCGAATACTGAAGACATCGAAATACTAGTAGAGAAAACAATAAAACATCAAATACAAAATGAAAAAGCATACCCTGAAACAACCCTTGGGAATCCTTTTAGGAAGTCTGCTTATCCTCACCGGATGCGGCTCTTCCGGCAACTCTTCGCAAGAAGCAAAGTGCGTAACCATCGACACCCTTGTTTCCACCACCGGTGGACGGGTGATTCAATATCCCGGCAAAGTGAAAGCAGCGGAGGATATCGACCTCTCGTTTCGCGTCAGTGGCACCATTCGCTCCATCCACGTGAAGGAGGGCAGCTATGTGCGTAAAGGACAACTCCTGGCACAGCTGGACGACACCGACTACCGGGTACAACTTGCAGCCACCGAAGCCGAATACAGTCAGGTGAAAGCCGAAGCCGAACGCGTGAAAGCACTCTATCAAGACGGAGGAACCACGCCGAACGTCTATGACAAGGCAGTCTACGGCCTGCAGCAAATCACAGCCAAGTATCAGCATCACAAAGATCAGCTCTCATACACCCAACTCCTAGCTCCCTTCGACGGCTATGTACAGAAAAGCCTTTTCAAGGAGCATGAAACGGTGGGTGCCGGTATGCCCGTGCTCTCCATCATCAGTGCCGGAGCCCCCGAGGTGGAAATCAACCTCCCCGCTGCCGCCTATATCCATCGCGACAACTTCCGGTCGTATGAGTGCACCTTCGACCTCTATCCCGGTGAGCACTATCCGCTGAAACTCATCAGCATCACCCCCAAGGCGAATGCCAATCAGCTCTACACGATGCGTTTACAGATAGAGACCGCCGGACATCCGACTCCCTCGGCCGGTATGAACACTTTTGTCACCATTCAGGCCACTCCCGAAGAGGGCGACCGCTTCTACGCTTCCACCGGAGCCTTGTTGCAAGTGGACGGACAGTCGTACGTCTATCTCTACGACAAGCAGCAGGGGAAGGTACACCGTGTAGCTGTCACCGTGGAGCAACTCCTGAGCGACGGACGTTGCATCTTACGCGGAGAACAACTGCAGGCAGGCGACTGCATCATCGCTTCCGGTGTACATCATCTGAACGAAGGCGACGCCGTGCAACCCCTGGCGCCCGTAAGTAAAACCAATGTGGGAGGATTGTTATGATAGATATCAGTTCTTGGGCTTTTAAAAACCGCAACCTGGTCTACTTCCTCATCGCCGTGTTGGTGGTGGGCGGAGTGGTCTCCTGCTATCAGATGAGTAAGCTGGAGGACCCGGAGATTAAGGTGAAACGTGCGTTGGTGGTGACCACCTATCCCGGTGCCTCTGCCCATCAAGTGGAGCTGGAGGTGACCGATGTGCTCGAAAAGCGCATCCGTACCATGGAAGGGGTGGACGAGGTGGAGAGCTACTCCTACAACGACCTTTCGCTGATTCAGGTGGAACTCACCAGTACCACGAAGGACGAAGAGGTGGAACAGTGCTGGGACGCGCTGCGGCGTAAGGTGAACGATGCCTCTCTGCCCGCCGATGCCTCTACTCCCGTGGTGAAGGACGACTTCGGCAATGTCTTTGGCATGTTTTATGCCCTCACCGGTGACGGACTCTCCGACCGCCAACTCTCAGATTATGCCGAGCTGCTGAAACGAGAAATCCTCTCCGTGGAAGGCGTGTCGCGTGTGGAGCTCTACGGCAAACGCAGTGAGGGTATCTACATCTCCTTGATTCAGGAACGCATGGCCAACCTGGGCGTGATGCCTGCCGAAGTGCTTGCTACGCTCAACGGACAAAACAAAACCAACTATACCGGCTATTTCGATAACGGTGATTACCGCGTGCGTGTCTCCGTGGACGATAAGTTCCGCACGGTGGACGACATCGGAAATATGTTGATTGCCGGACACGAAGAGGACCAGCTGCGCCTGCGTGACATCGCCTCTATCGAAAAAGATTATGTGACGCCGGTGCGCAATGAACTCTTTTACGACGGTGATCGCGCCATGGGTATCCTGGTGGCAGCTGCGGCAGGCACCGATATCATCAAGGTGGGCGCGGCCGTCAACAAGAAACTGGAGCACCTCAAATCCACCCGACTGCCGGTGGGCGTGGAGTATCATCAAGTGTTCTACCAGCCCGAGCGGGTAGGGGACTCCCTTGGCACTTTTGCCATCAACCTGCTTGAGAGCGTCATTATCGTGGTGGTCATCCTGATGCTCACCATGGGATATAAGAGTGGTGTCATCATCGGCATCAGTCTGCTCGTTTCCGTGCTCGGTTCCTTCCTCTTTTTGCAAAGTGCAGACGGAACCGCCCAACGTGTCTCCCTCGCCGCCTTTATCCTGGCGATGGGCATGCTGGTGGATAACGCCATCGTGATTGTCGACGGAATTCTGGTCGACTTGAAAGCCGGGAAACCACGCATGGAGGCCATGACAGCCATTGGCCGACAAACCGCCATGCCATTGCTGGGCGCCACGTTGATTGCCATCATCGCCTTCCTGCCCATCTACCTCTCACCCGATACCACCGGCGTCTACGTGCGCGACTTGTTCATCGTGCTGGCCGTCTCGCTGATGCTCAGTTGGGTGCTCGCGTTGGTACATGTCCCCTTGATGGCCAACCGTAAACTGCAGGCACCCGCCAAAGAGGAAAAGGGCGGAGATCCCTACCAGGGAAAGATTTATGCCGCCTTGCGCTCCACACTGCGCTACGGCCTGAAGCATCGCTGGGGCAGTGTCTTCGCCATGGTGGCCTTGCTGCTCCTTTCGGCATTGGGTTATCGCTTCATGCGTCAGGGCTTCTTCCCCGACATGGAGTACAACCAACTCTATATGGAGTATAAGTTGCCCGAAGGCATCAATTATACCCGCGTGGAGCGCGACCTCGACTCGATTCAGACCTATCTGAGAAAATGTCCGGAGATAACCCATATCACCGCCTCTGTCGGTGGCACTCCCGGACGTTACAATTTGGTGCGCAGCATTGCCAACCCCTCGCTGAGTTACGGCGAGTTGATTATTGATTTCACTTCGCCGAAAGAGTTGGTGAAACACATGGACGAGTTGCAGCAATACCTCACCGCCCACTACCCGGATGCCTATGTCAAGCTGAAACGATACAACCTGATGTATAAGAAATACCCCATCGAAGCTCAGTTCCTCGGTCCGGACCCCGCCATATTGCAGACGCTGGCCGACAGCGCTCGTCACATAATGGAAGAGATTCCCGAAGTGTGCGCCATCACAGAGGACTGGGAACCGAAGGTGCCGGTGCTCACGGTGCATTACGACCAGCCCGCCGCCCGTGCACTCGGATTGAGTCGTAGCGACGTCAGTCTCTCGCTGCTCACCACCACCGGTGGCTTGCCCGTAGGCTCCTTCTATGAAGGCATCCATCAGCAGAACATCTATGTGAAGTGCCTCGATGAGGCAGGGCGTCCCGTGGAGGATTTGAACAATACGCCCATCTTCTCCTCCCTCCCGTCGGTGAACGGACTGCTCACAGAGGAGTTGCTGGTGCGCTTCCGCAGTGGCGCGCTTACCAAGGAAGATTTGGTGGAGAGTTTGATGGGCACCACCCCCTTGAAGCAGGTTTGCAAAGGGATTGATGTGGATTGGGAACCTTCGGTCATCCCCCGTTACAACGGACAACGCAGTTGGCGCGTGCAGTGCTCGCCCGTCTCCGGAGTGGAGACCGAACAGGCGCGCAGCTTGATTGCCAAACGACTGGAGAAACTGCACCTTCCCGAAGGCTACTCGTTGCAGTGGCAGGGAGAGAAGCAGGCCAGCACACGCTCCATGAAGTACCTCTTCCGCAATTTCCCTTTGGCCATCATCTTGATGATTGCCATTCTGATTATGCTCTTCAAGGACTATCGCAAGCCGATTATCCTCTGCTGTTGCGTGCCGTTGGTCATCATCGGTGTGGTGGCCGTGATGCTGCTCACCGGCAAAGTGTTCAACTTCGTGGCCATTGTGGGTACGTTGGGCTTGATAGGTATGTTGCTGAAGAACGGCATCGTCTTGATGGATGAGATTACGTTGCAGTTGCAGCAAGGCAAAGAACCCGTCAGCGCTTTGATTGACAGTGCCCAGAGCCGTCTGCGCCCAGTCTCCATGGCGTCACTCACCACCATCCTCGGCATGATCCCGTTGCTCTCGGATGCCATGTTCGGCTCGTTGGCAGCCTCCATCATGGGCGGCCTACTCTTTGGAACGATTATCACCCTATTATTTATACCGGTGCTCTATGCACTTTTCTTCCATATCAAGTTATGAAACAGACAATGAGAACCCTTTTCATCCTCCTCTTCGGAGGATTTTCCTCGCTGATGCAGGCGCAAGAAACGTTGACGTTGCGTCGTTGTCGGGAGGAGGCGTTACAATATAATAAGGAGTTGCGCGCAGCGGCTCGCCAAACGGAAGCGGCTCACTACACGGCTCAAAGCTATCGGGGCTATTTCTTCCCCGACTTCACAGCCTCGGGCACCGGCCTCTATAGTCGGGCGAAGGGTACCTGGAGCAGTGGCGGTGGACAGTTGCCGGTCTATAGCGTGGATGCCAGTGGACAAGCGACTCCGACGGCTAGCTTTGCTTACTTCCCCGGTTTGGATCTGAACTATAAGGTGGGCGCTCTCTATGTGGGGGGCGTGCAGGTGGAGCAACCCATCTATATGGGTGGCAAGATTACGGCGGCCTATCGCATGGCGAAACTGGGTAAGGAGTTGGCAGGTTATCAGGAGGCACTGACGGTCAGTGAGGTGATAGAGCATACCGACCAGGCTTTTGCACAGGTGGTCCGTGCGCAGGAGATGACGAAGGTGGCACAGCGCTACCACGAATTGCTCACGGAGCTGATGAAGAATGTGGAGAGTGCTTATCGTCACGGACTGAAGTCGAAGAATGATGTACTGAAGGTGCAGGTGAAACTTAACGAAAGCGAACTCATGTTACGCAAAGCCGAGAATGCCTGTCGCCTGGCCTCGATGAACCTCTGTCACTACCTCGGTCGTTCGTTGCTCACTTCGGTGACGGTTGCTGAAGGCTTTGAGGAACTGGAGGCGGAGCAAATCAATACGGATGGAAACATCGTGAATCGTCCCGAGTATGAGATGCTCAACCGTAAGGTGGCCATCTCGCAACAGCAGGTGAAACTCAATCGCAGTGAGTTGCTCCCGAAGGTGGGGGTGCAGGGCGCTTACACCTATGTACACGGTCTGGAATTGAATGACCGTACCTTGATGGATAACGGCTCTTTCTCTATTTTGCTGAATGTGAATATCCCGCTCTTCCACTTTGGCGAGCGTGTCAATAAGGTGCGTGCCGCCAAGGCGCAGTTGGAACAGTATCAACTGGAGCAGCAGAGTCAGAACGAATTGATGGAACTGGAACTGGCGCAGGCGCAGAACAATTTGGAAGAAGCACGACTGGAACGAGAGATTGCCGACCGCTCGTTGCAACAAGCGGAAGAGAATCTTCGTGTCAGTGGCAAGGAGTATGAAGTGGGCCTCGAAACACTTTCCGATCATCTGGAGGCGCAAGCGTTGTGGCAGCAGGCTTATGCGACACAGGTGGATGCACGCTACCAATGCTACTTGCAGGGAATTGCCTACCAAAAGGCCTCCGGACGGTTGAAATAATCCGAACAGTAGGGAGCAGCAAGAAATGAAATAGTCGGGAACAATTGGGAACAAACGGGAAAGATTGGAACCGTTTGGGAACTTTTTTGTGTTGAGATGTGATAGATTGAAATGTGATAAGCGTGGTTTGGTAAAAATAATTCGAAAAATATGCAAATATAATGCAAACTATTCGTAAATTTGGCCCCGCTTATCGCATCACGTGGGGTGGTGCAAGGCAATATTATTACCCTTATGTAACACATCTTTTAAAACATGGGAAAATTTTCTCGCTACATTCCAACCGGTGTACCCTGCTTGGTCATCGTTATTGGTATCTTTGGGTATATCGGCTCCATTATGGGGGTACCCAACATGCTGAACACATTGATGAACACTGCGTATCAGCTTCTATTAAACACTGTTTTTTATCTAATGGGTATCTGCGTCGTCACCGGTGCCATCGGACGTCTGTTCGTAGAATTTGGCGTGGTGAAACTCGTTGAGAAGTTACTTCGTCCCTTAATGAAGCCATTGTTCAATCTACCCGGTGTGGCTTCTCTGGGTGCAGTGATGACTTTCCTTTCCGACAACCCCGCCATCATCTCGTTGGCACAAGATAAGCGATTCAGTTCTTACTTCAAGAAAGTGCAATATATCTCACTGACCAACTTCGGTACCGCCTTCGGTATGGGATTGATTGTGATTGTCTTCATGATCGGACAGGGATTTACTTATGAACCGGTTATCGGTCTCTTCGGTGCCTTCTGTGGATGTGTTGTTTCTACACGACTGATGCAACGCTTTGTCACCAAGGCGCATCCGCAATATGCCATTGAGTCGGCTGTCTCCGCAGAGGAGCTGGAGGCTGATGAGGAGAAAGAGAAAGAAGAAGAGGAGGCCACCGGTGAAGAGAAATCGCTTTTTATCCGTATCCTCAACTCGTTGCTCGATGGTGGACGTACCGGTGTGGATGTAGGCTTGGCCATTATCCCCGGTGTGTTGATTATTACCACCTTGGTGATTTTGCTCACCAATGGCGCTAACCCCGAAACGGGACTCTATGATGGCGCTGCCAATCAGGGTGTGAGCTTGTTGCCTTGGCTGGCCGGTAAACTTGATTTTCTCTTCCGTTGGGTCTTTGGATTTAATGATCCCCATTTGGTAGCCGTACCCATCACAGCTCTTGGTGCAGTAGGTGCTTCGCTGAGTTTGGTGAAGGAGTTCGTAGCGCAAGGTTGGGCGGATGGAAATGCCATCGCTGTCTTCACCGCCATCGGTATGTGCTGGAGTGGTTACCTCAGTACCCACACCGCCATGTTGGATGCCATCGGTTATCGTGAGTTGACTCCGAAAGCCATCCTGGCGCACACCATCGGTGGACTTTGCGCCGCTGTCATTGCCCACTGGGTTTATATGCTGGTGAGCCTTATCGCGTAAAGCGTGAATTGACCCCATTCCTGCGGTCGAAAAATTCTTTAGGACGAATGAGCCAAAACTATTAAAAGATTTTGAAAAACTTTCAATAGTTTTGGCTCATTTATTCAATAGTTTTTGCCCATTCATCCAATAGTTTTTGGGGAACGAAAAGGAGGTTTTACATCCGAGGGCAGCCTTTCTATTTTTTAGGCGTGAGATGCATAAACCAAGTGAGACCCACATTCGCGATGGTCTGCTTGTCCTGCAGCGTACCGCCCACCTGTGTATTCTTACCCCAAGAATAGAAACAAGAAGCGTGCAAACGAACATCATTCCAGCGGTCTCTCAACGGATGATATTCAACGCCGATGCCCGCCAGTTTAATCTCCGTGCCCGGTGTAACGTCATAATCTGCAGTGCTGGTGGTATGGTTCACGTCGTACGTTCCTTTAGCAAAGAGTTGCACCTTCTTGCTGACATTCACCAGGAAGTTGGCCATGACCGATGCATCCTTGAAGAAGTAAGTCTGTCCCGAAGAAGCACGGTTCATCAAGTCGAGCTCCAGCGTAACGTCCTTCGAGAAGTGAATGGCATGTCCCAAAGCCAGGTAAGTGATGTAGTGACTCGGGAGATACTCAATCAAGTTGGCCGAGTAGTAGGTTTTCAGGAAACCATGTGTACCCACCCACATCAAGTTGTACGCATAGGTGTTGTTATTGCTTCCCTCGATATTGTGGAAGGGGTTGGTGCAGATTTGCAATGACAGTTTGTCGCGTTTCTGATTGCCCGTATAGCTGATACTACCGCCCAACTGATAGCAGGGAATGTTGTTCCAGAACTCCGAACCGCGGTAGATATTCACCGGCGAGCGATCGTACTCTACGCCTCCGATGGCTACTACCTGCTTACCACCGGAAATCGACCAGTGCGGATCCATTTGATACTCCAAATTAATCCAGTCGGTAGCATCAAAGAAGGAACTGTTGTTGTTCGATTTGTTCAAGCGCTGGCGCCAAGAGTAGCTAAGGCCGGGCATCAGTTCTCCGTCTACCTGGATGTCCAAATATTTCCCTTTGAATCCCGAGTTGTCATCTATGGTCGTTCCGTCTACATCTTCATACTGATAATCCACCCGCGCATCTAGTTTGATGTCAACGGTCGGTTTTAGAATCTGTGCAGAGGCAACGCTGCAGAGCATACAGCCTAGGCCGAATAAGATTTTTTTCATGTTTTACAGTGTTTGTTAGTTGAATAAAATAAGGTTTTCCCTTCAAAAAAAGGAAGAACGATGGGTAAAGGTACGAACAATTCAGCTCGTACCGTAAAAAAATCGAAGTATTTTTAAAAGAAATGGACCAATGGCGCTTTCGTATCGGCTAAAGTTTTCCACCGAAAGCCAAATCACCCGCATCGCCCAGACCGGGAACAATGTAAGAACGACTGTTCAACTCGGGGTCGATGGCAGCGCACCACAGCGTAACATCCTCGTTCGGGAAGACCTCCTGCAGATGGTCAACTCCCTGCTGGCTCGCCAAGACACAAGCAATATGCAACTTCTTCGGCGTACCTTTGGTGAGGAAAGCCTTCCATGCCAGCTCCATGCTCTCGCCCGTGGCCAGCATCGGGTCAACAATCATCAAGGTCTTACCGTCGAGGCAAGGCGCGGCAATGTACTCAATATGCACGTCAATCTCCCGACACTCCTTGTCCTTATAGTAACGATAGGCTGAAACAAACGCGTTGCCCGCTCCGTCAAAACGGTTGAGAAAACCCGTATGCAAGGGCAGTCCCGCACGGAACACCGTAGCGATGACCGGCTCCTCGGCAGGAACCTCCACCTCAGCCACTCCCAGCGGCGTCTGCACCGAGGTGGTCTCGTAAGGCAAAGCCTTACTAATCTCATAGGCCATAATCTCACCGATGCGTTCAATGTTCTTGCGAAAACGCAGACGGTCCTGTTGAATCTTTACATCGCGAATCTCCGCCACGTACTTGTTGAGTACGGAAGGCATATCTGCAAAATTTACAACTTTCATAGTCTCTTCTTTGTTATGTCTGTGATTATTTCTATACAAAAGAACAAAAATAATTTGAGATGTAAAAGGATTGCACGCAATAAATAGCGTCTCCTTTTGTAAAGTGGACGTTACAAATGTGTTATCCAATCCTTAAAAGTCGACATATTAAGGAAATATTTCTCTAAATCTTTTTTGTAGAACAAATAAAATAGTAATTTTGCATCGCTGAAAAAGTATACAAATAAAAATATTACTCATTAAACGAATCAAAGATGGCAAATTTAGATTTAAGTAAGTATGGTATTTCCGGTGCTACGGAGGTGCTTCACAACCCTTCATACGAGGTGTTGTTTGCCGAAGAAACAAAACCGGGTTTGGAAGGTTTCGAGGTTGGTCAGGTAACTGAATTAGGCACAGTGAACGTGATGACAGGTGTTTATACCGGTCGTTCACCTAAAGATAAATTCTTCGTCATGGACGAAGTAAGCAAGGACACTGTATGGTGGACTTCAGAGGAATACAAAAACGATAACAAACCTGTCAGCGAGGCAGCTTGGAAAGAGTTGAAAGCTTTGGCAGCCAAAGAGCTCTCTAACAAGAAATTGTATGTAGTAGATGCTTTCTGTGGTGCGAACCCCGCTACTCGTTTGAAAGTTCGTTTCATTATGGAGGTTGCATGGCAGGCACACTTCGTGACTAACATGTTCATCCGTCCGACTATGAAAGAGCTCTCTGACTTCGGAGAACCCGATTTCGTAGTTTACAACGCTTCTAAAGCAAAAGTTACCAACTTCAAAGAGCTCGGTTTGAACTCTGAGACAGCGGTTGTCTTCAACTTGACTTCTAAAGAGCAGGTAATCATCAACACTTGGTATGGTGGTGAGATGAAGAAAGGTATGTTCTCTATCATGAACTACTTGAACCCGTTGCGTGGTATCGCTTCTATGCACTGTTCTGCCAACACCAACAAAGAGGGTACAGATTCTGCTATCTTCTTCGGTTTGTCAGGTACAGGTAAAACTACTTTGTCAACAGATCCGAAACGTTTGTTGATCGGTGACGATGAGCACGGATGGGATGACGAAGGTGTGTTCAACTACGAAGGTGGTTGCTATGCAAAAGTTATCAACTTGGATAAAGATTCTGAGCCTGATATCTACAACGCAATCCGTCGTGACGCCCTCTTGGAGAACGTTACAGTAGCTGCTGACGGTAAAATCGATTTCGCTGATAAGAGTGTAACAGAGAATACTCGTGTTTCTTATCCTATCGAGCACATCGTTAACCGCGTAGCTCCGGTTTCTAAAGGTCCTCACGCTCACCAGGTAATCTTCTTGTCTGCTGATGCATTCGGCGTATTGCCTCCTGTATCTATCCTCTCTCCGGAGCAGACTAAATACTACTTCTTGTCAGGCTTCACCGCTAAATTGGCAGGTACTGAGCGCGGTATCACTGAGCCGACTCCGACATTCTCTGCTT
>CAYSOW010000044.1:0-10124 GCA_964432715.1 uncultured Bacteroides sp.
TGTTGGACTACCAGGATTCGAACCTAGACAAACAGAACCAAAACCTGTTGTGCTGCCATTACACCATAGTCCAATACCACTTACCCTTTTCAGGAAAAGCGATGCAAAGTTAGATGAAATTCAGGAAACTACCAAATATTTTCCCTCTTTTTTTACTTTTCGGCTTCGAAATGGGGCAAAATGAGGCGGACGTATGCCCTTCTCGGAGAACTTTTCAACTTCCTACTTATTAACGTTTTTAAGAATTTGGAAGAAAAATTATATTTTGCTGAATCCCAATAGAAATGGGAGGTTGAAAGGGGTACCATGGAGAAACTGAAATTTTAATATGTTAATGATGATATTTTCTTTGATATTTGTGGGGAATTGTGGGGGAAAATGTGTAATTTTACCGCTCAAAGCGAGGACTCGCTGAATAGAACGTTGAAAGCAAGTGAAACAATGCGATTTTTAGGCAACATAGAGGCAAAGATGGATGCGAAAGGAAGGGTGTTCTTCCCCGCTACCTTCCGGAGAGAGCTGCAAGCTTCCTCCGAGGAACGTCTTGTGATGCGCCGGGATATGTTTCAGTGCTGTCTGGTGATTTATCCGGAGAGCGTATGGAACGAGCAGTTGGACCAGCTTCGTCAACGTTTGAATCGTTGGAACCCCACGCATCAGATGGTGTTCCGTCAGTTTATCTCCGATGTGGAGATTCTGACACTCGACGGGAACGGACGAATCTTGATCCCGAAACGATTTCAGCAACTCATCCACTTGAAGCAGGGCTTGCGCTTCATCGGTATGGACGACACCATCGAGGTGTGGACTGCCGAGGCTACGGAGCAACCCTTCATGGAGATGGATGCCTTCGCGGCGGAGTTAGAAAAATTGATGTCAAACGATAAACCCGTAGAAAATACAAACGCATAAACATGGAAGAACTTACGTATCATATCCCCGTGCTGCTCGAAGAGAGTGTACAAGGCATGAACATTCGTCCCGACGGAACTTATGTTGATGTGACTTTCGGTGGTGGAGGACACTCTAAACGTATCCTCTCGGAACTCGGTCCCAAAGGCCGTCTGCTCAGCTTTGATCAAGATGAAGATGCCGAAAAGAACATCGTGAATGATGATCGCTTCACTTTTGTGCGTAGTAATTTCCGCTACTTGCACAACTTCTTGCGTTACTATGACGCGGAGGAGATTGATGCATTGTTGGCGGATCTGGGTGTCTCTTCGCACCACTTCGATGATTCGGAGCGCGGTTTCTCGTTCCGTTTCGACGGCAAGCTGGATATGCGTATGAACAAACGTTCAGGCATGACGGCGGCGGATGTGGTGAACGACTATGAGGAGGAGCGTTTGGCGGATGTGTTCTATCTCTACGGAGAGCTGAAGAACAGTCGTCGACTGGCTTCGGTGTTGGTGAAGGCGCGTGCCGGTCGCCGCATTGAGACCATCGAGGAGTTCTTGCAGGTGGTGAAACCGCTCTTCGGTCGCGACCGCGAGAAGAAGGAACTGGCGAAGGTGTTTCAGGCACTTCGTATCGAGGTGAATCAGGAGATGGAAGCGCTGAAGGAGATGCTCTATGCGGCTACCGAGGCTTTGAAACCCGGCGGACGACTGGTGGTGATTACCTACCATTCGCTCGAAGACCGCATGGTGAAGAATCTGATGAAGACGGGTAATGTAGAGGGTAAGTTGGAACAGGATTTCTTCGGAAATATCCAGTCGCCCTACACCTTGCTCAACAATAAAGTGATTGTGCCCGATGAGGCGGAGCTGCAAAGAAATCCCCGCTCGCGGAGCGCTAAGTTAAGAATTGCGATTAAGAAATAACGATAAACGTAAAACCATGAACAACCAAGCTACTTCAAATCATGCCTCCGATGCTGCTCAGGCGGAGATCGACGACGTGAACCGTGTAAACGACGACGGTTACGAAGAGACGGTGCTGCGTGCACCGAAGAACGCGACGCTGCCCGTGGTGACGGCTGAGGAGGAATCCGCCTCGGAGTCGGAGGAGGCTTCTGCGGAGACTCATAAAAAAGAAAAATCGGGCCAGCAGAAACAGAGTTTCTTTCAACGTTTCTCTTTCGGGGAAAACGACTTCAAGAGTGGACGCAAGAAGATTACCTTCAGTCAGGTGATTGGAGGCGATATCTTGACCAACGACTTCTTCCGCCGACAGTTGCGGTTCTTCCTGCTGTTGATAGGCATGGCGATTTTCTATATCAGCAACCGTTACTTGTTTCAACAGGAAATGATTGAGATTGATCAGTTGAAAAAGGAACTGACCGATATCAAATATGATGCCCTGACGCGCTCGTCCGAACTGACGGAACGCAGTCGCCAGTCGCACATCCAAGAATATATCTCTGAAGGGGGCAGCACGCTGGAGACAGCTACCCAACCTCCTTATTTAATTAAGTAAGCGCATATGGCTAAGAACGATAAGAACGATAGTAAGGACAAGAATGAGCAGATGATGTGGTGCGCCCGCTACTACAGCTGGTTTTGTGGAGCGTTGGCGGTGGTCTTCATCTTAGCGCTCTTCAAGGCGAGCTATATCATGTTCGTGCAGCGCGATTACTGGAAACAGGTGTCCGACCGTTTCGTGAAGGATAGCGTGGTGGTGAAGCCCAACCGCGGTAACATCCTCTCGGCCGACGGACAGTTGATGGCGAGTAGTTTGCCGGAATACAAGATCTACATGGACTTCATGGTGAGCAAGAAGAAACATGAGACAGCCGACGAACGCGAGACGCGCCTGAAACAGCAGCATGTGAAGGATTCGGTGCTGACAGCCAACCTGGATTCTATCTGTCGCGGACTGCATGATATCTTTCCCGATCGCAGTGTGGCCGATTTCAAAGCGCATATCCAGAAGGGACGCCGCAAGGAGAGCCGTTATTTTCTGCTCTACCCGAAGCGTATCTCCTATATACAATATAAAGCGGTGAAACAGTTGCCGGTGTTCAACTTGAGCCGCTATAAGAGTGGTTTCTTTGAGGAAACCTTCAACCAACGCAAGAAGCCGTTCGGTTCGTTGGCCAAACATACGTTGGGCGATATGTACCCGGCGAAGGATTCTGCCAAGAACGGACTGGAGCTGGCTTTCGACTCGCTGTTGCGCGGTACCGACGGTATTACGCACCGCCAGAAGGTGATGAACAAGTACCTGAACGTGGTGGATGTGCCGCCCATCGACGGTTGTGACATTGTGACGACGCTCGATGTGGATATGCAGGATATCGCTGAGAAGGCGTTGGTGGATGAACTGACTGAGATCAATGCCACGGTGGGTGTGGCAGTTTTGATGGAGGTGGCCACGGGTGACGTGAAGGCCATCGTGAATATGACCAGGTGTAGCGACGGTGTCTATCGGGAGGTGCATAGTAATGCCATCTCCGACATGATGGAGCCGGGATCAGTCTTCAAGACGGCTTCCATGATGGTGGCGCTGGAGGATGGAATGATTGATCTGAACGACGGTGTGGATACGGGAAACGGTGTCTATATGATGCATGGTCGCAAGATGAAGGACCACAACTGGAACCGCGGCGGTTATCAGTACCTGACGGTGCCGCAGATCTTGATGTACTCTTCGAACATCGGCGTCTCTCGCATCATCGACGAGCACTATCACGACTGTCCGCAGAAGTTTGTTGACGGTATCTATCGTCTGGGCCTCCCCAACAAGCTCAACCTTCAGTTGGGTGGTGAGGGAACGCCTTTCATCCGTCAGCCGAACGGCAAGGGATGGTCGAAGACGGCCTTGGCCTGGATGTCTATCGGTTATGAAACGTTGATACCGCCCATCTATACGCTGACTTTCTACAACGCCATTGCCAACAACGGCGTGATGGTGAAACCCCGCTTCGTGACGAAGGCGGTGAGAGATGGCGAGACGGTGGCGGAGTATCCCGTGGAGGTGCTGAAGGAACAGATTTGTTCGGAGACCACTCTGAAGAAGATACAATATATCCTGGAGAAGGTGGTAAGCGAGGGCTTGGGTAAACGAGCCGGCTCTAAACAGTTCCACGTGTCGGGTAAGACCGGTACGGCGCAGGTGGCTTCAGGCGGTCACTATACCACCGGTGCCAAATACCTGGTGAGCTTCTGTGGTTACTTCCCTTCGGAGAACCCGAAGTACAGTTGTATGGTCGCCATTCAGAAATCGGGCCTGCCTGCTTCGGGTGGTGTCATGGCGGGTGGCGTCTTCAGTAAGATTGCCGAGGGCGTCTATGCCAAGAACCTGGCGAAGAAGCTGGAAGAGGCGGTCGACTCGAACACGGTGGTGATTCCGACGGTGAAGCGTGGAGAACTGGCCTCTACCGGTTATGTGTTGAAGGAGTTGGGTATCCCCGTTCGTTGGGAGGCATCGGCTCCGGCAGCCAATGAGATGGCTTGGGGCGTAGCCACATCGAATGCAGCGGACATCCTGCTCTCTCGTCAGGAGAATGACGACGAGCGGGTGGAGGATGTGCTCGGCATGGGTGCGAAAGACGCGGTCTACTTGTTGGAACGTCAGGGACTGCGTGTGATGTTGAGTGGCTTGGGAAAGGTCACTTCGCAAAGCATGGCGCCGGGCAGCAAGTTCCAGAAAGGACAATCCATCCGGTTGCAACTGAAATAGTAGAATAAAGTATTTATATAAAGGAATTAAAAGAAGGAACAATGAAACTGACTGACATTTGCAGAAACATACAGATAAAGGAGTGCTTGGGTGATGCTGAGCGCGACCTCACCGGTATTCAGATGGACTCACGCAAGGTGCAGGCAAACGACCTGTTCGTGGCGGTGAGAGGAACTCAATCCGACGGTCACCAATACATCGCGAAGGCTGTGGAACTGGGTGCGAAGGCCATCGTGTGTGAGACGTTGCCTGAGGTGCTCCCCGAGGATGTCACCTTTGTGCAGGTGGCCGACACGGAAGCGGCGGTGGGCCGACTGGCAACCAACTTCTACGGCGACCCGACGAGCAAGCTCGACTTGGTGGGCGTGACGGGTACCAATGGTAAGACCACCATCGCTACCTTATTATATCATACGTTTCGCAAATTAGGCTATAAGGTGGGACTCCTCTCTACGGTTTGCAACTATGTGGACGGGGAGGCGATTCCGACCGATCATACGACACCGGACCCCATCACCCTGAACCAACTCTTGGGACGCATGGCGGATGAGGGTTGTAAATATGCGTTCATGGAGGTGAGCTCGCATGCTGTGGCTCAGAAACGTATCGGCGGCTTGCGATTTGTAGGGGGTATCTTTACCAACCTGACACGCGACCACCTGGATTATCATAAGACGGTGGAGAACTACCTGAAGGCGAAGAAGGCTTTCTTTGACCAACTGCCGAAGGATGCTTTCGCGCTGACCAACGTGGACGATAAGAACGGTATGGTGATGGTGCAGAACACCAAAGCGAAGATTGCTACTTACTCCTTGCGCACTTTGTGTGATTTCAAGGGTCAGATTATCGAAGATCATTTTGACGGTATGGAGCTGAACATCAACCAGAAGGAGGTGCATGTGCAGTTCATCGGTCGCTTCAACGCTTCCAACTTGTTGGCGGTCTTCGGCGCAACCCGTTTGCTGGGTGTCAGTGAGGAGAAGGCATTGCTGATTCTGAGTACGCTGCGCCCCGTAGCCGGTCGTTTCGATGCTTTGCACTCTCCGCAGGGATACACCGCCATTGTGGACTATGCCCACACGCCGGATGCGTTGGAGAATGTGCTCTCTGCCATCCACGAGGTGCTGGAGGGCAAGGCCAAGGCACAGGTGATTACCGTGGTAGGTGCCGGTGGCAACCGCGACAAAGGTAAACGTCCGCTCATGGCGCAGGAGGCGGTGAAACGCAGCGACCGTGTAGTCATCACTTCTGATAATCCCCGTTTCGAGGAGCCGCAAGACATCATCAACGATATGTTGGCGGGCTTGACACCGGAGGATATGAAGAAGGTGCTCTCCATTGTGGATCGTCGCGAAGCCATCCGTACGGCTTGTGCATTGGCGCAGCCGGGCGATGTGATTCTGGTGGCCGGCAAGGGACACGAGGATTATCAAGACGTGAAGGGCGTGAAACATCACTTTGACGACAAAGAGGTGTTGAGAGAAATTTTTGAGTGCTAACAAAGAAGAGATAGAAGGCAATGTTATACCACTTATTTCAATATCTGGAGACGATGGATGTGCCGGGCGCACGTATGTTCGGCTACGTAT
Organism: uncultured Bacteroides sp.; assembly: GCA_964432715.1. Classification (GTDB taxonomy): domain Bacteria; phylum Bacteroidota; class Bacteroidia; order Bacteroidales; family Bacteroidaceae; genus Phocaeicola_A. The sequence continues at coordinate 6,213 of CAYSOW010000044.1, forward strand.
CTTTTCGTGCCTTGATGGCCATCATCCTGTCGTTGCTGATTTCTGCCATCTTCGGTGAGTACTTCATCCGTCTGCTGAAACGGAAGCAGATCTCCGAGACGCAGCGCGATGCCTCCATCGACCCGTTTAACGTGAAGAAGGTGGGCGTTCCCACCATGGGAGGTATCATCATTATTGTGGCAATTATCATTCCGTGTCTCCTGCTGGGCAACCTGACCAATGTCTATATGTTGCTGATGCTCATTACGACTGTGTGGCTGGGCTCTTTGGGATTCATGGACGATTATATTAAGGTGTTCAAGCACGACAAAGACGGACTGAAAGGTCGCTTCAAAGTGATTGGACAGGTGGGCTTGGGACTGATTGTCGGTCTGACGCTCTACCTCTCGCCGGATGCGGTGATGCATGAGAATGTCAAGATGCAGCGCAGCAATGAGACGGAGGCCATCGTGGTGCATAAGAGTGAGGCGGAGAAGTCGACGCAGACCACCATCCCCTTCTTCAAGAATAACAACTTGAACTATGCGGATATCGTGGGCTTTCTGGGCAAGCATAAACGTGCGGCCGGATGGGTGCTCTTCGTGCTGGTGACTATCTTCGTGGTGACGGCGGTATCCAACGGTGCCAACCTGAACGACGGTATGGACGGCATGGCGGCCGGTAACTCGGCCATCATCGGAGTCACGCTGGGTATCCTGGCCTATGTCTCCAGTCACATCCAGTATGCCGCCTATCTGAACATCATGTATATCCCGGGCAGTGAGGAGCTGGTTATCTTCATCTGCGCCTTCATCGGAGCCTTGATTGGTTTCCTGTGGTACAATGCTTTCCCCGCGCAGATCTTTATGGGCGATACGGGTAGCTTGACCATCGGCGGTATCATTGCCGTCTTTGCATTGATCATCCACAAAGAGTTGTTGATTCCGATTCTTTGCGGTGTGTTCTTGGTAGAGAATCTCTCTGTAATTATGCAGGTGAACTACTATAAGAGAGGTAAGAAACGTGGCGTGAAACAGCGTATCTTTAAGCGTACACCTATTCACGACCATTTCCGCACAACGCTGGCGCAGCTGGATCCGGAGTGCAGTTACCTGTTGAAACGACCGACGAATGTGTTCCACGAATCGAAAATTACCGTTCGCTTCTGGATTATCACCATTCTGTTGGCAGCAATTACAATCATTACGTTAAAAATTAGATAAGAGAAAAATGAGGAAAAGAATCGTCGTATTAGGCGCGGGCGAGAGTGGCGCAGGTGCTGCTGTTCTGGCTCAGAAAGAAGGTTTTGATGTGTTTGTATCCGACAGTTCTTCCATCAAGGACAAATACAAACAGCTGTTGAACGAACACGGTATTGAGTGGGAGGAGAAACAGCATACGGTGGAGAAGATTCTGAATGCCGATGAGGTCATCAAGAGTCCGGGCATCCCGAATGATGCTCCGCTGGTGTTGCAGCTGAAGGCGCAACAGACACCGATTATCTCGGAGATTGAATTTGCGGGTAGATATACCCACGCCAAGATGATCTGTATCACCGGTAGTAACGGAAAAACCACGACCACCTCATTGGTGTATCACATCTTCAAGAGCGCCGGCATGAATGTCGGTCTGGCCGGTAACATCGGTCAGAGCCTGGCTTTGCAGGTGGCCGAGAAGGATTACGATTATTACGTGATTGAACTGAGTAGTTTCCAGTTGGACAATATGTACAATTTCCGCGCGAACATCGCTATCTTGATGAACATCACGCCCGACCATCTGGACCGCTACGACCATAATATGCAGAACTACGTGGATGCGAAGTTTCGTATCATTCAGAACCAGACGGAGGAGGATGCCTTCATCTACTGGAACGACGACCCGATTATCCACCGAGAACTGAAGAAGTATGGCATCCATGCCCGTGTATATCCCTTCTCGGCTGTGAAGGAGCAGGGCGCTATCGCTTATGTGGAAGATCATAAGATGGTCATCACGAAGCCTTACGACTTCAATATGGAGCAGGAGGAGTTGGCGCTGACCGGTACACACAACCTCTACAACTCGTTGGCGGCAGGTATCTCGGCCAATGTGGCAGGTATCCGTAAGGAGGCCATCCGCGAGGCTTTGAGCGATTTTCAAGGGGTGGAGCACCGCTTGGAGAAGGTGTGCCGCGTGAAGGGCGTGGAGTATATCAACGACTCGAAAGCAACCAATGTCAACTCTTGCTGGTATGCGCTGCAAAGCATGACCACCAAGACCATCCTGATTTTGGGTGGAAAGGACAAGGGTAACGATTATAACGAGATTGCCGACCTGGTGCGCGAGAAGTGCAGTGGCTTGGTTTATCTGGGCTTGCACAACGAGAAGTTGCACGACTTCTTTGATTCGATGGGTCTTCCCGTGGCCGATGTGCAGAGCATGAAGGATGCCGTTGAGGCTGCCGCTCGCATGGCCAAAGAGGGCGAGACGGTGTTGCTGAGTCCTTGCTGCGCCAGCTTCGACCTCTTCAAGAGCTACGAAGACCGCGGCACCCAGTTCAAGGAGTGTGTACGTGCTTTGTAAGGTACATTTAGAGAGTTTATATAGAAGAATAAAGATTGCTTAAACGCTGCAAGAATGGATTTGCATAAGAAAATATTTAAAGGGGACGGTGGTATCTGGACGGTCTACTTCTGTTTTTGCGTTCTCTCCATCATGGAGGTGTTCAGCGCTACCAGTACGTTGACCTACAAGTCGGGTGACATCTGGGGCCCGATTACGCAACACTGTATCTATCTGTTGATGGGTACAGTCATCGTTGTGTTGGTGCACAACATCCCCTGCAAATGGTTCCGGGTGATTCCGCCTACGCTTGGACCTATTTCCATCGTACTGTTGCTTATGGTGACTATATCGGGTGAGATGACCAACGGTGCAAAACGTTGGATGGATATTTGTGGCATCCAGTTTCAACCATCTGAGTTGGGAAAGATGGCTTTGGTTGTCACAACGGCGCTTATCTTATCGCGCATGCAGACGGACAAGGGGGCTAATCCCAAGGCGTTTAAATATATTCTAGTCGCTTCTGTGATTGTTTGCGGATTGATTTTCCGTGAGAATGGTTCTACGGCCCTGTTGCTCTTTTCTGTGATATTCATGATGATGATTATCGGTCGTGTACCTTTCCGTCAATGGAGTAAGATTGTGTTGGTTGGTGCAGGAGGTATTGTACTGTTCTTTTGTGCGATGCGTTTTATCCCGGAAGATGCGATGAACTCCACATCTTTTTCTCGTCGTTTCCCTACCATGCAGAGTCGTGTCAAAGGATTCTTCGAGGACAAGTCGAAAGTCTCTCCGCAGGAGTATGACATCGACAAGAACGCGCAGGTGGCACATGCCAACATCGCCATCTCTCGCGGAAATATCATCGGTCGTATGCCCGGTAACTCCGTGGAGCGCGACTTCCTTTCGCAGGCGTTCTCCGACTTTATCTTCGCCATCGTGCTGGAGGAGTTGGGACTGGCGGGAGGTGTGGCCATCGTCTTGCTCTACGTGATACTCATGATACGAGTCTCGCGCATCGCCAAGAAGTCGTCCTCCTATTTCGCCTCGTTCCTCATTATGGGCCTCACCCTCTTGCTCGTGACGCAGGCTGCCATGAACATCAGTGTGGCGGTGGGTATGGTGCCGGTCACCGGACAGCCCCTGCCGTTCATCAGTAAGGGTGGTACCTCTACTTTCATCAACTCTGCTTATATCGGCATGATACTTAGTGTCAGTCGTTACATCCTCTACAAAGAAGAACGTGCCAGTAAGCAGCAAGCTTTGATAGAAGCCTCTCCGAGTCAGGCCAAAGCCATTCGCGAAGAGTTGGAGCAGACCCGTCAGGAATCGCAAGAGATGGAAGACGAGGAGGAAGAGGAAGAGTATGGAGAAGCCTAGCAACGGTAG